>JAGHHM010000143.1 GCA_017887695.1 Oscillospiraceae bacterium | reverse complement strand
CCGCCAGGGCGTCCAGCACCTCCTCGGTGTCGTCCCGCTCCCGGAGGGCGCCGGTGGGGCAGTGGGTGACGCACTGGCCGCAGAAGGCGCAGTCTGCCTCCCGGATCTTCCGGTTGTGGCTGACGTTGACGGATACCCGGGAGCCGGTGCCCGCCACGTCCCAGATGTTCAGGCTCTGGATCTTGTCGCAGCCCTGGATGCAGCGCATGCACGTGATGCACTTGCTCTCCTGGCGGATCAGGGGGGCGGTGCGGTCCCAGTTGCCCTTGCGGACGTCCATGGAGTAGGGCAGGTAGAGAAGGTTGGCGTCCATGGCCATCTTCTGGAGGGCGCAGTTGCCGTTGCGCACACAGAAGGCGCACTGACAGTCGTGCTGGGAGAGGATCAGGCGCAGGTTGGTGCGCCGGGCGGCACGGACCTTGGGGCTGTTGGTGTGGACCACCATGCCCTCCTGAACGGTGTTGTTGCAGGCGGTGACCAGGCGGTCAATGCCCTCCACCTCCACCACACATACCCGGCAGGCGCCGATCTCGTTAAGCCCTTTCCAGTAGCAGAGGCTGGGCACCGGAGAGCCTGCCAGCTTGGCGGCCTCCATGATGGTGGTGTTTTCCGCCACCTCCAGGGCTTTGCCGTTGATGGTGAGTCTTACCATTTTTCGTGCCTCCCTCCCTTGAAAATGCCGTAGCCGAAGTGGTCGCAGCGCAGGCACCGGCTGCTTTCCTCCATGGCGCCCTGCTGGCTGAGGCCGCACTCGATGCAGACGAAGTCGTGCTTGCGTTCGCTGGCCTCCCGCTCGGTGGTGTTGACCCGACCATGGGGGGTCCGGTCGCTGAGATCGGGGTCGGGGATGGTGACATCCACAGTGATCTCATGACGGAAGCCCAGGTATTCGTCGATGTTGGCCGCCGCCACCTTGCCGGCGGCAATGGCCTTGATGGCGGAGGCGGGGCCGGTGACGCAGTCGCCGCCGGCAAAGATGCCCTCCATGTCCGCCTTGGCCAGCTTGCTGTCGCTGAGGGCGTCGATGGTACCCCGGTGGATGGGGATACCGGCGTGCTCAAAGGAGTTGGTCTCAATGCCCTGACCAATGGCCACCACCACGATGTCTGCGGGGATGCGGATTTCCTTCTGGTCAGCAGCCTTGGGTACGGGACGGCCGGAGCGAATGTCGCCGGGCATCTGGGGCTGGACCCACAGGGCCACGGCGCGGCCGTTTTCATCGGCCTCAATGCGGACGGGGGCCATCAGGGTCAGAAGCTCCACACCCTCGGCCACGGCGCCCTCCACCTCCTCGGGCAGGGCGGTCATATCCACCTGCCGGCGGCGGTAGACACAGGAGACCTTTTCGGCTCCCAGGCGCACGGAGCTGCGGGTGACGTCCATGGCCACGTTGCCGCCGCCGATGACCACCACCTTCTTGCCGGTGAAGTCGGGCATCTCGTTGTCACCGATGGCCCGAAGCATCTCCACCGCGCTGACTACGCCCTGGCTGTCCTCACCGGGAATGCCGGTTTTCTTGTCGGTATGGGCGCCGATGGAGATGTAGACGCTGTCATATTTGCTGCGCAGCTCCTCGAAGGGGATGTCCTTGCCCACATCCACCTCGGTATGTACGGTGATGCCCAGGGAGAGGATGGAGTTGATCTCCCGGTCCAGCAGTTCCCGGGGGAAGCGGTAGCTGGGGATGCCGTAGCGGAGCATACCGCCCAGCTGCTTGCGCTTTTCATATACGGTGACCTCGTGGCCCATGAGGGCAAGGTAGTAGGCGGCGGAGAGGCCGCCGGGGCCGCCGCCGATCACAGCCACGGTCTTGCCGGTGGGCTCGGCGCACAGGGGCTGGGGTACGTCGCCGGCGGTGTCTACGGCGTAGCGCTTGAGGCCCCGGATGTTCATGGCGTCGTCAATCATGTTCCGGCGGCAGCGGGCCTCACAGGGGTGTTCGCAGATGTAGGCGCAGGCCACCGGGAAGGGGTTGTCCTTGCGGATCAGGCGCACGGCGTCTTCGCAGCGGCCGGCGTTGATCAGGGCGATGTAGCCGGGAATGTCCACACCGGCAGGGCACAGGGCCACGCAGGGCACCGGGTTTTCCAGGCTTCCCAAGCAGCGGTGGTTGTTGATATGCTCCCAGTAATCGTCGGCAAAGCCCCGGATGCCGTTAAGCACCAGCTGGGCCGCGTGCTGGCCGATGGCGCAGGCAGCACTTTCCTCAATGGAGCGGGCGGTGTCCTCGATGATCTTCATGTGGCGGGGCTTGGCCCGGCCATCCAGCACGTCGGTAAGGAGGATGGACAGCTGGGCAAGGCCCACCCGGCAGGGTACGCATTTGCCGCAGGTCTGGGCATGGCACAGGTTCAAAAAGTTCAGCGCCATATCCACCGGACACAGGCCCGGAGGGGAGGCGGCGATCCGGCGCTCCATGTCGTGGTAAAGCTGCTCTACCACCATCTGGGCCCGATCGGGGGTCTTGATGTCAAGGCGACTCAAAGGGGGCACGCTCCTTTCCGCATACTGCGATAACTGAATAAAATTCCCAAAAATACAGGAGATTCTCCCTTTGACAGGGGGTTCCCCTGAGAACAGTAGTTTAATTATGACATTAAATGGGTGATTTGTCCATAGGCTGAACGAGAATATGTTAAAAAAATAACAAGAATTTTCAAAAAACCGCCGCGGAGAGCCATGGGCAGGCTTCCGCGGCGGCAATAAAGGGAGAAATGACGGCTGAAGGGAAAAAGACGAGCAGGGGCGGGGAAGGAAAATTTTTATGTCTGGGGCGGCTGGAAGTCAGAGCTGTCTGCGCCGTCGGAGGGGGCCGCAGGCGGGAAAGGCATCCGGCGGCGGCGAATGCGGCGGCGGAGGAGGACCACTACCACGAAGATGACAGCGGCGGCAAACAGCAGACCCATCCAGTTCCGGGCCAGGGAGATCACCAGCTCCTCCAGGGTATTGAGCCCCTGACGGAGTCCGGTGGAAAAGGCGGCGGACAGCCGCTGGCCAAAGGTGGTGGCCGGCTCCTCTTCGGTGGAGAGCTTGTAGACCTCCTGGAGAAAGACCGTAATGGTGGCGTAGCCGATAAGGCTGTCATACTTGCGCAGGCTGCCGGTGAGGTATTCGATCTGAAGCTCCGTTTCGCTCAGGGCGTTCTCCAGCTCAATGATATCCGTCATGGTGACAGCCTGCTCCAGCAGCGCCAAAAGCCGCTCCTGCTTGGTGCGCTGGGTGGCCAGGCGGGCCTCCACGTCGTAGTAGCTTTCACTGACGTCCTGATTGCTCTCCTCCTGGCGGGTGATATGGGCGGCCTCTCCCGCCTGGGCCAGAAAGCCGTCCGTTTTGTCTGCTGGTACCCGGATGGTGAGCTGGGCGTGGGGATAGGTGCCCGCCTGGTAAATGGTGCGGCTTTCGTAGTAGCCGCCCAGGCTGCTTACCAGCTGATCCAGGGTATCCAGGGCGGCGTCAAAGTCCCGGCTTTCCATGTCCAGGCTGGCAGTGCGGATGATCTTGGTTTGACCGGAGAGGGCGCCTGCGCTGTCGGAAGAGGTGCCGCCTCCGGAATTTTTCTCAGGAAGATCCGGTGCAGTGGCTTCCATTCCCGACACCCATCCCATGTCCATGGCGTCATCGGCGGCAATATCACTGGACTGGGTGGCTTCGTCAGACACGGCATTCCTTCCGGCACCGCAGGCGGTAAGGGCAAGGGTCAGCAGCAGAGCTGCCAGCAAAAGAGACAGTGCTTTTTTCATGGCGTTATCCTCCTTTTCTTGGGGGCCTTTGCCTGTTATGACGCAAAGGAGGGGGAGCATGTGCCTGCGGGATGAATATATTTTCTTCTCTTCTTGCAAATACCGCCGCCAGGGCCTTATAATAAAAGAAAGAAGCTACACTTTACCGAGGAGGATTCCTATATTATGACCTATCAGGACGTTCTTTCCGCCGCCCGGGGCTGCATTGGCCCCTACTGTAAGGCCTGCCCTGTGTGCAACGGCCTGGCCTGTAAAAATACCGTGCCGGGCCCCGGGGCCAAGGGCCTGGGCACCGGCGCGATCCGCAACTATCAGAAGTGGCAGGAGATCTGCGTCAATATGGATACCATCTGCCCCAACGGCCCGGCGGATACAACCGCGGAGCTGTTCGGCCACACCTTTTCCGTTCCCTTTTTTGCCGCCCCGGTGGGGGCGCTGAAGCTCCACTACGGGGACAAGCACGATGACCTCAGCTATAACGGCATCCTGGTTCCCGCCTGTCAGGCGGCAGGCACCGCCGCCTTTACCGGTGACGGTACGGACCCGGCGGTGTTCCGGGGCGCGGCGGAGGCCATCCGGGCTGCTGGAGGCTTTGGCATCCCCACGGTAAAGCCCTGGGATCGGGATACGGTTTTTGCCAAGCTGGATCAGGTTCGGGATGCCAAGCCGGTGGCAATTGCCATGGACATTGACGCGGCGGGCCTGCCCTTCCTTCAGAACCTGACCCCTCCTGCCGGCAGCAAAACGGTGGAGGAGCTGCGGGAGATCATTGCCTATGCAGGCCGTCCCTTTATCCTCAAGGGGATCATGACAGCCCGGGGCGCGGAGAAGGCTGCCGAGGCGGGAGCTGCGGCCATTGTGGTGTCTAACCACGGCGGCCGGGTGCTGGACCAGTGCCCCGCCACCGCTGAGGTGCTGCCGGAGATCGTGAAAGCAGTGGGCGGGAAGATGACCATCCTGGTGGACGGCGGCATCCGCTCCGGCCTGGATGTGTTCAAGGCCCTGGCCCTGGGGGCTGACGGCGTACTGATTGCCCGCCCTTTTGTCACCGCCGTCTACGGCGGCGGCGCCGAAGGCGTGGCGCTGTATGTAGAGAAGCTGCGCGCTGAGCTGGCGGACGCCATGGCCATGTGCGGCGTCCACTCCCTCAAGGAGATCGACCGCTCCTGCGTGCGTGTTCCCACCACATGGTGAAAGGAGAGATACATATGACCATTACCTGGCTGGGCCATTCCTGTTTTGTGCTGGAGAGCGGCGGCTTCCGGGCGCTGCTGGATCCCTATAAGGTGGTCCGGGGCTTCCCGGACGTGACCGCCGAGGCTGACGCAGTCTATTGCAGCCACGGTCACTTTGACCACGCCTATACCGCCGGCGTGAGCCTTACCGCCGGGAAGGCAAATCCCTTTACCGTAAAGGAGATCTCCACCTTCCATGACAATGACAACGGCTCCCTCCGGGGGGAGAATATCGTCCGGGTATTTTCCGCCCAGGGGCTGACGGTAGTTCACCTGGGAGACCTGGGACATCTGCTGACGGAAAAGCAGGTGGCGGACATTGGCCCCTGTGATGCGCTGCTGCTGCCGGTGGGGGGAACCTATACCATTGACGCCGCCACGGCGAAGAAAGTGGCGGAGCAGCTTGCGCCCCGGGTGATTATCCCCATGCATTATCGCCAGGGGGACAAGGGGTTCCTGGAGCTGGATACCATAGATCCCTTCCTCAGCTTTTTCCCGGCGGAGCAGGTGCGCCGTTATCCGGTCAGCCGTCTGGAGCTGACGGCAGATACTCCCGCCCAGGTGGCGCTGCTGGCCATGCCCTGAGCTGTAAAGTGGTTGTGAGATAAAAAACCGGCCCCGGGCCCAAGGGGCCCGGAGCCGGTTTTTTCGCTGCTGTGTCTGACGGACGCTTTTGCCGGATGGGAGGCGGCCGCTTTATGGGGGAGGGGATCAGCCCAGGCTGATGCCCATGCGCCGGGCTACCTCCAGCATGCCGTGGCCCTCGGGGACCAGGCGGCTCTTGCCGGCGATGTCAGAGAGCTTGTTGGCCCAGACGTGGTTATTCTTCATGGCCACGGTGATGCCGTAGTTTTCGTCCTCCACCATTTTGGCGGCGTAAGCGCCGAACTGAGTGGCGAGGACCCGGTCATAGGGGGAGGGAGTGCCGCCCCGCTGCATATGGCCGGGGACGCAGACCCGGGTTTCAAAGCCGGTCATCTCCTCGATCTGCTTGGCGATGCGGTTGGTGGCGGTGGTGTAACCTGCCTCTGCCCGCTTGGCCGCCCGCTCTTTCTTCTTCATCCGGGCTTCCTCCACGTCGTATACACCCTCGGCTACCGCCAGGATGGAGAAGGATTTGCCCTGCTTGGCCCGGCGCTCAATGGCAGCGCATACGTTCTCGATGGCGTAGGGGATTTCAGGAATCAGGATGATGTCCGCGCCGCCGGCGATGCCGGCATAGAGGGTGAGCCAGCCGGCCTTGTTGCCCATCAGCTCCACTACCATGCAGCGGCTGTGGCTGCCGGCGGTGGTGTGGATGCGGTCGATGGCCTCGGTGGCGATATCCACAGCGGTGTGGAAACCGAAGGTCACGTCGGTACCGTAGATGTCGTTGTCAATGGTCTTGGGCAGGCCGATAATGTTGAGGCCTTCCTCGGAGAGAAGGTTGGCGGTTTTGTGGGTGCCGTTGCCGCCCAGGCACAGCAGGCAGTCCAGCTTCATCTCCTTGTAATTCTTTTTCATGGCCTCCACTTTGTCCACCTCGTCCTCGCCCACCACCCGCATGAGCTTAAAGGGAGTGCGCTTGGTGCCCAGAATGGTGCCACCCATGGTGAGGATGCCGGAAAATTCTTCCCGCCGCATCACCCGCCAGTCTCCGTTGATAAGGCCGTAGTAGCCGTTGATAATACCGATGATCTCCAGATCATCGCCCAGCCGCTGGTAGAGTGCCTTGGCTACGCCCCGGATGGTAGCGTTGAGGCCCGGGCAATCGCCGCCGGAGGTCAGGATGCCGATACGCTTCTTCATATGCGGATTCCTCCTGTTTGAAATAGTGTACGGATTCTCTCTTTCAGGATACCCCCTGGTGGACGGGTTGTCAATGGTTTCCGGGTGTCATGGCAGGTTGTATAAAGGACCTGGCAGCGGCATATACTTCCTCCATATGTGGGAAAACCCACAAAGGAGGATGTTTATGGAAAACGGATGCCGGAAATGGTGGATCGGGGGATTTTTATTTACCAGCGCCGTGGGAACTGCGCTGCATTTTGCCTATGAGTGGAGCGGAGAAAACGTGGTGGTAGGCGCGGTGGCAGCGGTAAACGAGTCCACTTGGGAGCATATGAAGCTGCTGTTTGTACCGTTGCTGCTGGTAGCGTTGGCCGCAGCTGTTTTTGGCGGCCATTGCCAGGGCTACTGGACAGCCAAGCTGGCAGGCGCTGTGGTGGGCTTGCTGCTGATTCCCATGCTGTATTATGGCTATACAGGGGCATTGGGAATTTCCGTTATGTGGGTGGATATCGCCATTTTTTATGTGGCGGCCGCGGCAGCCTTCCTGGTGGAGGCCCATCTCACGGCCCATTTGCCCATGCGCAGCGGAGCGGCTCAAGTTGTGGCGGCGGTTCTCTTTGCTGCTTTGGCAGTGCTGTTTGTGTGGTTTACGTTCTCGCCGCCCCATCTTCCTCTGTTTCAGGACCCCATTACATTGGCCTACGGGCTGTAATGGCAGGCGGGGCACCCATGCTGTGGGCGCTCCGCTTTTTTATGCAGGCGGGACAGAGGAGGAAATTTCCAGGGATACAAGTAGGGAAAAACTTATTGTGCAGCTTCTCCGTCTAAGTAGATAGAAAGAAGCGGAAAGGACTTTTCGCGTGTCAAGGATTCATGAGGAACAACTGACCAGTTTTTTTGTGGAGAATCAGGCACGGTTCTACCGCCTGGCTTACAGCTATCTGAAAAACAGGGAAGAGGCTCTGGACGCAGTACAATCCGCGGTCTGCAGGGCACTGGAGAAACAGGATAGTCTGCAGGAGCCGGACGCCCTTCGGGCTTGGTTTTACCGCATTTTGATAAATGTATGTACAGATATGCTGCGCCGGCAGAAGCGGGTGACCCTGCTGCCGCCGGAGGAGCTGGATGAGGGAAGCTATGAAGATCCGCTGCCGGCAGATGAGCTGCTCCAGCGGCGGGTGGAAGAGCTTCCCCTGGAGTTGCAGACAGTTATTAAGCTGCGTTTCTATGAGGAATTGTCTCTCAAGGAGATCAGTGAAGTTACCGGTTGGAACCTTAATACTGTCAAGACTCGTCTGTACACAGCTTTAAAAAAGCTGAGAGTATCACTGGAAGGAGAAGAACTATATGGATGAATTTAAGGACGCGAAGAAGGCATACGAGGACATACCGATTCCCGATGAACTGGGGGGACGGGTATGGGCCGGCGTATGCCAGGGCCGTGCCAACCGTCGTCGGGTTCAGAGACGGCGGCTTTTGCGGACGGTAGGAAGCCTCGCGGCCTGCTTTGCGCTGCTGATCGGCGGACTGAATCTGTTTCCCGGCTTTGCATCCGCTGCGGCGGATATCCCGGTGTTGGGTGGATTCTTTCAGGTGCTGACTGTGCGCAACTACGACACAACGGAAGGCCAGATCAATTATCATGTGTCGGTGCCGGAAATTCAGACCGATGCCGATGACGCCCTGGCCCGGAAGGTGAACGAGGAGATCCAGGAACGGGTGGACGCCCATCTGGAGGAGACAAAGCAGCTCTGGGAGGAGTACCGGGAGGCATATCTTGCTACCGGCGGCACCCCGGAGGAGTGGGAACAGCGGCAGATGGATGTGATCGTGGACTATGAGATCAGGAGCCAGACGGACACTACCGTGTCCTTCGTGGTGAATCTGTTCCAGGGTTCCTTCAACGCCTACAACAAGCTGTACTTCTATAATCTGGATCTGGCCAATGACCGGGATATTACCCTGGAGGACCTGCTGGGTGAGGACTGGGTGGAAATCTGCAATACAGCCATCCAGAAGCAGATCGACGAAAGTGTGGATGAAAACGGTTTTACCTATTTCTTCCCGCCAGACAAGGGAGGCTTTTCCACGGTAGATGAAACCACCAGCTTTTACATCAATGCTGATGGCACACCGGTAGTGGTATTCCCTCAGTATGAGATCGCTGCTGGCGCCGCCGGTGCGGTGGAGTTTCCCATCCGGGAAAGCAGTAACGTCGGATAGAGATGTCCCTCAAATACCGGCAGACCGATTGTGCTGCATTGCTGTATGTGCAGGAACCAGAGAGTTGCCAAGGTTGTATGCAGCATATAAAAGGCAAAAGGATCAGGGCCGAATAGGCCCTGATCCTTTTGATATAGATAGCCTTTTGTTTTTTCCTATCGTTTTGATGCCTTTCTCTGGGCGGCAAGGGCTACCAAATGCTGAAACAGGGGCTGAAAACGGGGATAGACGGATACCAGCTCTTCGGGATGCCATTGTACGGCGTAAATATCGCCCGTATGGTTTTCCATGGCCTCGATTACATTGTCGGCCGCTGTGGCAGAGATAGAAAAACCTGGGGCAACTTTGGAGACAGCCTGATGGTGGTAGCTGTTGACATAAACTGGGGCATCGCTGCCCAGCAGGCGGCTGAGCAGGGAGTCGGGGGTCAGTGTGACATGGTGGGTCAGGCTGCTTCGTATGCTCATATCCTGGGCATGGCAGATGGCGCCGGGCCACTGGGAGGGGAGGTCCTGGCACAGGGTACCGCCGAAGCATACGTTGATGAGCTGCATCCCGCGGCAGATGCCGAATACTGGCAATTTGCGTTCTGCTGCCTGCTGGATTAAGGCCAACTCCATGTTGTCTTTGTCCGCATTGATGTAGGTGACCTGTGGGGCAGGATCCTGCCCGTACAGGAGGGGAGAAACATCTTCCCCTCCCGGCACCAGCAGACCATCCAATAGAGGGATATATTCTTGTACCCGGCTGGCATCCGGATCCACGGGAATGAGCAGGGGAGTGCCGCCGGCAGCGATGATGGCGGAAACATAGGTGGTATTGACAATATGCTTTCCTGGCAGAAGCTTGGGATTTTCAGCGGCTGCAAGGCCGATGACAGGTTTTTCCATGAGGTGCCGTTCCTTTCTGAATTTCGTGTAAGGAAGAACGCGCCTGAAAGGGGGATAGCTTTACTGCTTGGCCGAAAAGGAGAGAAAAAGAGGGCCCGTTACAGAACTGACATTCTGAAACGGGCCTCTTGCAGATGAATAGGGAGGAAATTTTACAGGATCTCCTTGATGCTCTCGGCAATCTGGGGAGCGGTGAGGCCGTACTCCTTGAGAACGTCCTTAGCCTTGCCGGACTGGCCGAACTGATCCTGGACGCCGATCTTCTTGAACTGGCAGCAGATTTTGCCCATGAGGACATCAGCCACAGCGTCGCCCAGACCGCCAATGACACTGTGCTCCTCCACGGTGACCACGCGGCTGCACTTCTGGGCGTAGTCCATCACGCACTGGGCGTCAATGGGCTTGATGGTGTGGACGTTGATGACGGCCACGCTCTTGCCCTCGGCCTCCAGAAGCTTGGCAGCCTCCAGGGCCTCGCTGACCATCAGGCCGGTGGCGAATACCGCCACATCGGTACCGTCCTTCAGGACGTTGGCCTTGCCGATCTCGAAGGGATAATCCTCCTCAAAGATGGGGGAGGCCAGACGGGCCAGCCGCAGGTACACAGGGCCCTGCATCTGGGCGGCGGCAAATACGGCCTTGCGGGTCTCATTGGCGTCGGCGGGGCAGATAACGGTCATGCCGGGGATCGCCCGCATCAGGGCCAGGTCCTCAATGCACTGATGGCTGCCGCCGTCTTCGCCCACAGACACACCGGCGTGGGTCATGGCCAGCTTCACGTTGAGCTTGGGGTAGGCAATGGAGTTGCGCACCTGCTCATAGGCCCGGCCGGCGCCGAACATGGCAAAGGTGGAGCAGAAGGGGATCAGACCCATGGTAGACATACCAGCGGCCATATCCACCATATTGGCTTCAGCGATGCCGGCGTTGAAATGACGGTCAGGGAAAGCGTTTTTGAAGGTCAGGGTCATAGTGGCATGGGCCAGGTCGGCGTCCAGCACCACTACCTTGTCGTTGACGGCGCCCAGCTCAGCCAGGGCCTCACCGTAAGCGGCTCTTGTTGCTTTTTCACTCATTTTCTCAGCCCTCCAATTCCTTCAAAGCCTGCTGGCGCTGCTCCTCGTTGGGAGCCTTGCCGTGCCAGCCCACCTGGTTCTCCATAAAGGATACGCCCTTGCCCTTGACGGTGTGGGCCAGGATGGCCTTGGGCTTACCGGGCTCGGTGGGCTCGTTGAGAGCGGCCAGAACAGCCTCGATGTCGTTGCCGTCGGCCAGCTCGATAGTGTGGAAACCAAAGGCACGGAGCTTGGCGGGCATATCGCCCAGGCTCATAACTTCGTCGTTGCTGCCGTCGATCTGCAGGCCGTTGTTGTCAATCACCACGGTCAGGTTGTCCAGCTTGTAGTGGTTGGCAGCCATGAAGGCCTCCCAAACCTGGCCCTCCTGGCACTCGCCATCGCCCAGGAGCGTGAACACCTTGGTGTCCTTGCCCAGGTACTTGGCGCCCAGAGCCATACCTACCGCGATGGACACGCCCTGGCCCAGAGAGCCGGTGGAAGCGTCCACACCAGGAACCTTCTTCATGTCGGGGTGGCCCTGGAGGATACTGTGGAGCTGGCGGAAGTTCTGGAACTCCGCCTTGTCAAAGAAGCCCAGCTCCGCCAGGACGCCGTAGTAGCAGGGGGCGGAATGGCCCTTGCTGAGGACGAAACGGTCCCGGTCAGGATCTCTGGGGTTCTTGGGATCGATACGCATTTGGGTGCAGAAGATGGCGCTCATCAGTTCCGTAGCGGACAGGGAACCGCCGGGATGGCCGCTGCCTGCATTGGCAGTCATGTTGATGATGTCGCGGCGAACTTCTGTGCAGAATTGTTTGAGTTCTGCTGTGTTCATGGTGATACCTCCCATCAGAATTTTGCCTGTTCATAGGATACTGCACTTTCCTTGTAAAGTCAATCGGCCAGTAGTCAATAAAAGAAGGATTTTGTCAATTTTTTCGTTGTTTTTTGCAAAAACCATACAAATTGACAGAGAAAGTAGGCCGTGCTATAATACAAATACTTTTGCCGCCAGAGGGCGGAAGGAGGCACATATCATGATAAAAGCAGTTGTATTTGATCTGGATGGAACGCTGCTGGATACGATTCCGGATATTACCGGGGCGCTGAACCGGGCCCTGGCTTCCCAGGGGCTGCCCACCCACACGGTGGAGGAATGCAAGACCTTCATCGGCGGAGGGATCCGGGAGGCAGTACGCCGGGCAGTGCCGGCGGGGACGCCGGATGCGGTGCAGGAGAAGGTTCTGGCCTTTTATAAAGAGGACTACCGGCTGCGCTGCACCGAAGGGACGGACTACTATCCCGGCGCCCGGGAGCTGCTGGCGGGGCTTATTGCCGCCGGGCTGCCGGTAGGGGTGCTGAGCAATAAGACGGAAGCCACAGCCCAGCACATTATCCGCACATATTTTCCGGATGTGGATTTCCGCTTTGTCCATGGACGGGCGGAGGGACGGCCCTTGAAGCCGGATCCCGGCGCTGCGGCTCCTGTCCTGGAGGAACTGGGCCTGCCGCCGGAGGAGATCGCCTATGTAGGCGACAGCGGCACGGATATTATCTTTGCCAAGAATACCGGCATGCTGCCGGCAGCAGCCCCCTGGGGGTACCGCAGCCGGGAGGAGCTGGCGGCAGAGGGCGCGGCCCTGCTGCCCAAGGACCCGGCGCAGCTGCTGGAGCAGCTGTTGGGCGCCGCCCGGGGCTGAGAGAGTCCTGAGAATGGAATAAAGAAGCCGAAAAAAACCCCCGCTGCTGTTAGGCAGCGGGGGTTTGCTTATGGCATCATGTGGTATCGCAGCAGAAGCGGTATCAGCCAAGCCGTACCTCGGTAGCTTCCTCGGGGAGGAAGTAACCGGCCATGTCGTACTTGTTGTAGCCGCTGTAATCGCTGAGAGCCCGGCCCTGGAAGAAGTAGCTGCGGATAAACCGCTTGCCGTCCACACAGGTCCAGTTCTCCTGATCCCAGCTGAGGTAGCCGTCCTCGTCGGTACGCTTCTCTGCAAAGACCAGGTCCACCTGGCGGTTGTGGTTGGCCACCAGATCGATAAGCTGCTCAGTGGTGAGATCCAGCTCCGTCTTGTTGACGGTGTCGATGACTTTCATCTCTTCTGCCTCCTTAACCGATGTAGCCTGCGGCCTTCAGCAGCTCCACGGCTTTGGCGTGGTTGGCGTCGCTCATCATCACCAGGGGGCCGGTGCAGCCCATGCCGGTCTCGGCATAGATGCCGGCCTTCCACAGCACCTTGGCGGCATCCTCCAGGTCCATGACCTCGATGCCGGGGATGCTGGCGGTACAGGGCTCAGCGGGAGGAGCCTTGACCTCTTCCTCGTCGGCGGCAGCACCCTTGGCAGCAGCCTTGCGGTCGGCCAGGATCTTGCTGAGGCCCGCCTTCTCGGCGGCGGCAAACTCCTTGGCAGCCACATCAAATACCTTGCCCTTCACCAGCTGGCCGGCGAACTCCAGGGCATTGGCCACCAGAGGGGCGCCGGAAGCACGGGACACGATCAGTACCAGCTTGTCATAGCCGGGGCCGATGCCAGGGCCGTAGCCGTAGCCGGTGGCCTCGAAGCTGCCGCCGGTGGTGTAGGCGGAGAGCATCTTCACCAGGACGTTGCCGGTGAGGCTGTCGCAGATGAGAACATCGGGGGTACCCTTGAGGACGTCGTTGCCGCGGAGGACTGCGCCGCCGTCCGCACGGGCAGAGGTGGCCCACTCAAACTCGTAGCCGTTGTCCTTCAGGGTGTTGAGGGCCATCTCGGTCTGGCGGGCGCCATCCACGTTCAGGATACCCACGGTGGGGTTCTTCACGCCGCAGGCCTTGGCGGTGATGATGCCATAGACCGCGTTCTTGATCATGCCCTCGATACGGTCGGCACTGGAGGTGCCGGTGGAGGTGGCAATGAACATCTCCTTGCCGTAAGCGGG
Source organism: Oscillospiraceae bacterium (assembly GCA_017887695.1). Lineage (GTDB taxonomy): Bacteria > Bacillota > Clostridia > Oscillospirales > Oscillospiraceae > Pelethomonas. The sequence goes on along the minus strand of JAGHHM010000143.1, from coordinate 832 downwards.
GGTGACTACCCGGCCCACGGTGGAAACGCCGATGGGGAAGGGGAAGTGCATGGTGACAGCACCGTCAACCTCGCCCTTTTCCACCATCTCTTCCATCTTCTTGTGGCCCTCATCCTCGTTGGCCACATGGACGGTGGTGACGCCCTCGGCCTCCAGGGTGCCGATGTAGTACACATCCACACCCCGGGCAGCGGCCATCTGGGCGGCCTTCATGGCGTTTTCCTCGCCATGCTCACTGCCCATGCCGGTGAGGGCGATCTTCGGCCGGGGGCCGAAGGAGCCGGTCTCCAGGCCTTCCGCCATTTCCAGGAAGGCCTTGGCAATGGTTTTTTCCAAATTACTCATGATGGGCCTCCCGCTTATTCAGCCTGGGCCATCAGCGTGGCGGCAAAGTCACGCATAGCCTTGGCGATCATGCCCTTGACTTCCTCCTCGCTGACGCCGGCCTGAGCCTCCTCGGCGCCGGTGTTGGCCTGGATGACAAAGGAAACGCCGTCGAACAGGTTGGTCATGCGGCCCAGGAACAGGGAGCCCTTGCCGATGATCATGACGCGGTTGAGCTTACCGGCCATGATGTCCTCCCGGGCGAAGCCGATGTAGGGCACGCCGGAGGGGATGTGGCCCTGGGTGGGAGCCCAGCCGGTGAGGCCATGCTTGACGGGGAAGGAGGCCAGATCCGCCTTCTGCAGCTCGCCCCGCTTGACGGCCAGGGCGGCGATCATCTTGTAGTTGGCCAGAGGCACGTCGCCGGCGCCGGCGGGCTTGGTGATGTCGGGGTTCTGCATCTCGGGGGAGTACTTGTCGATGTCGGTGATCTTCAGGCCGTGCTTGT
>JAGHHM010000142.1 GCA_017887695.1 Oscillospiraceae bacterium | reverse complement strand
CGTTTTCTCATGTCAGTGCTGAGGGGAATGGGCAGGCAGGAATTTCCAGAAATGCCAGATGTGCATGTCACAGGGCATGTCAATTCCGTGCTGCCCCAGAAAGCCGTACTGACGGTGGCAGCCGTGGTCCGGGGCAAAGGCGAGAGCGGTGTTGTGGCTGGACCAGTGCTCCCGAATAGCGTCGTGGAGGACGCAGTAGGTGTTGATGTTCTCCCGCAGAGCCCGAAGGGCCCAGGGGGTTTCCGGACCGCCGCGGTGCATCCAGTGGTCGTAGTTACCGTTATAGAGGACGATAAGGTCGTGGCGATCTTCACGGATCAGGTCCATAGCCTGCTGGTTGCAGCGTTCCACAGTAGGGAAGATATAGTAATCCACGTCCCGGCCCTGGAAGATCAGCGAGATACTGTCCCCTTCGGTAGAGACGATGGCGGCCCGGCGGCCCGCCAGAGGCAGGTCGTCAAAAATGGTGTCCACGGTAAGTACCGGCTTGACATAGGCCTGGATACCATGTACGGCAGGGGTCAAGCCGCTGTACATAGAAGCGAAGCAGGCGGGCGTTACCGGCGGATAGACAGAGAGCATTCCCAGTCCCAGATCCGCACGGACCTCCAGCGGTGCAAAGAGGGGCCGCCGACCGGCATAGATCCACTGGGCAATGGCGTCGGGATTGTAGAGAAATACGCGGTCACAGGGGGCAGCGAGGGAGCGGGCTGCCTGATGCAGAACAGGGGGCAGGGGAGCGGCGGCACCGCCGTGGCAGGGGACGCCCAGCAGAGCGTCTACTGTGGCCGCTACCTGAGTGATGCAGAAACGGTCTGTATGCATATGACTTACCTCACTTTACCGGCAGCAGGGCTCCCACTGTGGAGAGCAGGGTACCCGCGATGACAAGGATCTGGAACGGCAGTGTCCCGAAGCGGCCGCAAATCGGGCTTGCCCCGGCCTTCCGGCGGGAGCGGTGATAGGCAACGATAATCCCCACGCCGGTAAGGACCTGTACCACGCTGGCCAGCCGGGTAAAGCCCACAAAGCTGGTGAAACGCAGAAGAGCGATCACAAGGCAGGGCAGGGAGGCGATCAGCCAGCTCCACCGCGGCCCCCAGTGCACCTGCTCGTCCACAATGTCCCGCAGATTCAGCGTGTTGGCCCAGAAGGAGGTGGCCAGAGCCAGCAGGGTAAAGATATACCCAATGATGCTGACCCAGCCTCCCAGATGGGCGGCCAGATCCACCAGGGCGCCGTTCTGGGAAATGTCTCTGCCTGCTCCCAGAAGCGTCATAAAGGTGATTACCAGGATCAGCAGGAGATTAAGACCGGTACCGGCAGCAATGGCCCGCCGGATCTGTTTGACATCGCCCTGGAGGCCTTTGACCACCTGAGGGGTGGACATGACAGCGGAAAGGGAAAAGGCCACCATGCTGTAAAGGGCCAGCAGGTTGGTGAAGGCGATGGAGTCGGTACTGAGGGGAGAGAGCTCAGAAAAAAGGGTGGCGGCCAGGAGGATCCCCACTACGCCTACCATAGAAAATACGGCAATTTTTTCACATACGCCCACTACTTTCAGCCCCAAATAGACGATAGCAGCGGATACGATGTAGAAGAGGAGCATGGCGGCCAGTTCCGGAAGACCCAACCAGGCAGTGAGGGCGGCGGCAGCGCCGGTAATGAAGCCGCTGACGTTGACGATTGTGGAAAAGCCCAACAGGGCAAAGGCAATCCAGGTAAGGATTTTCCCGATCCGTCCTACAAACAATTCTTTTTCAAAGCAGCGGATGAACTGAGCACCGCCGTTATTGTAGGAAAGCTCGGCGATCATGAAGTGAAGCAGAAGATTGATGAGGTATGCAACGGCAGCGATCCACAGGATATCCCACCAGCTGTTGCGGGAGGCGAGATAGGGGACGGATAAAATGCCTGCGCCGATGCCGTGGCCGATGATGATGCTGGCCGCTTCCCAGAAGGTGAGGCGGGCGGAAGACTGGACTGGTTCCATGCTATGTACGCATCCTTTCTCTGTAAACACTGGTACTATTGTACCGGAAGGGGAAAACAAAAGCAATGCACAGTTGCCCGTATATGCAGAATAAAACCGTCCGGTCCTTTTGGACCGGACGGCGTATCGCTGGGGAAATTATTGAATGGAATGGATACCTGTAACCTTTGCGTAGGCATGCTTGCGAACAAGGAAGAAAAAGGTGCAGTGGAAGCAAGCAGTAAGCAGCCAGCTGACGGGATAGGAAATGTAGAGCATGGTGGGGGTCTTATACAGCTGGAATACAGTGGCGACCCACAGCAGCCGCAGGCCGCAGGCACCTACCAAGGAGGCGATCATGGGCAGAACGGAGTAACCAAGTCCACGGAGAACGCCTACCTGGGTATCCATCAGGCCGCAGAGGAAATAGGTAGTGCAGGTTACCTGAAGACGGGTGATAGCCTGGGCAATGACCGCTTCTTCACCAGGAGCGTAAATAGACGCCAAAGGATGTCCAAACAGGAACGCAAGCCAGCCAAGGATCAGGCCTACCGATGCGCTGAAGGTAAGGCACAATGCCATGATATGGTCTACACGCTTGCATTTGCAGGCGCCGTAGTTCTGACTGGTAAATGTGATAGCCGTCTGGTAAAAGGCGTTCATCCCCACATAAACAAAGCCTTCAATATTTGCGGCGGCAGAGGAGCCGGCCACGATGGCGGTAGAACCAAAGCCGTTGATGGAGGACTGGATGACCACATTGGAGATGGAAAAGACGATACCCTGGAATCCGGCAGGGAGGCCTACCTGGAGGATACGCTTTACCACATGGATGTCCAGGCATAGCCGGCGCAGCTCCACATGGAGGATGCCCTTGTCCCGCATGAGGCACAGGAGAACCAGCGTAGCGGAAATGTACTGGGAGATAATGGTGGCCAATGCAACGCCTGCCACGCTCATCTGGAAGCCCAGTACAAACACCAGGTTCAGTACCACATTGACGATGCCGGCCACGGTAAGGAAATACAGGGGCCGGCGGGTGTCGCCCTGGGCACGGAGGATGGCTGCGCCAAAGTTATAGAGCATATTGGCGGGCATACCGCAGAAATAAATGCGCAGGTACAGGGCGGACAGGTCAATGACGTCGGCAGGGGAGGACATCCATACCAGCATTTGCCGGCAGAGCGTTACCCCCACGATCATCAGCAGTACGCCGCTCAGCAACGCCAGGGTAATGGAGGTGTGGACGCTGCGGCGCACATCGTCTCCCCGGCCAGCGCCCAAGTCTCTGGCCACCGCCACGTTAGTGCCTACGGAAAAACCGACAAAGAGGTTTACCAACAGGTTGATGAGGGAGGAGGTGGAACCCACCGCCGCCAGGGCCTCCTTACCAGCGTAACGGCCCACCACCACCACGTCCGCAGCGTTGAACAGAAGCTGCAACAGACTTGACAGGATCAAGGGCAGCGCGAACAGCAGCAGCTTCCCGGCCAGGGGGCCGTTGCACATGTCAATTTGATATCCTTTTTTTTCCTTTGCCATAATCCACGCATCCTTAATACTACAATGATTCTCTTCCTATTTTACTGTAAAGTAAATGTAAAGATTTGATAAATACGTTATATCATACTTTTTCCCAAAGGACAACCCTGTGGGCCGGAAAGCGGCTGGTAAGATTTTTTTGCAAGTTGGTTCTACCGAAGCAGAAGAAAGAGAAACATCCCTCTTGACAAACTGTAATTACTGTGTATACTGTACATATACGGAAGGAGGCGCGATGATGAATATTATCATCAGCAACGCCAGCGGCCTGCCGATTTATGAACAGATCTGCCGTCAGATTAAAGGCGCGATTGCTGCCGGAAAGCTGCAGCCGGGGGAGGCTCTGCCCTCCATCCGGGCGCTGGCAAAGGACCTGCGGATCAGCGTGATTACCACCAAACGGGCCTATGAGGAGCTGGAGCGGGAAGGCTTTATCAACACTGTGGCGGGGAAGGGCTGCTTTGTGGCAAAGCAGAACCTGGAGCTGGCACGGGAAAACAGCCTTCGGGAGGTGGAAGAACACCTCCAGGCGGCTTTGGAGCTGGGACGGCAGTGCGGGCTTACCACAGAAGATCTGCGCAGTATGCTGCTGGTATTAAGCGAGGAGGAATAGACAATGAACGCCATAGAGATCAAGGGACTTACCAAACAATACAAGGACTTTACGCTGGGGCCCTTTGACCTGACGCTGCCCATGGGCTGCGTGCTGGGCCTGGTGGGGGAGAACGGTGCGGGTAAAAGTACCACTATCCGTCTGATTATGGACGCGGTGAGCCGGGACGGCGGCGCGGTGTCGGTGCTGGGCACAGATAACATGTCTCCGGCGTTTCGGCAGGTAAAGGAAGAGATCGGCGTGGTGCTGGACGAGACCTGCGTGCCGGAATTCATCACCGCCAAGCAGCTGGGAAAGATTCTTGCCGGAGCCTATCGGAACTGGGACGGGGAGGCCTATGGCCGCTGGCTGGAGCGCTTCCAGCTGCCGCCCAATAAAAAGTACAAGGAGTACTCCCGAGGCATGACTATGAAGCTGGGCATTGCGGCGGCCCTGTCCCACGGGGCGAAGCTGCTGCTGCTGGACGAGGCCACCAGCGGCCTGGACCCCATGGTCCGGGAGGAGCTGCTGGAGGTGTTCACGGACTTTGCGGCCCAGGATGACCACGCGGTGCTGATTTCCAGTCATATTGTCAGCGACCTGGAGAAAAGCTGCGACTACATCGCTTTTTTACATAAGGGACAGTTGAAGCTCTGTGAGGAGAAGGATATGCTGCTGGAGCGCTATGGCCTCCTCAAGTGCAGTCCCCAGGAGCTGGCGGCAGTGGATCCGGCCATTATCCACGGCAAACGGATTGGGGAGTATGGCGCCGAGGCCCTGGTGGATCTGGACAAAGCACCCCGTGATTTGCTGGTGGAGCGGCCTACTCTGGAGGATGTGATCCTGTATCTGGCAAAGGAGGAAGTACGATGATCGCCCTGTTGAAAAAAGATATCTTTGTCATGGATAAGCAGATGCGGCTGCTGGTGGTGTTGGCATTTGTGTTCCTGCTGCTGCCCGGGACCAACGGCCTTGGCGGTGCCTATGCGGTCATGATCTCCGTCATGATCCCCATGAGCACCATCTCCTACGACGAGCGCTGCAAGTGGGACCGCTATGCCGCCATGCTGCCCTGGACGCCCCGGCAGATCGTGGGCAGCAAGTATATCCTCCACTATGGGGCTATGGTCATGAGCATGGGGCTGATCGTCGTGGGCACGTATATCCGGGCCTTGTACAGCGAGGAACCGGTGATCTGGGGGGAGCTATGGCAGATGCTGGGGCTGTACGTGGTGATCCTAACGCTGCTGGCAGCGGTGACCTACCCCCTGCTGTACCGCTTCGGTACGGAGCGGGGCCGGCTGATCATGGTGGCCATCTTTGCAGGTATCTTCATCCTCGTTCTGGGGTCGGTTTCTCTAATGGCGAGGGATATCGGCAGGGCGCTGGATTGGTTGGCAACCGTTCCAGTGCCGGTGCTGGCGGCGCTGGCAGGGGCCAATGTCCTGTCCTACCACTTGTCCGTCAAGCTCTACCTCCGCCGCCGGGACGGCAGATACGCATAAAAGCAATACGCCGCAGGGCATATGCCCCGCGGCGTATTTGTATCAGGTTTTTCGCAGCCAGTCCGGCAAAGAGCGGCTTCGCACGCCGGAGACAATGCCCATGGCGGCAAACAGGGTAACAATGGAACTGCCGCCGTAGCTGAAGAAGGGGAGAGTCAATCCGATAACCGGCATGACAAAGAGGCACATGCCGATGTTTTCCACAGTTTGGAAGATCAGCATGGAGCCAAAGCCGATGCAAATCAGGCTCCCCATGGTGCCTTTTGCCATCCGGGCGGTCTGGAAACAGCGCCACACCAGGAGAAATTCCAGAAGAATGATGGCAAGGCATCCCACCATTCCCAGCTCCTCGCCGCATACGGCGAAAATAAAGTCTGTCTGCCGCTCCGGCAGGTTCTCCGCAAAGGAGGACTGGGTCTGGATACCGTTGAAGAGACCCTGGCCAAAGATACCACCGGAGCCGATAGCCATAAGGCTCCGGGTCTGCTGCCAGCCCACGCCGTCGGGGGAGTAACTGTGATCGAAGAGGACGATGAAGCGCTGGAGCATATGGGTTGGGAATTTTTCCAGGAGGATCAGAGTGCCGATGCCCAGGCCCATTACGCTGAAGCCTGCCACAAACCAGTACCAGGCGAGACCTGCCGCCAGCGCCATGCCGGCGTAGATCATCAGGTAAACAAGGCCGCTGCCGGCATCGGAGGAAATTACAAAAATCCAGGCAAACATCAGCCCCGCATGGGCGGCGGGCCAAAACAGGGAGTCGAGGCCCCGCATTTTCCGGTTGTCCCGGAACCAGGCCATCTGCCGGGCCAGCAGGACGGTAAAGGTCAGCTTCACGATCTCGGAGGGCTGGATGCTGGTGGGCAGCCAGGAAGCGGACAGCCATGATTTATTGCCATATTTCCCCGTACCCAGAGGCGTAAGAAGAAGGGCAATAAAGCCAAGGTTAAAGAGGAAGAACCACCTCCATTTTTCTGAGTAGTGCTCCACATCCAGGGCCGAAAAGATGAAGTAAGCAAGAAGGCCGATCACGGCCGCCGCCGCCTGTACAAGCACGTCCCGGTAGCTGCCGGTGTAATTGGTGGCACTGGCGATGAGGATGATGCCGTAAATGGTGGATACCAGGCAGATCCCCAGCAGCACCATGTCCGCTTTTTTGACGATGTATTTGACTGCGCCCAGTATCTGGGCAAAAATGGACAATGGCAACACCTCCCATTATAAATTCAGAGTAAGTGTACCACATAAGCCATATTCTGTAAACCACAGGTTTTCTTTTTGGAGCAAACTTTTTTATTTGGTTTTTGCCGGATAATTTTTCATAACCGGGGGCACATCCGTAATTTATTTTCGTCTACCAATATGGTAGTATAATAGTAAGATTGGGCCTGCATAAGAAACGGAGGTATGAACATGAAAAAGATTCTCTCCCTGTTTTTGGGCGCTGTTTTTCTCATCAGCGCCGCTTTGCCGGCAGCTGCCGCGGCAGATACCGCCGACGCAAAGCTCACCCGGATTACTCAGACGGTCAAGACGACACTGGCCCTGGATACGGAAGCGTATTCGTATTTCCAGGGAGACTACGAGGAGCAGGAGCTTGCTCCTGTGTGGAACCTGTATTGGAGCGGTGACACAGGTTCCCTCTCGGTAACCGCGTTGGAGGACGGTACCATCGTCAGCTATTATCGTGACAGCACACAAGCCAATTCCAGCGCCCAGCAGGGGATGCCCGCCTTTCCCCAGGGCGACCCGGAAGAGGCCAAAGCTGCGGCCCAGGCTTTCCTGGATCGGGTATTGACGCCAGATCGGGAGACGGTATCCCTGGAAGAGCCCAGCGGTTTGGATCGGCTGGACAGCACCACTTACCGCTTTAATGGCACTATCCTGCTCAACGGCCTTCCTTCGCCTTTGAGCTATTCCATTACCGTCCGGGCCTCCGACAATCAGGTCATCCGCTTCTGGCGGGATGTGCCGGAGACGACTTTCCTGGGAAATATTCCCGCCGCAAGCGCGGCAGCTACCCAGGCCGATGCAGCGAAAGCGCTGAAGGATACCTTGTCCCTGCGGCTGGAGTATGTACTTCCGGACAGCGACAGTACCCAGGCGGTGCTGTACTATCTGCCAAATCCCGGCCATGAGTTTTATGTGGATGCCCAGACCGGCAAGCTGGCGGATCTGACGGCTCTGGAGGAGGAGATGCTGGCGTCTGGCGGCATGGGCGGTGCCGAATCGGATAACGGCGCGGCGGAAGACAGCTCCACTGAAAGCGGGCTCTCTGACGCGGAGCAGGCGGGGATTGCCCAGATGGAGGGCGTTCTCTCCTCCCAGAAGCTGGACAGCGCCCTGCAGGCCATATCGGAGTACGGCCTGAACGGCTATCAGCTGGTTTCCGCCCGATTCTCTGTGGGACAGGCGGAGGCGGGGGAGGAGGCCCCTGTGACCTGTGTCCTTCGGTACAGCCGGGCTGTGGGGGAGGATGTATACACCCGCAGCTTCACGGTGGACGCCCGCACCGGCGCTGTACAGCATCTGACCTCCTATATTCCCTGGGATGAGGATTCTCAGGCTGTCCTCAGTGAGGAGGAAGCCCTGGAGAAGGCGGAGGCCTTCCTGGAGGCCCGCTATGGGGATCACTATTCCCACCTGGCCCTCTATGAGACGGCAGAGGAGTCCAACGTCATCCCCGAGGATGACAGCTCTGTTTCCGACTATTCCTTCCGGTTTGTCAGGAAGGAGAACGGCTATTTCTTCCCGGAGCAGTATTATTTTGTCCGTGTTGATGCTACGGATGGCTCTGTGTGCGGCCTTTTCTATTCCTATGATGAAGCGGTTACCTTTGCTTCTCCGGAGGGGGTCATTTCTGCCGATGGAGCCCTGGACGCCTGGATGGACACCTATACGGTGACGCTGGGATACCTGCTGGTACCTCAAAAGCTCACCGGCTCTGACACTGTGTCTCAGCGGCTCAAGGAGATGGGCCTTTCCGCCTTTTACTACCTGAAGCTGGGCTATGGCCTGGAGCGGGAGGAGGTTTACCGGGCGATTGACGCCAAGAGCGGCGAGCCTGTGGGCTACTCCGGCCAAGAGGATGCCGGCCTTACCTACAGCGATCTGGCAGGCTCCTGGGTGGAGGAGGATGTATTGCGGCTGGCTCAATTCAACGTGGGCTATGACGGCGGAATCTTCCAGCAGTCCAAGCCTCTGACCCAGTGGGATCTGGTCTGCCTTCTGTACAGCCTGCGGGGCTATCCCCTGGATCCTGGAGCGGCCACGGAGTCCCAGCGGGACGATGCTTATGCCGCGGCCTATGCCATGGGAGCCCTTACCCGGACGGAGCGCAGTGACGACGCCGTCCTGACCCGGGGGCAGCTGGTGCGCTGCCTGCTGGATGCCGCGGGCTACGGCATTGTTGCCCGGCTGGAGGGAATCTTCACCTGTGCCTACCCTGACCGCGCTTCTATCCCCACCGACGAGCTGGGCTATGCTGCCCTGGCCCAGGGCCTGGGATTGGTCAGCGGCGCCTATCAAAGAAACGCCGATGCTACCCGGGGTCAGGCGGCCGCCATGCTCTGCCGCCTGATGGATCGGTAAGATTCCGCTTTTTTCTTCCGCCCCCTTTCCAGGAGAGGTATTCTGTGGTATACTCTCCTGTTGAATAGGATTACGGAGGGACAGTAATGGAGTATCTCTCGCACAGTGAACAGGAGACGGAGGCGCTGGGGGCGGCTCTGGCCCAGCGGCTCCACGGAGGAGATGTGATTGCCTATCGGGGAGACCTGGGAGCGGGTAAAACCGCCTTTACCCGGGGACTTGCCCGGGGCCTGGGCTGCACCGGACGGGTCACCAGCCCTACCTTTACCATTGTCAATGAATATGAGGGGGAGATCCCCCTGTTTCACTTCGACCTTTACCGTTTGGGGGACGAGGAGGAGCTGTGGGACATCGGTTGGGAAGACTATTTAGGCCGGGGCGGCGTGTGCGCCGTGGAGTGGAGCGAGAGCTTTCCCGGGGCCATCCCGCCGGAGGCGGTTACCGTTACCATCCGCCGCTGCCCGGAAAATGAGGACTGGCGGCGTATTACCGTAGAGGGGGTGTCCCTGTGACGATTTTAGCGTTGGAAACCACGGCTAAGGCGGCCTCCTGCGCAGTGCTGCGGGAGGGGGCGCCTCTGGCTACCGCCTGGCAGGCCACGGGCCTTACCCACAGCCGTACCCTGATGCCCATGGTGGAGGATATGCTGAAAAACAGTGAGCTGACCCTGGCCGACATGGACGCCATCGCGGTGGCGGCGGGGCCCGGCTCCTTTACTGGCTTGCGCATCGGTATCGCCGCAGTGAAAGGCCTTGCCTGGGCCGGGGACAAGCCCTGCGTGGGGGTGTCTACCCTGGAGGCCATGGCCTGGCCTTTGGCCCATATGACGGGTACCATTGTCTGTTCCATGGATGCCCGCCGCCAGCAGATCTATAACGCGGTTTTTGCCGCGGAAAACGGCAGTTTGAAGCGCCTTTGCCCGGATCGGGCGATCTCCCTGGCGGAAGCGGCGGAGGAACTGCGGCAGCTTCCCGGCCCCCTGATCATAGTGGGGGACGGCTGGAAGCTGTGTACAGAATTCTTGATGGAGCAGGGCATTGCCTGCCAGGCTGCCCCGGCCCACCTGCGGCTTCAGAGTGCGGTGGGGGTGGCTATGGCGGCGGAGAGTTTGGGAGTGGAGGCCAGAGTGTCTGCCCAGGAGCTGGCTCTGGTGTACCTGCGGCTGAGTCAGGCGGAGCGGGAGCGGCTGGCGCGTCTGGGCAGCCTGGGATAAGCCCGCTGGTGAGCGCGCAGACGGTGCACTGCCCATGTGCCGCAAGCTGGCAAAAAATATATTCCTGTTATACGACTATGGCTATGGGGGCCCCGGGACAAAAAAGTCCCGGGGCCTCTTTCTGACCTTGGGTGTGTATTGCGCAAAACTGATACCAATGAAAATTCTGTATCTGAGACTTTAGTGGGATCAGTTCCTTTGCTATAATACAGCAAACCAAGAAAAAGGAAGTGCCTCTTATGAAGCGTATCGTCAGTATCCAGGATATTTCCTGCCTGGGCAAGTGCTCTCTCACAGTGGCTCTGCCCATTATTTCCGCCATGGGGGTGGAGTGCTCCATTGTCCCCACAGCGGTACTGTCCACTCATACCATGTTTCAGAACTTTACCTGCAAAGACCTGACGGATCAGATCGGCCCCATTGCCCGGCACTGGCAGGCGGAAAAGATCCGTTTTGACGCTATCTATACCGGCTATCTGGCCTCGGCGGAGCAGATCGGCGATGTGTGCGATTTATTTGACGCCTTCAAGACGGAGGACAACCTTATCGTGGTGGATCCCGTTATGGCGGACAATGGCAAGCTGTACCCCGCCTTCGGGCCGGAGTTCCCGGCAGAGATGGCCAAGGTCTGCGCCAAGGCGGATCTGATTGTCCCCAACCTGACGGAGGCCAGTCTTCTCACCGGCCTGCCCTATCGGACGGAGTATGATGAGAGCTATATCCGGGAGATGCTCCAGTCTCTTGCCAAGCTGGGTCCCCGGTATGTGGCCCTCACCGGCGTCAGCTTTGAGAAGGGGCGGCTGGGCGTTATGTACTACGACCAGAAGGAGGGGACCTACGGCAGTTACTTCACGGAGCACCTGCCCGCCAGCTTCCACGGTACCGGCGACGTGTTCGCCTCCACCTGCGTGGGCGGCCTCATGCGGGGGCTGCCGCTGGGAGAGGCCCTGGCCCTGGCGGCGGACTATACGGTGGAGTGTATTCGCCTGACCCTCGCTTCCCCGGAGGCAAAGTGGTACGGCGTGGAGTTTGAAAGCGCCATTCCCTATCTGGTAAAGCGGCTGGAAGAGGGAAAATGAGGCCTTCCCTGTCTTGCAATTTACCCCCTGCTGTTGTACAATAGCCAACAGGAATCACGATGGAGTGTGTGCGGGTGGGATAGACACTGCGGCTGGATGATTCGCCTTGCTCCGTCATACATCAAGAAGGGAGTACAACACCAATGTACAGCGAAAAAGTCCATGTCGTCGATCATCCTCTGCTGGCCCATAAGCTGACCATCCTCCGGGATAAGAATACTTCTACCAAAGATTTCCGTGAGATTGTTTCCGAGATTGGCATGCTTCTCACCTATGAGGCCACCCGGGACCTGCCTCTGACGGAGAAAGAGGTGGAGACACCTATCGGTAAGACCATGGCTCCCACGCTGAAGGGGAAGAAATTTGCGGTGGTACCTATTCTCCGGGCGGGCCTTGGCCTGGTGGACGGCGTGCTGCGGATGGTACCCTCTGCCCGGGTGGGCCATATCGGCCTTTACCGTAACGAGGAGCCCCTGGAGCCGGTGAAATATTTCTGCAAGATGCCCAAGGACGTGGCGGAGCGGGACATCCTGATCGTGGATCCCATGCTGGCCACCGGCGGTTCTGCCGCCGCCGCCATTGGCTTTATGAAGGAGTACGGCTGCTCCAACATCAAGCTCATGGTGCTGCTGGCTGCTCCTGAGGGAATCGAGCGTATCCAGAAGGAGTATCCCGACGTAGACATCTACTGCGGCGCAGTGGACAGCCATCTCAATGAGAATGGCTACATTGTTCCCGGCCTGGGTGATGCCGGCGACCGGATTTTTGGTACCAAGTAAGTTTTTTGGAGAGAAAGTCGAGAACAAAGGCCCTGCCGGGAAACCGGCGGGGCCTTTCGCTAACCTGCACAAAACAAATACAGAATTTTTGTCAGGTGGCCTTATTGTTTCTTTGACCAAACCATTGCATTTTTTCTCACGTTGCTTTATAATATAATCACAATCCAAGAATGATAGCTGTAAGGAAGTGCTTCGCGCACGGGCTGAAACTATCACTCCGGCTTTCGCTTGAGTGTTTCAAATCCCAGAGGGATTTGAAACATTTTTTGTTACCGGGGTGTGTCACACCATACAGGATGACAAAAAGGAGGATACGACCATGTATATTCTGGCAAACGGCAGGCTTATTACCCGGGATAGCGCCTTACCCTACCTGAAGGACGGTGGCGTAGTGATCGACGGGACGAAGATCCTGGAGGTGGGTGCCACCGCTGAGCTGAAAGGCAAGTACCCCCAGGCGGAGTTCATCGACGCCAAAGGCGGTGTCATTATGCCGGGCCTTGTCAATGCCCATACCCATATCTATTCCGCTCTGGCCAGGGGCCTGTCCATCAACGGCTTCAACCCCACCAATTTCTTTGAGGTGTTGGACGGCCAGTGGTGGTACATTGACCGCCACCTGACCGTGAAGGGTACCCGGGCCAGTGCCGATGCCTTGTATATGGACTGCATCAAGCAGGGCGTCACCACCATTTTTGACCACCACGCTTCCTTCTGCGAAATCCCCGGCTCCCTGATGGAGATCGCCGAGAGCGCCAAGAAGTTCGGTATCCGTTCCTGCCTGTGCTATGAAGTCAGCGACCGGGATGGGGAGGAGAAGAGCCTCCAGGCCATTCAGGAGAATGCTGATTTCATTACCTATTGTGAGAAGAACCCCAGCGACATGCTGGCGGCCATGTTCGGCGGCCACGCCCTCTTCACCATTTCCGACAAGACCTTTGAGCGGATGGTAGCGGCCAACAACGGCCGTACCGGCTTCCACATCCATGTCTCCGAGGGCATGAACGACGTCTATGACAGCCTTCAGAACTATGGCCGCCGCCCGGTCCAGCGGCTCCAGGACCACGGCATCCTTGGTCCCAAGACCATCCTGGGCCACTGCATCCATGTGAATACCGCGGAAATGGAGATCATTGAGGCCACCGGCACCATGACGGTGAATAACCCGGAGAGCAACATGGGCAACGCGGTGGGCTGTTCCCCCATCCTCCAGCTGATGAAGCGGGGCATCACCGTGGGCCTTGGCACCGACGCCTATACCAACGACATGCTGGAGAGCATCAAGGTGGCTCTGGCCATCCAGCGCCATAACGCCTGCCTTCCCAACGTGGGCTGGTGCGAGGTGACGGAGATGCTCTTCAAGAATAACCCCCTCATCGGTGAAAAGTACTTCGGTGTGCCTCTGGGTAAGCTGGCCCCCGGCGCCGCCGCCGACGTGATCGTCATGGACTACAAGCCCTACACCCCCTTCTCCGACGCCAACATCGACGGCCATATGCTCTTTGGAATGGCTGGCCGCCAGTGTCAGACCACCATCTGTAACGGCAAGCTCCTCATGAAGGACCGCGAGCTGGTAGGCATCGACGAGGAGGCCGAGAACGCACATATTCTTGAGGAAAGCAAGAAGCTTTGGGGCGCGCTGAACCACTGCGAATATTAAACCAATAAAACTGAGACGGAGGGATGCAGCATCATGCGGGAATTTGAGATTTTAATAGAGGATATCAATCCCTGCGGCGGCAGTCAATTTGCTAAGCGGGAACTCTTTGAAGCACAGGCAGAGAGCCCTGAAGATTATGTGGTCAAGCACGGCAGATTTCCCATTATGGAGCAGCGTGTAAACGCCGATGGAGATACCGTCATTATTACGGGTGACGGCCATGGGAATGTGGTCAAATACACCTTTACTGAGTAGCCCGTCAGAAAATACCACCCCCTTGGGTCCTATCGGCCCGTATCGTTTGGAAACTGATAGAGAAGGAGAATTTCTTATGTCTGAACTGATGATCCCCATTCCCTTCCGGGAACTGATGACCTGGATCACTACCGAATATGCCCGGGAGGGCTCCGTGTTTGGCGTCCATCGTCCCTACAAAGCGGGCGAGAAAAAGCTGCCTATCTTCGGCGGCGAAACCATCGAGACCCCCTTCGGCCCCGCCGCCGGCCCCAACACCCAGCTGGCCCAGAATATCATCGCCGCCTACTTCGCCGGCGCCCGGTTCTTTGAGCTGAAAACCGTTCAGAAGATGGACGGCGCGGAGCTGGCCGCCTGCATCAGCCGTCCCTGCATCCTGGCGGAGGATGAGTGCTACAACTGCGAGTGGTCCACCGAGCTGTACGTTCCCCAGGCCTATGAGGAGTATGTGAAGGCCTGGTGCGCCTGTAAGATCATGGCCAAGGTCTACGGCCTGGGCGACCCCAACGGCTTTATCTTCAATATGTCCGTGGGCTATGACCTGGAGGGCATCAAGGGCGATAAGATCAATAAGTATCTTACCGAAATGGTGGACGCCTCCAATACCCCCATTTTCCAGGAGTGCATTAAGGTCCTCAAGGAGATGTTCCCTCAGGAGAGCGCCTACATCGATACCATCCCTGCCCGGGTATCTGACAGCGTTACTGTCTCCACCCTCCATGGCTGCCCGCCGGATGAGATCGAGCGCATCGCCTCCTACCTCATCACGAAGAAGCATCTCCATACCTTCGTCAAGTGCAATCCCACCATCCTGGGCTATGAGTCTGCCCGGTCCATTCTGGATTCCATGGGCTATGACTACATCGCCTTTGACGAGCACCACTTCAACGAGGACCTCCAGTATAGCGATGCCATTCCCATGTTCCGCCGTCTCAAGAAGCTGGCGGGGGACAATGGCCTGGAGTTTGGCTTGAAGCTGTCCAACACATTCCCGGTGGACGTGAAGCAGAACGAGCTGCCCAGCGAGGAGATGTACATGGCCGGCAAGAGCCTTTTCCCCCTGACCATCGAGATGGCCAGGCGGATCAGCAGGGAGTTTGACGGCAAGCTGCGCCTGAGCTACTCCGGCGGCGCCGACTTCTTCAATATTGATAAGCTCTTTGCCTGCAACATCTGGCCCATCACCATGGCCACCACGGAGCTGAAGCCCGGCGGCTATCAGCGCTTCAAGCAGATCGGCGAGAAGCTGGAGATGTTCCAGTTCCATCCCTTTACCGGCGTGGACGTGGAGAAGGTGGAGGCCCTGGCCATCGCCATCCGCAGTGACAAGTACCATGTGAAGGCTATCAAGCCTCTGCCCCGCCGGAAGCTGTACAGCAAGGTTCCCCTCATCGACTGCTTCACCGCCCCCTGTAAGGGCGGCTGCCCCATTGGCCAGGACATCCCCGAGTATATCGAGCTGTGCCGCAAGGGCAAATATGCCCAGGCCCTGGAGGTCATTCTGGAGAAGAACCCCCTGCCCTTCATCACCGGCACCATCTGCGCCCATCACTGCATGGACAAGTGCACCCGCAACTTCTATGACAAGTCCGTCCAGATCCGGGCCACCAAGCTGGTGGCGGCGGAGCGGGGCTATGACAAGGTCATGGCCAAGCTGAAGACCCCCACCCCCGTTTACGACGGCAAGAAGGTTGCCATCATCGGCGGCGGCCCCACCGGTATGGCGGCGGCCTACTTCTGCGGCCGGGCCGGTATTCCCACCACCCTCTTTGAGCGAGAGGTCGTCCTGGGCGGCATCGTCCGTCAGGTGATCCCTGCCTTCCGCATCAGCGACGAGGCTATTGAGAAGGACGCGGCTCTCATGAAGAAGATGGGCGTGGAGGTAAAACTGGGCACTGTCGCCCCCTCCGTTGAGGAGCTGAAGAAGCAGGGCTATACCCACATTCTCTTCGCCATCGGCGCCTGGAAGGCTGGCCGTCTGGCTATCTCCGGCAACGTAAAACCCGTTATCGGCTGGATGAAGGATGTCAAGAGCGGCAAGGTGGAGAATCTGGGCCATGTAGCCGTCATCGGCGGAGGCAACACCGCTATGGATGCTGCCCGTTTGGCCCTCCGCTGCGGCGCTGAGAGCAGCACCCTGGTCTATCGCCGCACCAAGAAGTATATGCCTGCCGATGCCGAGGAACTGGAGCTGGCCATTGCCGACGGCGTGAAGTTCCTGGAACTGGTGTCCCCCGTGGAGCAGAAGGACGGCAAGCTGATCTGCAAGAAGATGGTCCTGGGAGAGGCGGACGCCTCCGGCCGCCGCGCTCCTGTGGAGACCGACGAGATCGTGGAGATCCCCTGCGACACCGTGATCTCCGCCGTAGGCGAGAAGGTGGACAGCGAGATACTGGCCTCTTATGGCGTGGATGTGAACGAGAAGGGCCGGCCTGGCTTTGCCACCAACCTGCCCGGCGTCTATGCCGCCGGCGACGCCCTCCGGGGCCCCGCCACAGTGGTGGAAGGTATTGCCGACGCTTCCGCTTTCGCTGAGGAGGTCATCGGCAGCGCCCATCAGGCCAACATTCCCCACATCGCCCATGCCACTCGCGAGGAGGCCATTGCAAAGAAGGGCATCCTGTGCGAGAGCGCCAAGTGCGAGGGCGACCGGTGCCTGAGCTGCAACGTGGTCTGCCAGTGCTGCGCCGACGTGTGCCCCAACCGGGCCAACGTGATCATCAAGCTGCCTGACGGTCGTCCCCAGATCCTCCATGTGGATCGGATGTGCAACGAGTGCGGCAACTGCGCCGTGTTCTGTCCCTATGACAGCGCTCCCTACAAGGAGAAGTTCACGCTGTTCTATGATCGGGCCGGCTTCGATGAGAGCACCAGTAACAGCGGCTTCCTGCCCCTGGGCGGCATGAAGGTCCTGGTCCGGCTGGACGGAAAGGTATTTGAGGCGGATCTCAACGGCAGCAACGATCTGCCCGCCGATGTGGAAGTGTTTATCTACACCGTTCTCACCAATTACCGTTACCTGCTTGGATAAAAGCGGTACAAAAAGAGGCGGCCCTGTCAGGGCCGCCTCTTTGACTAAAAAAACGAGGGAACCGGATTTGTCCGGTTCTCTCGTTTTCTGTATTCCTGTTACATCCGCCCTGTGGACATGCCGCTGGCGGGGACCATTTTTCGATACCACTTGCGCATATGCCAGCCAACGGTTTCCGACACTTCCCGGGAGGCGACGATCTTGTCCGCCAGGGTCAGTACCCACGCCTCGGAATTCCTCGGTATCGGGGCCAGAGGAAACATATGGCTGGTAATGGCGGCGCGCTGCCGCTCATTGAGGCCAAAGAGACGGTTGGCTCTCCGTGCCGCCATAGCGCCATGGACAAAAGCGTGCATATGGGTCAGGCGGCGCAGACCGGAGTAGTGGCGGAGAAACTGTTTGTGGGCTTCGCTGCGCCAGTCGTAGCCAAAAAAGTCGTGGAGCAGGGCGGCCCGGGTAACGGATTCCACCCGGTCCTCCCGCATGCGGAAACGGCGGGCCAGCCGATAGGCGCATTTCGCGGTATCCACAGAGTGGTCGTACAGGGAGTTTTCACCCCCATGATGAACAAAAGTCTGCATCTGGGTAAATAGCGGATGATGGATAATATCATCCGCAATGCGGTGGAAGTCTTGGTCCTGCATCGGGTATCCCCTCCCATCCGCGCGCTGCGCGGGAAGTACTGTCTCCAGCCATACCTATTATATACAGTGGAAGCTGTAAGATGCAAGGGAAAAATATTGGCAGAAATCTTAAATTTTGATAGTTGTCTCCTTGCTTGCCAGGAGGAGAAGGGCGTGCTACAATGTGGTAAAAAAGAAACGGGAACCATCACCGCAAGGAGGGGAAAACAGTGACAGCGGAAGAACGCCGGGAGGGAGTATGGAAGGCCCTTGCCCGGTCCAGCCAGCCGGTAAGTGCAAGCGCTTTGGCAAAGGAGTTCGGGGTCAGCCGGCAGATCATTGTGGGAGATGTGGCACTGCTGCGGGCTGCCGGGGCGGCGATTGACGCCACACCCCGGGGCTATGTGGTCCGTCGGGACAGCGGCGGACTGCGGCGGCAGGTGGCCTGCCGCCATACTGCCGCCGATATGGAGCGGGAACTGGACATCATGGTGGATAACGGCTGCACGGTACTGGACGTGGTGGTGGAGCATCCGGTGTACGGTCAGATTACCGGGGCGCTCCATCTGAAAAACCGCTATGATGTGCAGCAGTTTGTTTCCCGCTGTGCCCAGGCGAGGCCTCTCTCAGTGCTGACGGAGGGAATCCATCTCCATACCCTGTCCTGCCCGGATGAGGCGGCCTGGGAACGGGTGCGCAGAGAACTGGGGACGGCCGGCTTTCTGCTGGAGGAATAGCATGAGCCGGTGCTGTATAGGGGCACAAGGCGACTGCTGTGAGCTTGGCAAGACTATTTACATCGATAAAAGGGACGAAGCTGTACGAAATATACAGCTTCGTCCCTTTTGTTTTGTCGTGCGGCACTCTGTGGCCGGAGGACAGTCATGGCGGAAAACAGCGAACGGACTATTTCCCGTTTTTGCTCCGCCGCTTACGGCGGCCGTCCGCCGAGGCCATCAGCCGCCCGATAGGCCGTGGATCCGAGGAGAGACGGCGTATTTTGGAAGGCTGGGACACAGGCACTGGAGTTTCCGGCAGGAATGGCATATTCCGCTGTTCGGAGGCCTGCGGCGCAGATGCTGTGGAAGCTTTGGCAAGCGGTGCTTCTCTCTGGGCGTTGATCCGTGCCTCTGCTGGGGAGACAGAGGGCCGGGGACTTGCGGAAATGGCAGGCTGGGGAGAATCCTTTCTTCCGGATGCTTTCCCACTTCCCGGTTCTTTGGGGAGGGATAGGTTCTCGGAAAGTTTCTTCCCTTTGCCGGCAGCAATGTCTGGGGCTTTCTGGCGTTCTGCCCTGGGGGGGCGGGGAGGACGGGCTGCTTTGGGGGTGGCTTCGAAGATCTCCATGGGCCAGGGGTGGCTGTCCACCACTGGTATCTTTTTACCGATGAGCTTTTCAATGTCCTTGAGGTAGGCCAGCTCGTCAAAATTGCAGAAGCTGATGGCAATGCCGCTGCGGCCTGCCCGGCCGGTACGGCCGATGCGGTGGACATAGGTCTCCGGCACGTTGGGCAGCTCGTAGTTGATGACACAGCTGAGTTCATTGACGTCGATGCCACGGGCGGCAATGTCAGTGGCCACCAGAACCCGGATGTCACCGCTTTTAAAGCTTTCCAGTGCTTTCACCCGGGCTGTCTGGCCTTTATTGCCGTGGATGGCCATGGCGGATATGCCGCTGCGGCCCAGCTCTTTTACAACCCGGTCCGCGCCATGTTTGGTATTGGTAAATACCAGCACGCTGTCCAGAGCCGGATCCTGAAGGACATGCTGGAGCAAGCGCTTTTTGTTGCCTTTGTCCACCTTGTACAGCTGCTGGTCAATGGCGTCTACCGTGGAGGACTGGGGCGTCACTTCCACCCGAACCGGATCCACCAGGATGGTTTGGGAAAGCTCCGCAATCTCCTGGGGCATGGTGGCGGAGAAGAGAAGTGTCTGGCGCTGTTCAGGCAGCCGGGCGATCACCTTTTTCACATCGTGGATGAAGCCCATATCCAGCATTCGGTCCGCTTCGTCCAGGACGAAGGTCTCGATGCCGTTGAGATCGATATGGCCCTGATTGCACAGATCATTGAGCCGGCCCGGAGTAGCCACCAGCACGTCTACGCCTTTTTCCAGGGCTTCCACCTGGGGCCCCTGGCCCACGCCGCCGAAGATAACGGTGTTGCGGATGGAAAGGTATTTGCCGTAGCAGTCAAAATTTTCTTTGATCTGAAGGGCCAGCTCCCGGGTAGGAGTCAGTACCAGGGCTCGGATAGGCCGATGGCTTTTGGTGCCCCGGTCGTTAAGCCGCTGGAGAATGGGAATGGCGAAAGCGGCGGTTTTGCCGGTGCCAGTCTGGGCGCAGCCGATCAGGTCCCGGCCGTCACGCACGGGAGGAATGGCGGCGGCCTGAATCGGGGAGGGGGCCTCATACCCCATGTCATTCACTGCCCGCAGCAGCTGGGGCAGCAATTGCAGTTCCTGAAATGTCATAATATCCCTTTAGCATAATAATTTTGCCCTTCCGGGCGCAGAATGGAACATATTCTATCATAGTTTCAGCCAAAAGGCAAATCTTATGCCGTGCAGTTCTCCCGTGCCGGAAGAAGGGCAAAAAAGGATCTCCGCAGCTTGTGGCAGCGGAGATCCTGTGATTGCGAGGAAGGGAGAGCTTACTTCTGGCAGAGAGCAGCGGTATCCATGGCGATCATGAGCTCCTCGTTGGTGGGGATGATGAACACCTTCACCTTGGAGTCGTCAGTGGAGACAACAGCCTCCTGACCGCGGACCTTGTTCTTCTCGGAATCCACCTTGACGCCCATGTACTCCAGGCCCTGGCAGATCTTCTCACGCAGGTCGGCGGAGTTCTCGCCGATACCGGCAGTGAAGAGGATGGCGTCTACGCCGCCCATGGCAGTAGCATAGGCGCCGATGTACTTCCGGACCTCATAGATGAACTTATCCAGGGCCAGCTGGGCACGCTCGTTGCCCTGGTCGGCAGCGGCTTCCAGATCACGGAAGTCGGAGCTGACGCCGGAAATGCCCAGCACGCCGGACTTCTTGTTGAGGATGTTGAGCATCTCCTTGATGTCATAGCCATAGCGGCCCATGAGGTACTCGAGAATGGTGGCGTCCACGTCGCCGGAGCGGGTGCCCATGGGGAAGCCGGCCAGAGGCCCAAGGCCCATGGAGGTGTCCATCACCTTGCCGTCGACAATGGCGGCCAGGGAGGAGCCGTTACCCAGGTGGCAGGAAATCACGCGGCTGTGCTCGGGGTTGCCCAGCATGTCGATGGCACGGGCAGACACATAGCGGTGAGAGGTACCGTGGAAGCCGTAGCGGCGGACGTCATCCTTCTCATAATACTCATAGGGGATGGCGTAGATGTAAGCCTTGGGGGGCATGGTCATATGGAAAGCGGTATCGAATACGGCCACCTGAGGAGTGTTGGGCATAATTTTCTGGCAGGCCCGGATGCCCATGAGGTTGGCGGGGTTGTGGAGGGGGCCCAGGGGGATGCACTTCTCAATGGCGGCAATGCAGGCGTCGTCGATGATGCAGCTCTCGGTAAAGGCGGCGCCGCCATGGAGGACACGATGGCCTACTGCGGCAATCTCATCGGTAGAGGCGATGACACCATACTGAGGATCCACCATGATATCCAGAACAGACTGAATGGCCTCGTTGTGAGTGGGCATGGGGATTTCCCGTACCACGTTCTCACGGCCGGGAACCTTGTGGGTCAGACGACCATCAATGCCGATACGCTCGCACAGGCCCTTGGCAAAAACCTCGCCACCCTCGGACTCCATGAACTGGTACTTGAGGGAGGAACTGCCGGCGTTGATAATCAGGATTTTCATCAGTAAATTCTCCTATCCTTCATAAATTGTTATTGTTTTGTTATTTTTGTTTCCGTACTGTGACTTGCATATACAGCAGGAGACGTTTAAAATAGTCACGATTCATATTGTAGACCATTCTTGCCGGTTAGACAACAGTTTTTTCGTAATTTTTTCGGAAAAATTCCTGGCCTGACCGGCTTTTTTGGATTTGCGGGGGGAGGGGACTTAAGCCGTGGCTGTGGCAGGTATCATTGCGGAATACAATCCCTTCCACCGGGGCCATGCCTGGCAGTTGTCTGCCTTGCGGGGACAGCTGGGGCAGGATACGGATGTTGTAGCAGTGATGAGCGGCAACATTGTCCAGAGGGGCGATCTGGCTGTGATGGACAAGCAGGCCCGGGCCGAGGCGGCCCTGCGGTGCGGTGTGAATCTGGTGCTGGAACTGCCTACCCCCTGGGCCTGCGCCACAGCGGAGCGCTTTGCCCAGGGAGGCGTGTCTCTGCTGGCGGCGACGGGAGTGGTGACACACTTGGTATTCGGCAGTGAATGCGGCGATCTGGATGCCCTGTGGTCCGCTGCCCAGTGCCTGGACGGAGAGGAGTATCCCGTCATGCTGCGGCGGCTGCTGGCAACGGGGATGACCTTTGCCGCGGCCCGTCAAGAGGCGGTGGGCCGCTTGGCGGGGAATGGGGCCGAATGCCTGGAGCGGCCCAATGACAATCTGGCAGTAGAATACCTGCGTGCCCTGGCCCGGGTAGAGGGCGGGGAGCTGGAGCCGGTGACCTTCCAGCGGGTTGGCGCTGCCCACGATAGCCCGGAAGCGGGGGCCTATGCCTCGGCTTCCTATATCCGCGGCCGACTGCTGGCCGGGAACGAGGACTGGCGGGAGAGTATGCCGGAGGCTGCCGCCCAGGTGGTTGCCCGGGAGATTTCCGCCGGCAGGGCGCCGGTGTCCCTGCTGCTGTGTGAGCGGGCGGTGCTGTCTCGCTTGCGGTCTATGGCAGAAGAGGACTTTGCCCCCTATGACGGGGGCGGTGAGGGCCTTTACCACCGCTTTTATAAGGCGGTGTCTCGGGGCCGGAGTATAGAAGAGATTCTGGAGGCGGCCAAAACCCGGCGCTACACGCTGGCGCGGCTGCGGCGAATGCTGCTCCACAGCTATCTGAGGGTACAGCAGGCTGGAGCGGAGGAGAAGCCGCCCTATCTTCGGGTGCTGGGAGCGGACGGCAGAGGCCGGGAACTGCTGCGTCGCATGGCCAAAGCGGCTTCGCTGCCGGTAGTGACGCGACCTGCCGCGGCCCGGAACCTTGGTCCAGACGCCCGGGTGCTTTTTGAACAGGAGGTCCGTTGTACGGATCTGTATACCCTGGCTTACCCTCAGCTGAATCAGTCCGTACCTGGCAGTGAATGCCTGAGAGGGCCTGTGATGCTGTAACTTCCTCCTAGGAAAGGAGAATCCCTATGAAACGATGGAAAGCTGTTTGGCTGGCGGCGCTGCTGTGTTTGGCTGCCGCTTGCAGCAGCGTGGGAGACAATAGTCTGACATTGTCCCAGAGTACGGTAAAAAACACGGTTATTTTGCCGTCAGATACAAAGCCGGTGTATCAGATCAGTCCGGTGACTGAGGAAATGACTTACACTGCCAAGGACGGCACAGTTTTAGCAAATACCAGCTATCAGGTTTTGGAAATAAGCGTAAGCAATCTGGAGGAGCTGTCAGAGGCAGGGGTGGAGATGGCCCGGCAGGTAGTGGAACATTTCAATCAGCGTATGGACAAGCGCCTGAGCGATGCTTCCGCCTATGGCCTGGAACTGAAAGAGATGGCAGAGGATGCCTATGCCTCGGGCTTTTTTGATAATGCATACAGCAACAGTGTCCATGCGGAGGCTACGCTTCAGGGCAGTCTGTACAGCATCCGGTTCAGCAGCAGCAGTTATTCCGGGGGCGCTCATCCCAATAGTTACACAGACAGCTACCTTTTTGATTTAGACATGGGGCAGTATATTGACCCGGCCCAGGTAGCGGATGACCCGGTGGCCTTTCAGACGGGAGCGGCGGAGCTCTTTTTGGAGAAGGCTCAGGAGCAGGATGAGGATGTTCGGTCCGGATACTATCCGGAATATGCTGATGTGATCTCCCAGTGGTACGACGGCACTGTGTTGTTTGACAGCGAGGGAATGACAGCAGTGTTTTCGCCCTATGAATTGGGCCCCTATGCCATGGGTACCGTGGAACTGAAGCTCTCCTATGAGGAAATATGGGATTTGCTGGGGCCGGGTGGTTTGGCCCGGCTGGGCCTGGTGGCAGAAGAGAACGTCCAGCAGGAAAATTGAATCAAACTTATAGAACAGCGGGGCCTCCTTTACGGAGGTCCCGCTGCTTTTCTGTGGCCATGAGGGAAAAACTGCAACAGAGACCACTCAAAATAAAAGGAATAGGCTGCCCCAGCCATGGCATAGACTAAAGGGAACGGAATGACTCATCCGCCTGCTGCAGGCGGAAAAGAAAGGGGAGATGGTGTTGGAGAGAAGCTCCGTTTCACGGTATCGTGGAAAGCATACACAAAGAAAGGGAACGGCCAGGCGATCCTCCGCCGCCGGACGGGAGGGGCGGGCGGTCATGCGCCTGGCGATATGCGGCGTTATTTTTGTCCTCCTGGTGGCGGTAAAGCTCCTCTTTCCCCAGACGGTCAGCCGCCTGGCCCAGACAGCGGGAGATCTCATTGGACGGGACGCCGATTTCAAAGAGGCTTTTGCGGCCATGGGACGGGCCGTTAGTGGGGAAGAGCCGGTAGGTGACTCCCTTCAGGACGCTTACACGGCGGTGTTCAATCCCGGGGAGGAGGACGCTGTTTTGGCCAGCGGCACGGCGGCGGTAAGTGATTACCTGGATCCCGCTGCCAGACTGATGCGGCATTATACCCTGGAACTGCCTGTCCCGGATGAGGAAGAATCGACCGGGAATGGGGAAGCTGAGGACACATCGCCGGCGGCGGAGCAGGTGGCTGCCTCCCTGCCGGTGGAGGAGACGGCGGCGGTACAGGAGCCGCCGGAAGAACCGGCCGCTGACCAGGAGATGGAGGAGACGGCCACTGCTGCGGCGTCTCAGGTCTATACTATGCCTGCCCTGCCGGAAAATGCCAGTCTGGAGCAGCGGAACCTGGGCTTTGCCCATACCAGCCCCATCGTGGCGCCTCTGACCTCTCCCTTTGGCTGGCGGGAGCATCCTGTCAGCGGCGGCACGAAGTTCCATTACGGTGTGGATCTGGGAGCGGAAACAGGGACAGACATCTGTGCATTTGCCGATGGTGAGGTCTATGCTACCGGAGACAGCAGCAGCCTGGGCTACTACATTATGATCCAGCACGCCGACGGTTATATGACCCTTTATGCCCATTGCAGCAAAATTATCGTGACCAGCGGAGCGGTGACCATGGGACAAAAGATTGCAGAGGTAGGGGAGACGGGGATTGCCACCGGGCCTCATCTTCACTTTGAGCTGCACCACGGGGATCTGTATCTCAACCCCATTTACTATGTGGAAGTGCGGTAGGCTGACAGTCACCTGGGGGGCGCCGGCCATGCTGCTGCTGGCCCTGGCGATAGGGGCGGGGACGGTGCTTCCCTTGGTGGCCCTCTCCGCCCTGTGCCATGAGCTGGGCCATCTTTCTGCCCTGTTTCTGGCAGGGGCCCGGGTGGAGGAGATCCGGCTGACAGCCTTCGGGGCGGAGATCCGGGCGGATACCCGGTATCTGCCTTATGGCCGGGAGATCCTCTGTACCCTGGCCGGCCCGGCAGTGAATCTGGTGCTGGCGGTGGTGCTCTCCCGGGTGGCGGGGGATTATCTGCTGGCGGGAGCCAATGTGCTGTTGGGAGTATTCAATCTGCTGCCCCTTCCGGCTCTGGATGGAGGCAGGATCCTGTACCTTCTGATAAGCTGGGCTTTGGACCCTATGTTGGCGGATCGGGTGTGCCGGTGGGTAGGGCTTGCCTGCGGTGGGATCTTGACGGCATTGGCCCTGGCTCTGGTGGTGATTCACCGGACGGGGCTTTTTCTGCTGTTTGGAGCACTGGGAGCGCTGCTTCCTCAATTGCCTCTTGCAAAACGGCGGCAAAGCGGCTAAAATAGTACTGTTTAACCTGGGATATTATGCGACCCTGTGGGGTTGGCCCGGGAGACGGAACGACAGTACCAAGGAGAATTGCCGTGGACAAGAGATTGGAACGCATCCTGCCCCGGGTGCAGAAACCGGCCCGCTATGTGGGCGGCGAATATAATGAGGTCAGGAAGGACAAAAGCAGCGTGGAGCTGCGGGTGGCCTTCTGTTTTCCGGATACATACGAGATCGGTATGTCCAACCTGGGCTTCCGGATCCTCTACGGGATCATGAACGATATGCCCGGTGTATGGTGTGAGCGGGTGTTTGCCCCCTGGGGGGACATGGAGGCGGAGCTGCGCTCTGCCGGTATTCCCCTGTTTGCCCTGGAATCCGGGGATCCGGTGGGAGAATTTGACGTGGTGGCCTTCTCTGTGGGCTACGAGATGGCCTACCCCGCCATTCTGAATATGTTGGATCTTTCCGGGATCCCCCTCCACGCCGGGGAGCGGGATTCCCTGGCTCCGCTGGTTATTGCCGGCGGTACCGCCATGTACAACGCAGAGCCTCTGGCGGACTTCATCGACCTGGCCCTTATCGGCGAGGGAGAGGACGAGGTGCCGGAACTGCTGGAGCTGTACCGCCGTGCAAAACGGGAGGGCTGGAGCAAGAAGCGCTTCCTCCGGGCCGCGGCGGATATCCAGGGGGTGTATGTGCCCTCCCTCTATGATGTGAGCTACCACGACGACGGTACCATCCGCTCCATCACGCCTCTGGACGGCGCGCCGGAGAAGGTGTACAAGCGGGTGGTCCACGATATGGACAAGTCCTATTTCCCGTCGAAAACCATTGTCCCCTCTACTGAGGTGGTCCATGACCGGGTAACCCTGGAGCTGTTCCGGGGCTGCATCCGGGGCTGCCGGTTCTGCCAGGCGGGATACGTCTATCGGCCCGTCCGCTGCCGCAGCCGGGAGCAGGCTTTCCAGTATGGCGTGGAGGCCTGCAAGGACTCCGGCTATCAGGAGATGACCCTCAGCTCCCTGTCCACCAGTGATTATCCTGGCCTGGTGGGCCTGTGTGACGACCTGGAGCAGTTTTGCCGGGAGAGCCATGTGAATCTGAGCCTGCCCTCTCTGCGGGCGGACAATTTCTCCATGGACCTCATGCAGCGGCTCCAGCGGGGGAGGAAGGCGGGCCTCACCTTTGCCCCGGAGGCGGGCACCCAGCGCCTGCGGGACGCCATTAACAAGAACCTCACCGAGGAGGACCTTCACCAGAGCCTGCGCACCGCCTTTTCCGGCGGCTGGAACGCGGTAAAGCTCTACTTCATGCTGGGCCTTCCCACAGAGACCGACGAGGACGTGCTGGCCATCGCCGAGATGGCCAACCATGTCCTCCATACCTGGCGGGAGTCCGCCACCAACAAGAACCGGGGCGTGCGGATCACGGTGTCCACCTCCTGGTTTGTGCCCAAGCCCTTCACCGCTTTCCAGTGGGAGGGGCAGATCACCCGGGAGGAGTATGAGCGCCGGGTGAAGCTTCTGCGCGGCGCCATCACCGCCAAAGCGGTGACCTACAACTGGCACGACGGGGACACCAGCTTTCTGGAGGCGGTACTGGCCCGGGGTGACCGGCGGCTGGGAAAGGTGCTGGAGCTGGCCTTCCGGAAGGGGGCCCATCTGGACGCCTGGAGCGAGTATTTTGACCTCTCCCGCTGGGAGGAGGCCTTTGCCGAGTGCGGCCTGGATCCCGCCTTTTATGCCAATCGGGTCCGCGACAAGGAGGAGATTATGCCCTGGAGCGTGATCTCCTGCTATGTCAGCGACAAGTACCTCTGGCATCAGCGGGAGCTGGCCTATCAGTCTGTCCCCACGCCGGATTGCCGTACCCAGTGCAGCGGCTGCGGGGCCAATGTAGTGGAAGGAGGGGAGTGCAGCCGTGGCTAAGCTCCGTTTACAGTTTTGCAAGGAGGGCCGGGCGGTGTACATCTCCCACCTGGATCTGCTGCGCACCTTCCAGCGGGTATTCTTGCGGGAGGGCCTGGTGCTGCGTCACTCCCAGGGCTTCCACCCTCATCCGCTGCTGTCCTTTGCCCTGCCTCTGCCGGTAGGCCAGGCCAGCGACTGTGAACTGTTGGATTTTGAAACGGACGGCCAGCTGAAGCTGGCGGGCCTTCCTGAAAAGCTCAACCGCTACATGCCGGAGGGCATCGTGGCGGTGGACTGCTGGGAAGCGGCGAAGCCTGTCCGGGAGCTGGATGCCCTCCGCTGCCGGGTGGAGCTGCTCTACGACGGCGGTGTAACAGCTGACACCGCCAAAGCAGTGGAGGAGCTGTTTGCCCGAGACACCATCGTCATCCAGAAACGGACCAAGCACAAGGCCATGGCGGATGTGGACATCCGTCCTCTGATCCGGGAACTGTCCTTTTCTGCGGATGGGGAGGCGCTGATCCTGGACGCCGTGGTGGCGGCCCAGAACCCGGGGCTGAACCCGGCACTGATGGCCGCTGCGGTGGAGACCTGCCTGCCGGCATACCGGCCTGATTTTGTCCGGGTCCGGCGGCTGATGCTGCTGGATCGGGAAGGTGCTTCCTTCCGGTAGAAGAAAAGTTGAGATTTTTCCGATACTATGGATATCGGAACGCCGCCGGCCTTTGCCCGGTGGACAAAGGCCCCGCCGGGAAGTCTGCTTCCCGGCGGGGTATGGAGGAGGAAAGAAAATGGGGAGAGAGTATGAGGCGGAGGTTTTAGGCAGATGTATCGTTGTGATTCCTGCCCTGTGCCCTGATCCGGAGGTAACCGACTATGTCTCTGCTCTGTTGGAAAAAGGGTTCCGACAGGTAGTGGTGGTAGATGACGGAAGCGGCCCTACCTGTGCGGCAACTTTTTTGAAGCTGGAGCATATGCCGGGCTGTACTGTGCTGCGCCATGAGAAGAACCTGGGGAAAGGACGGGCTCTGAAAACAGCTTTTGCCCACATCCTCAATTGCCCGCTGTGGGAAGGCTCCGCTGTCGTTACAGCTGACGCCGACGGCCAGCACAGCGTGGAGGATGTGTGCGCTGTGGCCGCCGCAACAACAGAGGAGAAGCGCCGTCTGGTACTGGGCGTACGGGATTTGAGTCTGCCCAATGTGCCTACCCGCTCCAAAATCGGCAATCGGGTCACCAGCTGGGCATTTCATCTGCTGTACGGAGCCAGGCTGGCGGATACGCAGACCGGTTTGCGGGGCGTGCCCTGGAAGATGCTGCGCTGGTGCGCGGGAATCGAGGGGGACCGCTTTGAATATGAGATGAACATGCTGATCAAGGCTGCCAGGGAGCATGTGGAGCTGCGCCAGGTGTCCATTGAGGTGATTTACTATAATAACAATGCCGGCACCCACCTCCATGCAGTCCGGGATTCCTGGCGGGTATTTTTGATTTTGATGTCGGGCCTTGGATGGTATACGGCGGCGGCGGCCCTGTCGGCGGCAGCGGATGTGCTGACCTTTTGGCTGGGCAGCGCCGTGATTTTCCGACCGCTGTCGGATCTTGCCTGCTATTGGTGGGCCACCCTTACGGCACGTGCCTTGTCGTCCACCCTTAACTATACGCTCAACCGCCGCTATGTTTTTGGTGTCAGTCCCTGTCCCAGAACGTTGGTCCGCTACTACTGCCTGTGGCTGTGCCAGCTGCTTTGTTCTTACCTCCTGCTGCTGTTTATGACGGTTTTGTTCCCGGGGCTTCCGCCGGTGGTGAGCAAGGCGCTGGTAGATATCCTGCTGGCCCTTGGCAGCTACCAGGTGCAGATGCACTGGGTATTTCAGGAGGAAGACCAGCATGAGGAGAGGTAAGCTGTTTGCTTTCAGCCGTTTCTTTGTGCGGCTGAAGGTGGGACGCTGGACAGCGGAGGTGCCTCCCGCAGAAGGACCTACGGTATATGTGTGTAGCCACGGAAATATGGCGGGGCCTCTGGTAACGCTGTGCTGGCTTCCGTTTCCGGTGCGGCCCTGGGTGCTTCACGTTTTTACGGAAAAGGAGTCCTGCCGCAAGCAGTTTGGGGAGTATACCTTTTCCCGGCGCTTTGGCCTGCCTCGTCCTGTGGCCCGGTTTCTGGCGTGGGTGGTGTCTGGATACGTCAGTACGCTGATGGCTTCTGCCGGAGCTATTCCGGTGTACCGGGGCTCTGTTCATATCGGGGCTACCTTCAAGGAGTCCGTGGCAGCGTTGCAGGCAGGGGACAGCGTACTCATTTTCCCGGATGTGGACTATACCGACAGCAGCGACACCATTGGCGAGGTGTACAACGGGTTCCTTCTGATTGACCGCTTCTGGCACCGCAAATCGGACGAGCCGCTGCGTTTTGTACCTCTGCGGCTGGATCACGAGCAGCGGCGGATTACCGCGGGCCCTCCGGTACAGTTTGACCATACGGCAGACCAGAAGGAGGAAATGGTCCGGGTACGGGAGGCTCTGCGCTGGGAAATCAATGACCCGGACCAGGCGTAAATAGGGAGCTTAAGAAAAAAAGTGGGTTTTGTTAAGAGAAAAAGCCACTTCCAGTAGAAGAAAAATTGAGGACCATGGGCTATGCTTTTATGCAGAAGCGGTAATGCCGCTATCCGCGTAAGGAGTGTAGCCCATGAGATTTATCCGACATAATTTGCATCAACTGGCCAGTCGGCTGGCCCATCGGCCGCTTTTGCAGCCCCGCCAATGGCTGTCACTGGGGATAGGGGCGGCCGTACTGGTGCTGTTTATCGCTGTGTTCTGGTTTGCCGGCCGCCCGATGTTGGCATTGGCTTCTGATCCGGATGGGTTCCGGGCTTGGATCGCAGAGCGGGGCGGATGGGGGCAAATGGCCTTCGTGGGAATGATGGCGCTGCAGATCTTTGTGGCCATTATTCCGGGAGAGCCGCTGGAGCTGGCGGCAGGCTACGCCTTTGGTGCCTGGCTGGGTATGGGATTGTGCCTTGCAGGGGCAGCGCTGGGCAGTATGGCGGTATTTTTGCTGGTCCGTGGCCTGGGGGTGCGGGTGGTGGAAACCTTTTTCCCCCGGAAAAAAATTATGGAGCTGTCGTTCCTGAAGGATGCCCGGCGGCGGGATGTGCTGATTTTTACCCTGTTTTGTATCCCGGGCAGCCCCAAGGATCTGCTGACCTATGTGTCGGGATTGACCAATATCAGTCTGGCCCGCTGGCTGCTGCTGACCACCCCTGCCCGGATTCCGTCCATCATTACCAGTACAGTGGGCGGTGATGCTCTGGGAATGGGGAACCTGCCCTTTGCCGCAGCTGTGTTTGCGGTGACTTTGCTGATCAGCGGAGGGGGCATTTTGGTTTATCGCCGGATCTGCCGCAGCGGCGCTCAACCGGAGATCGGGAATTTGTCCCCGGCAGCAGAAAGCCGAAAGAGAGTGGAAACAGAAAAGGAGTGTGAGGGGTGTGGCGGTCACATTACTGATTGCTGACGATGAAAAGGATATTCGGGATATGCTTGCCAGCTGTTTTCGGCGGCAGGGCTATCAGGTTCTGACAGCGGCGGGGGGACAGGAGGCCATGACGCTGGCAGCCAGGCAGCCGGATCTGATATTGCTGGATGTAAGTATGCCGGATATGGATGGCCTGGAGGTCTGCCGCCGGATTCGCTCAGACGTGAGCTGTCCTATCTTGTTTCTGACGGCACGGGTGGAAGATGGGGACAAGCTGCGGGGCTTTGTTGCCGGAGGAGACGAATATATCGTAAAACCCTTTTCCATCGAGGTGCTGCTGGCCCAGGTGGAGGCACATCTTCGCCGGGACCGGCGGCGGGGAGAGCCGGCCCGGGTGCGCTTTGACGGGGATCTGGTGATCAATTATTCTGACCGCACTGTACGGCAGGGGGAGCAGGAAATTCCGCTGGTAAAGAAAGAATTTGATATTCTGGCGTTTCTTTCCCAGCATCCGGGACTGGTGTTTGACCGGGAACGGATCTACGAACAGGTTTGGGATTACGACAGCGATGGGGACAGTGCTGTGGTATCCGAGCATATCCGGCGGATCCGGGCCAAACTAGCTGCCGCCGGCGCCCAGCCCTATATCGAGACAGTATGGGGGTGCGGCTACCGATGGCGAAAATAAAGCTCTGCCGGGTCCGGGATATGGGCCTTCGCCCAACCTATGTGATCTATACCCTGACCGCCTTTGTTGCAGCAACGCTGCTGTTGTTTCTGCTGACCCGGTGCCTCGACAGTATCCGGGTGGACCTCTATTATGAATATAAAGCTTTGGCAACAGTTTATTCGGTGCCTGCGGGCGGAGATGTGGACATCTACTGGAACCCGATGACCCAGGTGACCATCCTGGACGAGACGGGCCGGACGGTGGAGAGCTTCCCGGTGGATATGTCTCAGAACAAACTGGAACATGCCTTTGACACGGAGACAATGACCTTCCAGGTGGTGGTGACGCCGGTTTATAACAACACGGACAGGTTCCTCTATGTAGCCGCGGCGGTGGCCCAGCTGCTGCTGGTGCCGGTGTGTTACGGTGGTGCGGCCATCCTCTGCGCCATCTGGTTCTACCGTTGTAAACTGAAACGGCCCCTTCAGATCCTGGATGACGCTTCCGTCCGGATTGCTGCTGACCAGCTGGATTTCACAGTGGCCTATGACAGCAGGGATGAGATGGGTCGGCTGTGCGCCTCCTTTGAGAAGATGCGCTCCGCCCTTTTGGAAAACCAACGTACCATGTGGCGGCAGATGGAGGAGCGCAGCCGTCTCAACGCTGCTTTTTCCCACGATATGCGCACGCCTCTCACGGTTTTGAAGGGACATGCGGGGATGCTGCTCTCCGCCCTGCCGAAGGATGCGGTTACCCGGGAAGAGGTGATGGATGAGGTGGGCACGATGTCCCACCATATTGAGCGGCTGGAGAGCTATGTGGACGCTATGACACGGCTGCGGCGGCTGGAGGACCTGGAGGTCCGCCGGGGACCGGTGGACAGGGGAGTCTTTATGGCAGGACTCCGGGATACAGCAGATATGCTTCGGGGAGCCAAGAAGATTAGCTGGGAAGTGCGGGGGGATACCTGCTGGAACATTGACCGACAGGTGGTGGCACAGGTATGTGAGAATCTGCTGGTGAATGCCTTCCGTCACAGCCGGTCTGCGGTCTGGGTGAAAATTTCGGCAGGGGGGGGTGCTTTGTGCGTGGTGGTGTCCGATGACGGGCATGGCTTTTCCCACCGGGCCCTGGAGCGGGCCACGGAGCCCTTCTACCGGGAGGAAAGCGGGGGCAGGATGGGACTGGGACTCCATATCTGCCGGCT
>JAGHHM010000141.1 GCA_017887695.1 Oscillospiraceae bacterium | reverse complement strand
TATCGTGTTCGCCCAGCTTGAACGGGAAACGATACAGAAGCGGGTGACAGACGCTTACTACTCCCGCAGTCAGCGGGGCTTCAAGATGGGCGGGAAAGCCCCTTACGGCTTCCACACCGAGCCTATAGGCAGAGAGAGTTGCATTAAACCGGGCCATCTCAACACAGCAACGGACAAAGCCGTAAATGGATGCTACTGCGGAAAAAACCACCCGCACAGCATTACTGGCCTCTGAAATATCATTGACTACCCCAGAGATCAAGGCAGAGGGCTGCCGACGCTCCACCTCTCGCATGGGCAAGCGCATAATCTTTTCCCACAAGAGACGCCTGGCACGGAAGGTGATCTTAGCGGAACCGTACTCCGCGCAGATATTCTGAAACATGGACAGCACCGCATTAATCACCGTAATAAGGGCGTATCCGATAATCACGCTGTTATATAGCTCTCCCTTGTTAATGGCAATTACATACTCCGCCAGCTGTAGCACTACCTCCGTATTCACCAGGCCGAAGACAAGAGCGGCCAGAAAAAGCCACCAGGGAATCGAGAATCGGCTATAGAAGGCGAAATAAGCCCGGAAGGAAAATGTTTCTCTGCTGCGCTTATCCTTCTTCATATGTGCTCTCCTCTCCCCGCTCCATCATCTTTCTGCAGTAGGGGCTGGCGGCCAGAACCGCCTCCCGTTCTCCAGCCATCTCTACCTTTCCGTTTTCCAACACCACCAGATAGTCCGCATTCCGCACAGTCTGGGCATCGTGGGCCACGTACACCACCGTTTTTCCGGCCATTATACTGCGGATACTGTTCCACACCAGGTCTTTCCCAGCAATATCCATGGCGGCGGTGGCCTCGTCCAGCAGTAGACAATCCGGCCTCTTCAGCAGAGCCCGTGCCACAGAGAACCGCTGTCGCTGGCCGCCGGAGAGGCTGGCACCGCTCTCCCCCACCAGAGTCTCGTACCCAAGGGGCTGGCTTTGTATGTAGTCGAGGACGCCCACAGCTGCGCACACCTGATCCAACTCCCCGTCGGCAGGAGTCCGCCCCAGACCGCGAAGCAGATTGTCCCGAATCGTACCAGTGTACATCACGCTCTCCTGAGTAACATACCCCAATGCACGGCGGAAGCTTCCCAAGGAGTAGTCTGCTGTATCCTTTCCATTGATGCGGATGATACCGCTATCCAAGGGATAGAGCCGGTCAATCAAATTGAGCAGAGAGGACTTCCCGCTACCAGAGGAACCGATAACAGCGGTAATTCTCCCCTCTGGAATGTTCAGGTTCAACCCTTGGAAAAGCGGCTTTTCCCCGTAGGAGAAAGATACATTCTCCAGAGTGATGCCGCCGGACAGGCCGCTGGCCGCATCTGTCCCAATATCCAGTTCCTCCTCTGGCTCATCCATAATCTGAGCGACCCGGTCCACCGCTCCCTGGGTCCCCTTCAAGCTTGCCCAGTAGCCACAGTATGCGGTGAAAATACTGGTCAACTGTACCGCAAACCCGTAGTAGGCGATCCACTGGGTCAAATCCAAGGTTCCCGAGGCGTAGTAACCCCGCCCCACCAATATGATCACGACAGTTTGTAGCGCTCCGGCAATAGCGTTGACCGGCAGAGCCAAATTAGTGACCCAAAGGTTCATGATGGCTGCGCGGTAACTGTCTTTCATGCGCACCTCGCCTGCCCTGCTCTCTTTCCGCTCTGTACACATGGACTTGATAAGCATAAAGTTACGGGTACGCTCTGCGAGAGCGGCAGTCAGTTTGGCGTTGTACCGGTTGATGAGATCCGCCACGCCAAAGCGCATCCGGCCCATAATAAATGTGATGAGAATATTAATCGGCAGGGCCGCCACCAGGGACCACATAAGGCTACCGTCGTAGCTGGACACCTTTCCAAGAATCACCGCAGATGAGTAAGCAGTTGTAAAGATTGGGAGAAACACCTGCATGATGAGCCCGCTGATGCTGGAAATATCCGTGGTGATTCTGCTGAGCAATTCCTTGGGGTGGTTGTTCTCAAAAAAGCGCAGGGGCAGGCGGACAGTTTTGCACCAGACCATTCTGCGGAGATTGCGGTCAATCCGTGCTATACACAAGTTGTTAACTAACGCAGACACAGAGCCTAGCACCAGGGAAAGAATCTGATAAAAAAGGTAGGGCAGTACCACGGTCCACAGGCCTACTTGCCCCGCGAAGAGCGCGGCGCTGTACTCTGTGGAACTGACGCCGATATTTGTGATCACTGCGGACACCACCAGGTACCCTACGATCCACAGATAGGGCAGTCTTGCCTTGCCCAGCATGGCAAAAAATTGCTGGAAACTGCCGTATTTTTTTCGGAACAGTCCACTTAAATCCATATTTTTCCTCCCTCTTATGGCAATATGCCAAGTGCCTCGCTTTATTGGCAGCATAAAGCGAGGCTGAAAAGCATTTATTCCCTGGGCAGGGATTGGAAGTTCTCGAGCACAGTGTCCGCCTGGGCATATCCATCCGCAAAGGCAATGGCAAAGTTCCCATTATATGCAGCGGTTTTAATTGTCGCGGCGCCACCCTGGTATACTACAGTGCCGTCATTCATAGCAATATTAGCAAAACAAGACTCATAGGCCTCGGAGGGCGTGGAGGAGTCCCACCACATCAGCCATAGGCCATCGTAGTCTTCCGCCCGGTCTGCAAAAGGTGCGCAGGGAATGCTCCCGCCGGTATTGTCGGTGACGTATCCCTCTGTGGTGAGCATATCCACAGGGGAGCAGTCCGCCGCAATATACCCTTTTTCGACAAAATACGCCACCATATCGTCATAAGTGCCGTAAATGGTATTCACTGGCTGAGAAACGGAATTCCCGCAGGCTGGCAAGTATACCGCAGCCAGCAGTACAAGGAGAAACAAGGCCGTTTTTTTCATGGTATAATCCTCCCGAATCATGTGTGGTACACTAAGTGTAGCAAATCACCATTTTCTTGGAAAGAGTGGGTGTCAATTCTGTACGAAACAGCGCCCATCTTGTCCCAATTTCTTCAGGAATACATGTACCGAGCGATAATCTCCTTAATTTCCCGGGGCTGCATGACTCCCACATGGCTGTCTACCAACTGCCCATCCTTGTAAAAATGTACCGTAGGCACGGCGGAAATGCCATACTCCCGGGCAATGTCAGGGTTGTCAGTGGTATTAAGCTTAACAATATTCAAAAATGGGATCTCCGCCTCCAGATCCTCCAGAATCTTTGAAAACAGTCTACAGGGTACACAAGTGGTCCCCCAAAAGTCAGCAATCACAAAATCCTGCTCGATTAGTTTTTTAAAATTCTCACTATTTGCCACCTGAATTGCCATATTAGATGCCTCCTGTTGAGTTTTTTATTGAATTATCAATAATTTTCTTCGATATACCGAGACCAAACATCATAAGCGTGGGAGCAGTACGCATTGAATCGAAAGATCTCATAAGGCTGAATCTCCCTGGCCGCTTTTTCCTCCTCGTGCCACTGGGTACAGTACATCCGGATGTACTCCTCATAGTCTGACTCTCCCACGGAAAAGCCATCCTCCTGTGCATAGTAGCATCCAAGAAGGTACCGGCGTAAGCTATCCCAGCAATTGTTCTGCGTCATAATCACCAGCTCAGCATAGCTTTTTACCGGAATACGCCCCTGGAATTGCTCCGGAGTCATTTCCTCCAAAACCATACCCTCTCTCCGGGACATGGCTCTGCAGCGATCCAACTCCTGCTGTACCAACAGCTGCCAGTCCTCCTTATACAGCACAAATTCCGACTCTCTCAACACTGCATTCTCGATGGTGTGCAGAAGGTCATAGCGAATCACATCTAGTGCTTTCTTCTTC
Source organism: Oscillospiraceae bacterium (assembly GCA_017887695.1). Taxonomy (GTDB): domain Bacteria; phylum Bacillota; class Clostridia; order Oscillospirales; family Oscillospiraceae; genus Pelethomonas. The sequence goes on along the minus strand of JAGHHM010000141.1, from coordinate 4,172 downwards.
TGTACTCCCAAGAGATAATCTCGATAGTCCCTGAGGGTATAGATTCCTTCCAATCCTAAATGTTCCACCATGCTGTCTTTCAGCGGAGGAACATACCTGGTTTTCACCGCACGGAGGGTGACGGCTATACTTCCCCCCTCTGTCACCGTTTCCCGCTGCTCTCCAACCTTCATTCCCTCCACAAGAGCTTCCACTTCCCGTTGGAACATGCCACTTCCCACCACAAATTTGACTTGCTTCTTGCTAAAGCGGGTGTTCTCCGATGCCATATCGCAGATTACAATATCGCCTGCCACCGCCGTATTCCCTTCTTCCCATTGGATATAGGGGTTGGCCAGCCGCTGCATCTCCTCTTCCAGCCTCGCCTCGTCGAGGACAAAGGCTGGTATTGTCAGAGCTACTTCCTTATAATCTTTTAGCGATAGAATCCGTGAATACATATATATTATCCTCCTAACCGTTTTTGTTCTCTTTTTCTCCTCTATTTTGCGGCAGGTTGAGGTACACGCTTGCAGGTAAATCCCTGACCTTGTACTTCTTTGACCTCTGCTATTGTCAAGAACGCCTGAGGATCAATTCTGTGTATTTCTTCCCTGACCCTGTAAAGCTTCTTGGCAGGAATCACACACAGAATCACTTGTTTCTCCTGCCTGTGCAGTCCAGTCTCCGCCTGCAGCATAGTGACACCTGTTTCTTGCCTCCAAAGCAGAGCTTCTCTAATCTGCTCATATTTCTCAGAAATCACCAAAAGCTGCAGCTGAGCGGTTCCTAATAACATGACTCGATTCATCACCATGATCTCCACGGCCAGAGCCAGCAGGCTGTAGATCAGGTTTCCTGACGCACCTACCAAGAACGTCAGGGCCATGACCCCATAATCTACAACCAATTTGACACCTATGACCGGAAGGTGCAATACCCTGTTACAGATCACAGCCACCGAGTCGCTTCCTCCAGTGGATGCACCTGCACGGACCGCCAGCCCCACACCAAAGCCCACCAGACATGCCCCGCACACAACGCTGGCGAGTCTGTCTTCACTCAAGATTTCCAGAACCGGTAATTGCTGAAATACCCCCAGAAACAGCGGGTAGACCAGAGAACCCAGGATGGTTGAGGCAACAAACTCTCTGCTGACACAGAACCAGCCTGCCACAAGGATAGCCACATTGATCACCAGCACAGACACTGCTGTGTCGATTCCCCATAATTCTTTCAGAATTAAACCTGCTCCTGTGGAACCTCCTACCGCCAGTGCAGAAGGGATATAGAAGGCCGCCATCCCATAGGCAAGGACGGCATTTCCAGCAATGACCCCCATTGTGTTCCAGATGCGCTTTTGTGTTATCATTTCTCTGTTTTCTCCGTCCACTCCTTTAGATATGCCAGCACGGAGTGAAGCGCCACATTGCCTTCCCCCACCGCTTTTGCGTACTGGTACGGCCGTCCCGTACAGTCTCCGGCAGCAAAACATCCCTGCAGGCTGGTCTGCTGCCCTCTATCCACGCGGACATGCCCGTTCTCCATTTCAATCCCCGGCAGCAGCGTCGTCGGGCTGATACTTTCACGCAAGCAGAATACACCGTCTACCTCGATTCGTTTCTCGCCGCAAATCACAGCATCGGCCCGGACACTCCCTTCAATCCGCTGCGGCTTCCCCTGGTGATAGATCACATTGCTGCAGTGGGCTGTCTCCCAGGGAAAACTTGTAAAAAGCTCTACCGAACGGGCCAGTCTTGCCAAAAAGAAAATCTCGTCACACAAAGACGGGGCTGTGCAAATGACCGCGATGCGCTTATCCTTGTAGAGATCGCCATCACACGTGGCACAGCAACTCACTCCCCGTCCCATAAACCGGCTTTCACCTGGAATCTCACTTCCGCCAACAACCCCGGTGGCCAGAAGTACACAGCGACTCTCATAAAACCCTTTCTCTGTACAGGCCGCATATGTTCCTTCCATCTGATAGAGAGAAACGACTCGCTCCTCGCAGATGACAATCTCCAACGCCTCTATCTGCGACAGGAGGGCATCCCGAAACTGTACTCCTGTAACACTGGAAAGTCCAGGATAATTTAGAATCTTCTCCGCTTTCTCCAACTTTTCGCTCAGCCGTCTACTGCCAAACCATATAAAATCCAGCCCTCTGGCCCTGGCTGACAAAGCCGCCGATACGCCGGCAGGCCCACTGCCCACGATCATAAGATCATACATAACAAATCCCTCTTTCACTGATATGAATCCCTATGTTTCATGTACCAGTATAGAAATTCAGAAACAGCGGCACAAGATGTCAGGGCTATACTGCCCTTCTTCCCGTCTATATTGTCTGTATAATAGTATCATGCACCATGTATGCTTGCCTGTTATGCTGTGCCTGTTGGTGCCTGTATAGCAGCTTCTACATAGATTGAGGATCAGCCTCCCGTTTTTCCAATGTTGATCCTTCTTTTCCGGGAACAGCTGCAGCCATCGCCGCATAAGGTTAGGCCCGGTCTTCATTACTATGCTATGCATATACTTTACTATACACAGGTTTCCTGGTATAATAAGTTCAAGTTATAAAGGATTTGAATAACCTTCGGAAGTTAGCAACCAAGTTGGTTTGCGGCCAAAAAAATCATCTGTGCTAGTAATCTTCCTTCCCAGCAAATCAGAAGAATAGTGGATTTTCGTAGGCTAATAGAAGCTCCATAGTCGTGCTTTTTTCTGAGAGGTGGGTATATGAAAAAGGTATTCAGTTTCCTCATATCAGCTGCTCTTGTGACAATCTTTTTTATTCCTAAGACAGTTACCTTGTCCTCTCAAGAATTATTGCTTATGTACAGTCTACTACCTATGCTGGCAATTCTCTTCGGCTACAATCAAACACGTTTCACATACCGGAAGGGAGCCTTTGTATCCCCAAAGCTGGAGCCTGCTACGCCTCTGCGGACTGGTATCGGGTAGATGTGACCGGAAAGGGGGGCCACGGCGCTATGCCCCAGACCACCATCAGTTCTGTCAATACGATCTGTGCCATCAACACAGCAATCCAGGAGATTATGGCGGTGGTGGTTCCGCCCTCTGCGGAGTGCTGCATGACGGTGGGTGAGCTCCATGCTGGCGAGATAGGCGGCGGCAACGTGATCCCTGCCAGCGCCTACCTGGCAGGGACCCTGCGGACCTTTGATGAGGAGATCCGCGCCAAGGTCAAGGCCGCCCTGGAGCAGGCAGTGGCAGCCACCGCCGCCGCCAGAGGCGCCCAGGCCGTCGTCACCTACAGCCACAGTGCGCCGGCAGGCCTGCAGAATCCGACTTGCCGGGTACTGGCAACGGAGACCTGTACAGCTCTGGTGGGCCGGGAAGCAGTGGTGGACATGGAGACCCTGTGGGGTGGTACCTATGCCACCACCAACGCCTCCGAGGACTTCGCCTATATCAGCGAGCAGGTGCCCAGCGCCATCCTATGGCTGGCGGCAGGCTCTCCGGAGAAGGGCTACTCCTGGCCAAGCCACAATCCCAAAACCGACTTCGACGACAGCGTGCTGTATGTAGGCACCGCCGCCTACGCCGCTGTGGCGACAGCCTGGTTGGAAATGCACTGACCGCCGGACGCAGGTTGTATAATACAGTCCCAGTACTTCCCTGTTCTTTTCTCTGCTCTAATCCCTTCCGGTGGGGCCTTCCGGACGGGTCACTGTGACCCTACCCTATACGCAGCAGACAGGAGCAGTCTCCCCTTAGCGGAGATTGCTCCTGTCTGCTTTCCTTTTTGTTCCCCCATTTTATTCTCTGGTCGACCGGCCCAGCCGCCCTCCCCCTTTACCACAAGCTGATCTGGCGCTCTGCTGATGTGCGTACCAGCGCCGGGGGCACCACGGCCAGAATCTCCGCTGCGGCATCGGTATCGGCAAGCCATCTGCGCTGCTGCTCCCCCGTCAGAATCAACGGCATCCGGTCATGGATGGGCTGCATGGATGGGTTGGGTGCCGTGGTCAGAGCACAGTAGCAGTCCTCATTGTCCCGTCTGTCATACAGCCCCGCCATATATAAGACGTCCTGGCCCGGGAGGGTAAAGAGATACTTTCGCTTATTGGCATCCCATTCGTAGAATCCAGTGGACGGGATCAGGCAGCGTCGGCTGCGGACGCTCTCCCGGAACATCGGTTTTGCCGCTGCCGTCTCTGCCC
>JAGHHM010000140.1 GCA_017887695.1 Oscillospiraceae bacterium | reverse complement strand
CCTCTGCCGGGCGGGCGTGGGACGCCTCCTGCTGGTAGACAGCGATCAGGTCTCCCACAGCAATCTGAACCGCCAGCTGCTGGCTCTCCATTCCACTCAGGGACAGGATAAAACAGAGGCCGCCCGGCGGCGGCTGCTGGACATCAATCCTCAGTGCGATATCACGGTGGTCCGCAGCTTTTATCTGCCGGAAAACAGTGATTTTCTTTTTGACTGGGGCCCTCATGTGGTGCTGGATGCCATCGACACCGTCACTGCCAAGCTCCATCTGGCCCAGGCTTGCCGGGACCGGGATATTGGGCTTGTCTCCTCCATGGGCACCGGCAACCGGAAGGACCCCTCCTGCCTGCGTCTGGGGGATGGGTCCCAAACGGCGGGAAATGGTTGCCCTTTGGCCCGGGTGATGCGCCGGGAGCTGAAAAAAAGAGGGGGGGAGCGGCTGGAAACAGTATATTCTGTGGAGCTGCCGGTAAAAAGCGTCTGTGCCGAAAGTGAGAAAGGCCGCCATGCTCCTGGCAGTACGCCCTTTGTACCCCCTGCCGCGGGATATCTGCTGGCTTATGGGGCAGTGAGGCAGTACCTGCGCAGACAGGGCTTGTGGCCGGAATAAAAAGCCGGCGTTTCCTTTTCTCCACCGGAGCTCAATTGCGTTTCAGGGGATGGCTCGCCGCATTGTAACTCTTTAGGACAGGCTTCTTAAAGCTCGCGTCCTGTTTTCCATCCCAGAGGTTACATCACATCTTTGCAGCGGAGAAAGCGGAAGAACCTCCGGCCTGGAAAAAAGCATTGGCTGAGCAAAAAACAATTGAAAAACCCCAAAACCCAGGATATATGCCTGTGTTTTATACCGGAAAAAGAGCCGCCGGGGCGTGAAATTGGAAGCATCCAACCTGGTATCAGGTTGATATCCACAGGGTGCTGGATCTCCTGTGGAAACCTGCCGGACCTTTTCGACATACTCAAAACAAAGGTCCTTTCAGTTTCTCTTTTCCCGCTGCCCACAGAATGAATCCCACTCACCCGGACGCTTTCCACGCGCCCTTGAAAGGAGTTTTTATACCATGGCTGATTTTGTTGCCCACGACCTGCTGGGAGAATTTCTTTCCTGTCCCCGCCACCTGGAACAGCGCTATGAAGCTCTGTTCCGCTGGGGCCTTCAGGGGCCGGATCTGTTTTTCTATTACCGGGTCCTCACCGGGGCGCCTCTCCACACCTTGGGCAACCGGATGCACGATCAGCATACCTCTGCCCTGCTGGCTGCCATGGCCCGGTTCTGCGCCGCCCAGAAGGAGCTCTCCCGGCGGGAGCGGGCGGAGGCCTATTTCTATGGCTTTTTGGGGCACTATGGGCTGGACAGCGTGGTACACCCCTATGTATTCCATCATCAGTACCGTCTGGCGGCAAAGCGTCCGGGAGAGCATCCCGGGGCGCTCCACTGCCGTATTGAAGCGGATATGGATATTGATCTGTACAGCTATTACAAGCATCAGCCCATCAGCCGGTACGACCCCCGGGAGGGCCATGGATTGGATGGCGAGGACAAAGAGGTACTGGGTGCGCTGTTGTCCCAGGTCATCCGTCAGGTGTACGGCCTGGTAATCGCGCCCCAGCAGATCGCGGCTGCCGCCGATGAGATGCTCCGGGTCCAAAGGCTGCTGTATTCCGGCTCCCACTCCCTGTGGAGGGTGGCCTCTGTGGGGGATCTGCTGCTGCGGCAGGGAGGCGTTCTGCGTGCCCATGTAAAGCTCCATCGCCCTCAATGGGACAGTCTCAATCTTTCCGGCAGGGCCTGGAGAGATCCATCACGGGCGGAGCAGGTGCGTACCGACAGTGTTCCTCAGCTGATGGAGCAGGCCGCCCACCGGGCTCAGGAGCTGATCGATCTGTACAGCGCCATGATCCAGGGGGGACAGGTAGAGGAGATCCCTCTGGCGGAGAGCTTTTCTCAGGGATGTCTGGAAAACACAGGGGCGAAAAAAAGCTTTTAAGCCCGCCGAATCCCCTGGTATTGATCGAATGGATGTTTCGCCTTATACGGATCAAGGATTTCCGGGCCGGCTCCACTTCCTCTTTTTACAGCAGTACAAAAATACCGCCGCTTTCTGCCTCAAAAAGCAGCAAGCGGCGGTATTGATTTTTTGTCCCCATCCGCTTTCAGCAGATGGAAGGACTTTTACCGATGAAGGATCTGATCAATTTCCAGAATGGACAGCACATAGATCTTCAGGCCCTCCAGCAGCCCCTCAATGGACTGGGCTTCATCAGGCTGATGGACCCCGCCATGTCCAGCGGGCATGGGAGGACGCTCATCGCTCTCCATACCGAAGCCAACGGCATTGCGCAGCTTCCGGGCATAGGTGCCGCCGCCCATGGTATAGGGGGTGGCGTCGGCGCCGGTGATCTCATGATAGATCCGGGACAGCTCCACCACCATGGGATCGTCCTTGGGAACATAGGCGGGAGCGCTGTCATCCCAATTGGTCACCTTCCACTCCGCCTGGAAGAAGTGCTTCTGCATCCCTTCCACGATACGGCTGCCCTTGTCGGTAACAGGATAGCGGATGTTGAAATCCAGGCAGGGGCGTCCCTCATTGGTGGAGCATACGCCGCAGATGCAGGTGAGGGGGCCGGAAGGCTCGTCCCGGAAGTCCACACCCATGGCCTTGCCGCCGTTGTCGGCAATGGTGTTGTCAATAAAGGCCAGCAGATGCCGGTCATTTTCACACAGGATCTTGCTGCGGATGAGGAAATGGGTCAGCTCATGAATGGCGTTGAGGCCCTGGTCAGGCATAGAGGCATGAGCGGCCACACCGGTTGCCTCCACCAGGATTCCCTTTTCTGTCAGAGTCACCTGGATACGGGAGGTGCTTTCCGCCAGATGACGCAGCTCGTCCAGCAGCTGGGGATCCATCGTGATCAGGGCCCGGGCGCTGTCAGCCACCATGTTGCTCACAAGGCCGCCGGAGAACTCCAGCACCTGCTCAAAAGCCCGGTCAGACATGGCATCTACCTGGAGAATTCCCTTTTCACCATGGCAAACGGGGAAATTGGTATCCGGCACAATGGAGAAATCAGGCATGGGCTGCTCCTGGACATACCGGGCAATATCGTCCATACCGGTTTCCTCGCTGCATCCCATAAAGAGGCTTATCTTGCTGCGGAAGGGGACATCCAGGCTTTCCAGGCACTTCATGACGTGCATTCCCAGCACAGCGGCAGACTTGTTATCGGTGGCGCCCCGGCCGATGAGATAGCCGTCCTTTTCCACCGGATTATAGGGATCATACTGCCATCCATTGCCCTCGGGCACCACATCCAGGTGAGAGAAAATACCGATGGTCTTGTCTCCTTCACCCCAGGTGACGGTGCCGTAATAGCCGCCATGGCTCTGGGCGGTCAGGCCCTTCTCATGAGCCATCTCCACTGCCCGGCTGAGAACCTTGGCGCATCCTTCTCCGAAAGGCTTGTCTCCGCTGCCGTTTTCACTGACGCTGCGGATACGGACCAAAGTTTTCAGATCCTCCACAATGGCCGCGCGATTGGCATTGATATAAGCCTCGATTTTGGCGTAAAGCTGCTGATCCATGTTGCTGATCTCCTTTTCTTTGGAATTGATCTATGGGAGAGGCGATACGCCGGAGCGCTTCGTCCCTTCCGGATGAAACCGCCCTGCATCCTGGACGCAGAGGGGTTTTCCACCATCATAACCCGCATAAACACACAACGGTAAGCGCCCGGGTATAACCCCCGCACTTCCGCCGCTCATTTTTACTGCCTGTTCTGTCCTTCGGGGAAGTGATGGAAAGGCCTTGTTTTCCTGTTCTTCCCCTCTGAACTGATCATTAAAAATCACATCCCAAAAAAGACCGGGAACAGGCTGTTTCTCTGCTGTTCCAGCCGTCTTCAAAAGGTTTGGGACAACGGTGAAAGAAATCCGTTTTTGTCCTGCCTCAGGGCTTGTCAGTCGTCAAAATCCTCCTGGATGGGATACCGGGAATCCCGTCCGCTCCAGTGATCCGCCAGTTCCAGGAGCAGAACCACAGCGGCAGCCGCAACTGTCAGCTTTACAATGAGATTGATCAGACAAGAAATGACTTTCATAGCAATTGGTTCCTCCAATCTTTTAAAGGTGGTCTGCCGACTGTGAGCCGGAAGCCACCATACTTCTATCTGGCCGGCATTTTGTCCTTTTTATGTCCCAGAAATCAGAAACGGCACGCCGTCAATAATTGACTACCTGGAACTGCCCCAGAGAGGGCAGAGCGTATGGGCGCTCTCCCGCAAAATCCGCCGGGTAGAGGCTGCCCTTGTGAGGCTTGTCCCTGTTGTCGCTGAGCTTGTAGAAATTTCCCAGCAGATGTCCTCCGGGACGAAGATTTTCTGCCCCCAACACCTGCTGCGCCTGGCGCAGAGGAACCCGGATGG
>JAGHHM010000139.1 GCA_017887695.1 Oscillospiraceae bacterium | reverse complement strand
GAGTTTGCCCGGCAGATGCGCTCGGCCATCAAGAGCAGCCCCCTGCGGCTGGGGAAGGACGAGATCGCCATTTTCGAGGGGATCCACGCCCTCAACGACATCATCACCGGCAAGAACCCCGACGCCATGAAGGTCTATATCTCCGCCCGCTCCAACGTGGTGGATGAGAGCGGCAAGGTGGCCTTCAAGGGCACCTGGATGCGCCTGGCCCGGCGCACCGTCCGGGACGCCAAGTTCCGCTCCTGGGAGCCCTCTGTCACCATCAAGATGTGGGCCAATGTCCGCCGGGGAGAAAAGCTCTATATCTCCCCCTTTAAGGACAACGCGGACATTCAGTTCGACAGCTCCCTGCCCTATGAGGTCAATGTGATCCGCACCTTTGCCCTGCCCCTGTTTGAGCAGCTGACCCCGGAAATGGAGCGCTATGAGGAGATCGGCCACCTGCTGGAGGCCTATCCCAAGTTCGCGGAGCTGGATGAGAAGTATGTGGCGCCGGACTCCCTGATCCGGGAGTTTATCGGCGGCGGAATTTACGACGATTAAGGCCCGGTAAGGGCCGGAAAACGAGGGAGGAATCCTGTAAAATGGCCATTCGATTTGATAAAGAAGTCTGGAACAAGCTGCTCCACCGCACCAAGGCCACCGCTGCCGGCGCCGCTGAGGCTGCCCGCACCGGTGCGGCCATTGTCAGCCAGAAGGCGGAGGAGACCCTGGCCTGCGCCAAGCTGCGGGGCTCTATCCGGGAACTGAAGGAGGAGATTGACAGCCAGCTGCGCTCTGCCGGTGAGCTGGTGTATGCCACCCACAAGGGCAATCCCTCCGACAGCGACGCCCTCCAGGCCATCCTGGAGCGGGTAGACGCCCTGAACCGGGATCTGGACGACGCACAGCGGGAGCTGAAGATTCTTAAGGGTGTTCTGTTCTGCGACGCCTGCGGAGCGGAAAACGCTGCCACCAATGTCTACTGCCAGGAGTGCGGCCAGCCCCTGAGCCGGATGTAAGCCCTGTTCCCAGCCAGTAAGGCTGTCATGGCCGCCCCGGAAGGGTCGTATACTTTTCTGGGGGGCCATGCCGCCTAATACGAGCAATAAAGAGGTTATTCCATGTCCAAAGAAAAGAAACAGTCCTTTATGGGCGGCGTGACGGTGCTGGCCATCTCCACCGTGTTCGTCAAGATCTGCGGCGCCCTGTACAAGATCCCCCTGAACAATATCCTGGGGGATGAAGGCGTTACTCACTTCATGAGCGCCTACAACATCTACGCCTTCCTCCTGACCCTCTCCACCGCCGGACTGCCTCTGGCCCTCAGCAAGCTCATCAGCGAGGCCAACGCCACCGGCCGGCGCAACCAGATGCGCCGCTGCTTCAATACCGCCATGGCACTGTTTGTGGCGGTGGGTACAGTGGGAACGCTGGCCATGCTTCTCTTTACCGAGCAGTTGGCGGAGCTGATGAACAACTCCATGGCCTACTGGCCCATCAAGGCCCTGGGCGTATCGGTAATCTGTGTGTCCATCATGTGTGCCTACCGGGGCTTTGCCCAGGGGCGGCAGAACATGGTACCCACAGCGGTATCCCAGTTTATTGAGGCCCTGTTCAAGCTTCTCATCGGTCTGCCGCTGGCCTGGTATCTGATCCAGGCGGGCAAGCCCCTGGAGATCGGCGCCGCCGGCGCCATTGTGGGCGTCAGCGCCGGTACGGTGCTGGCCATGCTGTACATGATCATCAATTACCGCCGCCACCGGGGACCGGTGCTGTGGGGGACGGATACGCCCCAAAGTCACGCTGTGATCCTCAAGCGGCTGTTGTGGCTGGGTATCCCCATTACCATCGGACAGGCGGGCATGAGCCTTTTGAACCTGCTGGACCAGACCATTATCCTGGGCCAGCTCCAGGGCGTGCTGGGCCTTGCGGAAAAGGAGGCGGCTGCCCTTTACGGCCAGTACACCTTCTCCAGTACCCTTTTCAATCTGCCCGCTTCCTTCCTGCCGGCTGTGGCCATCAGCCTGATCCCCGCCATTTCCGTGGCGGTGGCCCGGAAAGAGCACGGGGAGATCAACCGGGTGGTCACCACCAGCTTCCGGCTGATTGCCTTGCTGGCCATTCCTGCCGGAACCGGGCTTTCCATGCTGGCGGGCCCCATTTTGCAGCTGCTGTATCCCGCTCAGGCGGAGGCCGCCGCCGCTGCCACCTATCATTTGCAGCTGCTGGGCATTGCCTCCATTTTTGTGTGCGTGATGCTGCTGACCAACTCCATCATGCAGGCCCACGGCAAGGTCCAGCTGCCCATCTACACCATGCTCCTGGGCGGCGCGGTGAAGGTCCTGATCAACTATGTGCTGGTAGGCAACCCGGATATCAACATCAAGGGCGCTCCCATCGGTACCCTGGTGTGCTATGGCCTGATCGCCACGGTAAACCTGGTGATCGTATGGCGGCTGCTGGCGGAGAAGCCTAACTACCTGAAGGTATTTGCAAAGCCTGTGCTGGCCTCCGCCATTATGGGCGCCACCGCCTGGGCAGTTCATGGCCTGTGCGGCCGGTTCCTGACCGGCGGCTACGTCAAGGAGAGCCTGGCTACCATGGCGGCCATTGGTGCGGCAGTGGTGGTGTATCTGATCCTGGTGCTGGCCCTGCGGCTCATTACCCGGGAAGATCTGAAGATGATCCCCAAGGGCGATAAGATCGCCGCCCTCCTGCATATCCGCTGATTCGGTTCGTAAGGTTCACATTTTTTCAGCTGGAAGCCGGTTTTAAGGGATAAAATCCTTGCAACTGAGGAAAAAGTATGATAGATTAGTTTTGTGTATCGAATAGCGGGGCGCTGCCCTTGACAAAAGAAAGTAAAGGAGAACATCTCACGATGAATAAGGCTGAATTGATCAATGCGGTAGCAGAGAAGGCTGCCCTGTCCAAAAAGGATTCTGAGGCTGCTGTCAATGCCGCTCTGGAAGCCATTGCCGGTGCCCTGACGGACGGCGAGAAGGTGCAGCTGGTGGGCTTCGGCTCCTTTGAGGTAAAGAAGCGTGAGGCTCGTGTGGGCCGCAACCCCAAGACCAAGGAGGAGATCCAGATCCCTGCCTCCAAGGTTCCTGTGTTCAAGGCCGGCAAGGCCCTGAAGGACGCTGTGGCGGAGTAAAACGGACTGACCGGGGCGCGGCGGAAAGCCGCGCCCCGTCTTTTTGAAAAGGAGGGCCCTATGCGGCTGGACAAATATCTGAAGGTTTCCCGGCTCATCAAGCGCCGGACGGTAGCCAATGAGGCCTGCGACAACGAGCGGGTTACTGTCAATGGCAAGGTGGCCCGTGCCTCCTATGAAGTGAAGGTAGGGGATGTAATTGCCATCCGGTTCGGGGAGCGGACATTGTCCGTGGAGGTAGTCTCCGTCCAGGAGAACGCGGGCAAGGCTGATGCTGCCGCCCTGTATCGGGAAGTATAAGCGGCAGTCTGCCGGAGGAACACGCATAAATCGGACAGACCTCCCATATACATCTAGAGAAGATGGATATGGGAGGTTTTTCTATGCCCTATGATGAAATGATGGCCGGTATGCAGCACCGGCTTGAGCTGGATGGCCGGGAACGGCTGGTAGTGTCCGGGGTGGAGGAAGTAGAGCGGTTTGACGAGGAAGAGATTGTTATGTCAACTACCGCCGGTACCTTGGTAGTGGGTGGGATGAACCTGCACATCGGGAAGCTGAATTTGGACGGCGGGGAGCTCCATGTGGATGGCACCATCCACACCCTGCTCTATGAGGACAGCACCCCTGCCGACCGTCGGGGTGGGTTCCTGCGGCGGCTGCTGGGCTGATGGGCGTCAATATTTCCCAGCAGCTGATGCTGTTTCTGCGCTCGGTGCTGTTGGGAGGTGTGCTGGGCCTCCTGTACGACCTGCTGCGCCCGTTTCGCCGCCGGGGCGGGGTGGTATGGGGCGGAATTTTGGACGCGCTGTACGGCATAACAGCGGTGTCCGGCCTGTTCCTTTTTGTGATGGCAGGGGACGGGGAGCTGCGGATCTTTATCCTGATGGGCGTGGTTGGCGGCGCGGTGCTGTTTTTCTGCCTGCTCAGCGAGCTTATGGCGCCGCTGTGGGAGTTTTGGGCGGCAGTTTTACTGACGCCGGTGAACTGGCTAAAAAAATTTTTGGTGATTTGCCGGAAGAATTTCAAAAAACTCTTTTCTTTTTGGAAGAAGTGGTTTACAATAATATCCACACGACGGAGGGGCCACGGGGCCTTGCCCGTCAGAAAAGGAGAAGATGAGATGGCCGGCGAGACCAAGAAAAAAGCCCCTGTGAAAACCAAAAAGCGGCCCAGCGGCAAGCTGACGGCCATCATCCTGCTGGCGCTGTTCCTGGGCATCGGGATCCAGTTCCTGAATATGTACGGGAAGCTGCAGGAGGCCAAGGCAGAGGAGGCGGTGTATGCCGCCCAGCTGGCGGATCTCCAGGAAACCAATCAGCGTCTGGCGGAGGATATTGCCAACAGCCAGGATCCGGAGCTCATCGAGAAGGTGGCCCGGGAGGATCTGGGCATGGCCAGAGCAGATGAAAAGATTATGCGCTTTTCCAACTGAACAGCAGCACGGAGGGAGTATGGAAACCCCTCCGTGCTTTTTTATCTCCCGGTGATGCAGAGCTGGGAAAAGGTGGAGTGGGTACAGTGGAGCGGAAAATAAAAAAGAGCCGCTGGTAAACCAGCGGCCCAGGCGGGTGGGATATTGGAAAGCTTCCATTCGTATTGTACAACCTGGCCCGTCCTTTGTAAACAGGAGCTTTTGCCGCATTCCGGGAACTTTTGGCGAATGCTGTCGGAAAGATTTTTCCCCTTGTACCGGCTGGACAAAATCGTCTTTCTGTCCCGGCATTTGGAAAAATAGTGCTGTACAAGCCTGCCGGGAGATGATACAATAGAACTACCCTAACAGGGGAAGCAAGAAAGGAGCGATTTTATGAAGTTCACATTTACCTGCAAGAAGGTAGCCCTCAATGACTCCGTAAAAGAGTATGCCGAGAAGAAGATCTCCAAGCTGGATCGTTACTTCCGGGAGGATGCCGACGCAATTGTGACCTTCGCAGTGGAAAAGGATAACCGCTGTGTGGTGGAAGTTACCATTCGCGGCGGCGGCACCATTTTCCGTGCTCAAGAGGAGACCCGGGATGGCGATATTCGCAGCATCATCGATGCGGCCACCGCTACCATCGACCGGCAGATCCGCAAAAACCGCACCCGCCTGAGCAAGCGCCTGCGCCAGGACGCTCTTGTCCCCGATGTGCCTGAGGAGTTTGAGATCACGGAAGAGCGGGAATTCGAGGTGGTGCGCACCAAACATGTGGCGGCAAAGCCCATGGCGGCGGAGGAGGCTATTCTGCAGATGAATCTGCTGGGCCACGATTTCTTCGTTTTCCGCAATCCCGAGCAGGTGGTGTGCATCGTCTATCGGCGTAAGAACGGCGGCTATGGCCTGCTGGAGACGGATGGCATTGATGAGGAATAATCGCTCTCATGGCGCCTTTTAGGCGCCGTGTGATATAGCAGGGAGGGCGGGACCTTTTGGGTCCCGCCCTCGGTCTGCCCGGGCCCGGCGCCCCCATTGCTGGATTCTGGCTGGAGCGCCTGGAACACATGGAAAAAGGAGAACCACTATGTCTGTAAAAATTATCTTGCTGGATCTGGACGGGACGCTGCTTACCAGCGATAAACAGATCTCGCCGGCCAACCGGGCAGCTCTGGAGGCGGCAGCGGCCAGGGGGATCCATATCGTGCCCTCTACCGGCCGATTTTACGACGGGATGCCCGCAGTGGTGCGGGAGCTTCCCTTTGTCCGCTATGTAGTGACGGTGAATGGTGCCCAGGTTTACGATGCGGAGGAGAAAAAGATCCTTCATCGTGCGGAGATCCAGCCGGCGGCGGCAGAGGGGATCTTTGACGCACTGGATACCCTTCCGGTGATTTACGACTGCTTTTTGGATGGCTGGGGCTACATGGACGAGAGGAACTACGTCCGTATTGATGAGTTTATCCAGGATCCCCGTGTCAACCGGATGGTGAAGGAGCTGCGGCGGCCGGTGGAGGACTTCCGGGGCTTTATCCGTCGGGAAAACCGGCCCCTTCAGAAGATCCAGATGTTCTTTAAGGATATGGATCGCCGGCGGGAGGAATTGGAGCACCTTAGCCGGATTTTCCCGGACATGGCGGTCAGCAGCTCCATCAGCAACAATATTGAAATCAATGATAAGCTGGCCACCAAGGGGGAAGCTCTGGGCTTTCTGTGCCGCCATCTGGGAATCGGCATAGAGGAGACCATGTCCTTCGGGGACGGCAGCAACGATTTGAGCATGATCCAGGCGGCGGGCATTGGCGTGGCCATGGCCAACGCGGAGGAGTCCCTGAAGGCGGCGGCAGATTATGTTACCGTTTCCAATGACGAGGACGGGGTGGCAAAGGCCATCGAGAAATTCTGCTTCCGGCCTGACAGCCCATCGCGCAGCCGGAAAAAAGGGACAAGGCCCTTCTGTACAGAGGCGTAGGAGGCCGTATACTACTTGCAAACGCTATGTACTCGCAGATAACCGTGTAGTTGTAGATAGCCCCATGTACTCGTAGATAGCCATGTAGATCGTTATGTACTCGTGGACGGCGGCCCGCCCGGAGATAGCTGCATCCCACACCCGCAGACGGCAAAGAGGCCGGAGACATTTTGTCTCCGGCCTCTTTTTGTTTAGTCCAGATTGACGTTGTTGCGGCTGTTGCGCAGCCGTGCCATAGCCCGGGCCAGCATGGCCTGATTGGCCCGGAATTGGGCCTGACTGTGGCTCTGGCGCAGGGCCTCCTCCGCCATACGGCGGGAACGCTCTGCCCGGTTGCGGTCCACTTCCTCCGGCCATTCACAGGTCTGGGCGAAGAGGACAGTGTGGTGGGGGGTGATTTCCATGTAGCCCTCAGAGTTGACAGCTTCCCGCCACTGGCCGTTCTGCTTGATCTTTACAGTTCCGGGGCGCAGTACCACCAACATAGGGGCATGGCCCTTCAGAATGGTCCACTCGCCGTCACTGGCGGTAAAGGTAAGGGCCTCAATATCACCAGAGAAGAAGCTGTGCTCCGGGGTAAGGATTTCAAAGGGGAAGGTGTTCTCAGCCATTTTTGGTCATCTCCTTGGCCTTGTCAATGGCCTCGTCGATGTCGCCCACCATGAAGAAGGCACTCTCCGGCAGGTCGTCCACCTCGCCGTCTACGATGGCCTTAAAGCTGCGGATGGTGTCCTTCAGAGGCACAAAGCGTCCGGGCTTACCAGTATAGGCCTCAGCCACATTCATGGGCTGGGATAGGAACTGCTGGATCTTCCGGGCCCGGTAAACCACTTTCCGGTCCTCCTCACCCAGTTCATCCATACCAAGGATGGCAATAATATCCTTCAGCTCATTGTACCGCTGGAGGCATTCCTGGACCTGGCGGGCCACCTCGTAGTGCTCCTTGCCTACAATGGCGGGATCCAGGATCCGGGAGTTGGACTCCAGGGGGCTGACTGCCGGATAAATGCCCATCTCAGCGATATGACGGGAGAGGACGGTGGTGGCGTCCAGATGGGAGAAGATGGTGGCAGGGGCAGGGTCCGTCAGGTCGTCGGCAGGGACGTAAATGGCCTGGACGGAGGTGATGGAGCCGCTGCGGGTGGAGGTAATACGCTCCTCCAGCTCTCCCAGCTCCTCAGCCAGAGTGGGCTGATAGCCCACGGCGGAGGGCATACGGCCCAGCATGGCGGAAACCTCGTTGCCCGCCTGGACGTAACGGAAGATGTTGTCGATGAACAGCAGCACATCCTGATTCATCTTATCCCGGAAATACTCCGCCATGGTAAGGCCGGTAAGGGCTACCCGCATACGGGATCCGGGGGGCTCGTTCATCTGGCCGAAGGCCATGGCAGTTTTGGAGATAGCGCCGGAAGCGCGCATATCGTGGATCAGGTCGTTGCCTTCACGGCTGCGCTCGCCCACGCCGGTAAACACGGAGTAGCCGCCGTGCTGCTTAGCAATGTTGTAGATGAGCTCCATGATCAGGACGGTTTTGCCCACGCCGGCGCCGCCGAACAGGCCGATCTTACCGCCCTTGGCATAGGGGGTCAAAAGGTCAATGACCTTGATACCGGTTTCAAAGAACTCGATTTTGGGGCTCAGCTCCTCGTAAATAGGAGCTCTGCGATAGATGCCCCAGCGTTCGCCCTCCATAGGCTTGCCGCCGTCAATGGGGTTGCCGAGGACATCCACCACCCGGCCCAGGGTTTGTTCCCCTACGGGAACCTGAATGCAGCTGCGGGTATTGGTGACCTTCATGCCGCAGCTGAGGCCGTAGGTAGCCTCCAGGGCAATGCAGCGGCACTCGCCGGGGCCGGAATGGGCGGCCACCTCCATGTGCACGCCGCTTTCCGTTACCACCAGGTCGTGGAGCTTCCACTGCTCCTGGGGAGGATACAGCACGGTCAGCACCGGGCCGGAAATTTGAGAGATAATAGCCTCCTGGAGCGTCTGCTCCATGGTGTTCGCCTCCTTGTGGTTGGGTTTCTCTGCCGCCGTCAGGGCCAGACTGGCGCCGCTGATTTCGGCGATCTCGTTGGTAATCTGAGTCTGACGGGCCATATTCAGGTCCAGGTTCAGCTGCTTGAGCAGTTCATCGGCATTGCGGGTGGCGCTTTGCATGGCGTTCATCCGGGAAAAATGCTCCGATGCATAGGACTGGACCAGGGAATCGTAGATACGGGAGATAAGAAACTGGGGCACCAGCTGGTCAAACAGCTCCTGAGGGGAGGGGTTGTAGATCACATCGGTGAGCCGCTCCTCGGCCTTAATGTTCTGGAAGTCGGTGAGGCGGATGGGCAGCAGACGCTTCATCCGGGGCTCCAGCACCGGCCGTCCGTCCTCGCCGCAGTAAAGGGTAAAGAAGATGCAGATCTCGTCGGTGCGGTTGGCGTCAAAGGACTCCATTACATGGTAGGCCAGCTGCGTGGCGTTGTAGAGGGAGGGGTCCTGAGCGGTGCCCGCCACCTCGTACTCCGGCTCAATACCCCGTTTACGGAAAAACTGGGTGGCAATCATGCCCACGGTGACGATATAGAAGTCGGATTTCTGCTTCTGGATCTCCTCGTAGGCCTTGTTGAGAATGTTGTGGTTATAGCTGCCCGCCATCTCCTTGTCGCCGGCAATAACGATGTAAGCCCGGCGGTGGCCGCGATGGGTCCGGAGATAGGGGTGGTCCACTTCCTGAGAGGACTCCAGAATATCCTTCATGGTGGTCTGGAGCTTCAGGTAATAGGCGTTGTTGTAAGGAATATGCCGGGTAAACTTTTTCATGCGGGCAGATGACACCATCTGCATGGCGCTGGTAATTTTCCGGGTCTGGCTGACAGCGTCAATGTGGTGCCGGATCTCGCTGACACTCTCCATGGCTTACGCCTCCCAGTTTTTGGCAAAGGCCACAATGGCCTGCTCCAGGGGCTGGGACAGATCTTCCGGCAGCTCTTTGCCCTGGTCGATGGCGGTCATGATCTGGCTGTGGTTGCTCCACAGCCATTCGAGAAGCTGGCGGGAGAAACGGATTACCCGGGCGGTGGGGATGGACTGGAGAGCGTCGATCCGCAGGGCCTCCAGAAGGGCCACCTGTTCGGAAAGCTTGAGGATCCGCTCACGGGATTGCTTGAGCAGCTCTGTCATCCGCTCGCCCTGATCCAGCAGCTTCTTGGTGGCGGCGTCCACATCGGCGCCAAACTGAGCAAATACCGCCATATCCCGGTACTGGGCCACCTGAAGGCGGAGGCTGCCGGATACGGCCTTCATGGCGCCGTACTGGGCCGCACGGCCCACACGGGATACGCTCAGGCCCACGTTTACCGCCGGACGTACGCCGGCGTGGAACAGTTCGCTTTCCAGGTAGATCTGGCCGTCGGTAATGGAAATGACGTTGGTGGGGATGTAGGCAGAGATGTCCCCGGCCATGGTTTCGATGATAGGCAGGGCGGTCATGGAGCCGCCGCCCTTTTCAGGGGACAGCCGGGCTGCCCGTTCCAGCAGCCGGGAGTGGAGGTAGAATACGTCGCCGGGATAGGCCTCACGGCCGGAGGGCCGGCGCAGCAGCAGGGACATGGTACGGTAGGCCACGGCGTGCTTGCTTAGATCGTCGTAGACCACCAGGGCGTCCTGGCCGTTATACATGAAGTATTCCGCGACGGCGCAGGCGGCATAGGGGGCCAGGTACTGCATGGCGGAGCTGTCCGCAGCAGTGGAGGCCACCACCACGGTATGCTCCATGGTGCCGCTTTCCTGGAGGGTGTGGACCAGGTTGGCCACACTGGCAGCCTTCTGGCCGATGGCGCAGTAGACGCAGATCACGCCGGTGTCCTTCTGGTTGGCCATGGCGGAGAGGGCAATAGAGGTTTTGCCGGTCTGGCGGTCGCCGATAATCAGCTCACGCTGGCCACGGCCAATAGGGATCATACTGTCCACCGCCAGCACGCCGGTCTCCAGAGGGGTGTCCACCGGGGCGCGGTCCATAATGGCCGGAGCCGGGGTCTCCACCGGACGAAATTCCCGGGTGTGGAGGGGCAGACCGTCCAGGGGGCGGCCAATGGGGTCGATAACCCGGCCCAGCAGCTCCTTGCCTACGCCGATGTCCGCTACCCGGCCGGTACCCTGTACCGGGGCTCCGGGGCGGACCGTGTCACCCCGGCTGAAGAGGGCGGCGCTGACGCCGTCCAGGCTCATGTCCAGGGCAATACCATAGACATTGTTTTCAAATTCCAGCAGTTCGCCGTACTCCGCCCGGGTAAGGCCGGAGATACGGACAATGCCGTCGGCACAGCTTTGGACCGTGCCGTATTCATAGCTGACCATTTCCGGATGGAAATCCTTCAGCTTTTCCTGTAAAAATTTCCCCAGGGAGGCTTGATCAAAATTCAGCATGGACAGCCTCCCGTTACGCCAGCTTCTGCTGCATGGCTGTCAGCTGGGTAACATAGCTGAAATCGTAGACCTTCCCGTCCACCAGAGCGGCAAAGCCGCCGATGAGGGAGGAGTCGATCTCGGTGGTCAGTTCCAGATGGCAGCCCAGCAGCCGCTCCAGGCGGTCGATAATAGCGCTGAGCTCCTTGCTGTCGCAGGGAGCGGCCAGCTTGAGGACGCCCTTGCGGTTGCCGGTTTTGGTGCCGGTCCCCAGGAGAATGTTGCGGCGGGTCTGCTCGTCAAAGCGCAGTACACGGCTGGCCATATCCACTGCCAGGTCCGCCAGCTCCTCCTTGACCTCGTCCATGGCCCGACGCTTTTCCTCGTCGGCCTGGGCCCGTGCCTCGGAGAGAATGGTGTCCGCCTGGGCCCGGGCTTTGTCGATATACTTCTGGCCGGTGGTCTGAGCCGCCAGGCGTCCTTCGGAGAGCATTTTGTCGCAGGTGGCCTGTACGTCCACCAGACGGGCGTCGTAGTCGGCCTTGATCTTTTCCGCCTCAGCCTGGAGGGCGCGCGCCTGTTCCATCTGAGCGGCCACCCGCTCCTCGCGGCCTGCCATAAACTGGCGTACAGGCTTCCAGATCAGCACCCGCAGCAGCACATAGAGCACCAGGATGTTGACCAGATGGATGGCAATATCAATGGGATAGAGTTCCATGGCCGCCTTCCTCCTTTACATCGTGAAGATAATGATCAGGGCAGTGACGAAGCCGTAGATGGCGCAGGACTCAGTCAGGGCAAGGCCCATCATCAGGGATGCGCTGATCTTACCGGCAGCCTCAGGCTGACGGGCAGTAGCATCGGCAGCCTTACCGGTGGCAAGGCCCATGCCCAGACCTGCGAAAGCGCAGGGCAGCAGGGCCAGGGCGGCAGCAATGGCAATCATTCCAGTATTCATAGTAATTATTTCCTCCGTTTCAAATATTCACAGCGGGAGCGGCGTTATTCCACCGCTTCTCCGATAAAGGTCAGTGTCAAGGTAATAAAGATGTAGGTCTGGATCAGGGGATGGAATACATTGAAATACAATCCCAGCACGCTGGGGAAGCCAATGGCGGCGTTGCCCAGGGCATAGTAAAGCAGATCCATAACGATAAGACCGCCCAGCATATTGCCGAAGAGACGGCAGGCCAGGGATACCGGCACCGCCAGCTCAGAGACGATCTTAATGGGGAATACCACGGGGGTGGGCTTGGCCAGGGACTTGATCCGGCCCAGTACACCCTTCTTCTTAATGCCGTAGTAGTTGATGAGGACAAAGGTCACCAGGGCCATGGAAAAGGTCATGGTGATGTCCGAGGTGGGGGCTCGGACCCCCAGCAGCTCCACCGCTGCGCAGCTGATCATAAATACCGCCACAGTGAAGATATAAGCGGGCAGGGCAGCGCCCAGATCGCCGGTATTGGACTTGGTAAAGCTGCAGATATACTCCACACAGATCTCCAGTACGTTCTGGAGGCCGTGAGGCCGGTCTGTCATCCGGGGAATCACCAGCAGACGGATCAGTATGGCCAGTACCAGCAGTACTGCCATCATGGCCCAGGTGACCAGCACTGTGGAGCTGATGGTGACACCACCGATATCCACCCGTTCCGCCCAGATGCTTACGGAAAAGTCTTCCGAAGGCTTGGTTCCCAGCAGCAGCTGCAGCAGCCGTTCCACCAGGCACCACAATCCTGCCACCAGCAGGACAGTAGGCCAGAGCATCTGTTTTCGGGTAGCGGGATGACCGGAGGCAGCCGCCTGCATGGAAATATGCCGGCGCCAGAGGAAACCTCCCGCGGCCATGACCAGGCCAAGAATCACCAGAGCGTAGCGCAACAACAGTTCAGGCAATGTGTTCAACCCTTCTTTCCTTTGCGTACAGCAATGAGTTTGATTGCCGCACCGCCGATAAGCAGCACGGACATGGTGGCGGCACAGGGGATCAGGTGTTCTCTGGCCGTCAGCGCGCACACAAGAAGACCCATCATCGGACAGAAAAATTGCAGGGCCAAAGGCCACACCTTCAGCTGGCCCTTTGCCAGGGAATTGACGGCCAGCAGCAGCAGATACAGCTGCACGCTGCCAAAGAGCAGACCGAGAAGAATGCCCATCATGGGTACGCACCTCCTTCCGCCGGCGACAGGAAATTCCATCCGCCGGACGTATTCCTCCTAGTGGGTTATAGCACTTTCTGACGGCCAGGTCAACGTTTTTTCACCGGTTTTCGCTGCCGCAGAGGGCTTATTCTCTGAAATTCACAAAAAATTCACCGAAAATAAACAATAGCTTTGCGTCGTTTTCCGCAGGGGACAGGGGCTTTTTAACAGATTTTTCATATTTTTCCTGCCTAAAAGCCTGGGGGAAAGAAAGGCCGCCGGGAAATGAGCATGCCTCATTTCCCGGCGGCCTGCCGGCAGAGGGGCGGTTCAGTGCGTATTTCCGCAGAGGGTCACGCCCTCTTCTGTTACCAGATAGGTCATGACCTGATCGTGAGGTTCTGTGGGAATGTCCTCCGTCACCAAACGGCTGCGGCACAGCAGCATGGTGGGGCACTGGACAAGGGGCAGGTAGCGGTCATAATAGCCGCCGCCGTAGCCCAGCCGCTGGCCCTTGGCGTTGCCGGTACAGCAGGGTACGATAGCCAGGTCAAAATCCTGGGGCTCCACCAGAGGACAGTGGAGCTTGGGAGCCAGAATGCCGTACTTACCGCTGACCAGATCGCTGAAGCCCTGAATCTGCCGGGCTTCCATGACGCCGGGGGCAGTGCAGAGGGGGACGGCCAGAATCTTGCCGTCCTGGAAAGCGGCCCGCAGCAGGGCGGTGGTATCAATCTCCCGTTCATTGCCCACATAGCAGAAAATAGTGCGGGCTCTCTGATAGGCCGGGGAATTGGTCACAAAGCGGCAGATGGCGGCGTCCGCCTCACGGCAGTAGGTGGGGGACAGGTTTTTCACCGCCGCGGCAATGGTCCCCCGCAGCTCACTTTTTGTCACGGGAAGCTCCTTTCAGATAAGCAAACCAGAACAGGGCGCCCACGCATACGCCGCCTACCAGGTTGCCCAGGGTGACGGGAATCAGGTTGCCCGTAAAGTAGTTGCCCCAGGTGAGGCTTTCCAGGGCCACACCGGCGCTCTGGGCGGCCTCCACATAGGCGGCGTTGCCCTTGGCGAAGAGGCCCAGCATGCAGTAGGTCATGTCGGCGATGGAGTGGTTGAAGCCACAGGTAACAAAGAACATCACCGGGGCCCAGGCGCCGATAAAACGGCTGACGCCGTCCTTTCCTGCCAGGGAGAGGAGTACGCCGATGGTCACCAGAATGTTGCACAGCACGCCCATAAAGAAGGCATTCTGGAAGGGCATGGTCATTTTGCCTGCCGCCACCTTCATGGAGTAGGCAGCCAGAGCGTTTCCGCCGGCGCTGAGCCAGCCGAACTGGGCACAGATGAAGGAGAGGATCATGGAACCCAGAAAGTTTCCGATGTACACGAATACCCAGTTGCGGAGCATGCCCGTCAGGGTAGCCTTCTTATCCAGAACGCTGATGGTAATGAGAGTGTTGCCGGTAAAGAGCTCCGCCCCGGTGATCACCACCATGCCCAGGCCAAAGGCGAAGAGAAGGCCGGACACCATGCGCACGGTGCTGTTGTTATCCAGGGCATAAGTGGCCATGTTGGTCACGCAGGAGGGGAAGCCGATCAGGAAGCCTGCCAGAATGCCCATGAGCACCATCTTGGAAATAGGCAGCTTGGCCTTGGCGGCTCCGGCACTGGCATAATTGGCGGTAGTTTCCGCCGCAGTAAAAAGATTCATAGTGTATTCCTCCTTGCGAACACGGGAAATAGATGAAACGTTACTGGACGCTGCGCTTGGCGGCCTCCACCACATGGCCGATCAGCACGCTGGTGGTGACAGCGCCCACGCCGCCGGGAACAGGGGTAATAGCCTCTACGATAGGCTCCACCTCGTCAAACACGGCGTCGCCGGCAATAGCACCCTTGCCGCCCTTGGCGTTGACCTTCTCGGGGTCCCAGTTGATGGACACGTCCACCACGATCTGACCGGGACGGACATAGTCCTTGGTGAGGCTGCCCAGCACGCCGGCGGCAGACACCAGAATGTCGGCCTCCCGGGTAATGGAGGGCACATCCTTGGTGCGGGTGTGGCAGACGGTAACAGTGGCGTTCTTGCCCATGAGCATCATAGCGGCGGGCTTGCCTACCACCAGGCTCCGGCCGATAACCACGGCCTTCTTGCCGGTGCAGTCAATACCGTAGTGATCCAGGATCTCCATGCAGGCGGCGGGGGTGCAGGGGGCGAAGCCCAGCTCCTTGCCCATAAACACGCCGGCGTTGGAGCCGTCGGTCATACCGTCCACATCCTTCTTGGGATCCAGACGGTTGCAGATCTCGTCCTGATCCGCCTTCAGGTGCTTGGGCAGGGGACGGAACATAAGAACACCGTGGATCTTGTCGTTGGCGTTGATCTCGTCGATGACCTTGAGGAGATCCTCCTTGCTCACATCCTCGGGCAGCAGGAACTTCTCCACTGCCACGCCCAGGGTCTCCGCCCGCTTGGTAGCGCCCCGCTCGTAGCTGAGATCGTCGGGCCGCTCGCCGCATCGGATGATGCCCAAAGTGGGCTGTACGCCCTGGGCCTTCAGCTCTTCGCACTGGGCAATGATCCGGGCATTGAGCTTTTCGTTGACTTCTTTTCCTAACAGCAGCTTAGCCATAATATTCTACCTCGTATTATCCTATCATTTTGTGTGTGGGGTGACGGCTGCTCAGGCGAAGAACCCGGCCTTTACCGTCTCGAAGATCTCGTCGGCCATGGCGCCGTATTTGTCCAGCATGCCAAGGCACTTGCGGTTCATCTCCTCCGCCAGCTCCCGGTTTTTCAGGGTCTTGGTGTTGATGAACACGTTGAGGGAGGCGGCCTGCAGGGCGCCCTTGACGCACACGGCGCCGCAGCCGGCGTCGCTTACGGCCAGGCGGCTGCCCTTGGCGGCAAACACGGCAATGGCCTCAATGGCCTCGCAGCACAGCTCCATGATCTTCACCGGTACCTGGCAGGCCACGATGGTGGCTTCCTCCAGGATCTGGTCCCGGTTGGGGTCGTCCTTGGGAATGCCGTAGGCCTTGGCCAGAGGCTCAAAGCCCTTGGCGTCGGCAGCGATCTGGTCCAGCAGCTCCTTCTGGAGGCTGTCGCACTTCTGCTTGAGGGCGATGATCTCCTCCTCCACGTCGGCGTACTTCTTCTTGCCCACGGTGAGGGAGCCCACCATATTGCCCAGGGCAGTGCCGATGGCAGCCACCAGGGCGGAAGCGCCGCCGCCACCGGGAACCGGGGCGTTGGAGGCGAGGACAGTGACAAATTCCGTGCAGGAAGCGTTGGCGAAATCCATAGTCATTCTCCTTATTATAATATGAGGGGAGTGTTATACAAAGAATACCAGCACGCCGTGCTCCTGGGGATCCGGGGCAGTTTCTCCGGCGGCCAGGGCCAGCTCATCCACCTCCTGGCCGTCCCAGAAATCCGGGGACAGACGCTGGGCGGGGATGGTAAAGTAAAGGTGAGGGTGGCTGTGGGCCGGAAATTCCCGTTCCTCCCGCAGCAGCTCCCGCCAGGGGCCGCCCAGACTGCCCCAAAGGGCCACGGGGGCGGTGAAGGCCTGGTCTGTGGCGTTTTCTGTCACCAGCAGGATATTGAGGGCCTGACCTGCCCGGGCGGGATTTTCCGCTGGGATCAGGGCATGGCAGATGACAGGAAACATCAAAAAACACTCCTTGTCGTGAAAAGAGGATCCCGGCGGCGGAATCGCCGCCGGGATCTCGTACCGGTTCGTGATAAATAGGAAATAGCGTCTTAGAACAGACCGCTGATCTTGCCGGTGGCGTCCACGTCGATGCGCTCGGCGGCGGGCACCTTGGGCAGGCCGGGCATGGTCATGATATCGCCGGTGAGGGCAACCAGGAAGCCGGCGCCGGCGGACACCTTCACGTTGCGGACGGTGACGGTGAAGCCAGTGGGGGCGCCCAGCTTGGTGGGATCATCGGTAAGGCTGTACTGGGTCTTGGCCATGCAGATGGGCATCTTATCATAGCCCAGAGCGGTCAGCTGCTGGATCTGCTTCTGAGCGTTGGAGGTAAAGGCCACATCCTTGCCGCCGTAGATCTTCTGAACGATGGCGGTGATCTTCTCCTCGATGGTGGCATCCAGGTCATAGGCGAAGGAGAAGTCGTTGGGCTCCTCGCACAGACGGATGACTTCCTTGGCCAGCTCGATGCCGCCTTCGCCGCCCTTGGCCCACACTTCGCTGAGGGCCACATTGACGCCCAGCTCTTTGCACTTGTCGGCCACCAGCTTCAGCTCGGCCTCGGTGTCCTGAGGGAAGCGGTTGATGGCCACCACGCAGGGCAGCTTGTAGACGTTGGTGATGTTGCTCACGTGCTTGAGCAGGTTGGGCAGGCCCTTCTCCAGAGCCTCCAGGTTTTCGGTACCCAGATCAGCCTTGGGCACGCCTCCGTTGTACTTCAGGGCGCGGACGGTGGCAACGATGACCACAGCGGAGGGCCGCAGACCTGCCATACGGCACTTGATGTCCAGGAACTTCTCAGCACCCAGGTCAGCGCCGAAGCCAGCCTCGGTGACGGTGTAGTCGCTCAGGCGCAGAGCGATCTTGGTAGCGGTAACGCTGTTGCAGCCGTGGGCGATGTTGGCGAAGGGACCGCCGTGAACGAAAGCGGGGGTGTGCTCCAGGGTCTGCACCAGGTTGGGCTTGAGGGCGTCCTTCAGCAGGGCGGCCATAGCGCCGGCAGCGTTCAGATCGCCGGCAGTGACGGGCTTCTCATCATAGGTGTAGCCCACCACCAGGCGGCTCAGACGTGCCTTCAGGTCAGTGATGTCGCTGGCCAGGCACAGAACTGCCATGATCTCGCTGGCCACGGTGATGTCATAGCCGTCCTCACGGGGCGTACCATTGACACGGCCGCCCAGGCCGTCTACCACGAAACGCAGCTGACGGTCGTTCATGTCGACACAGCGGCGCCAGGTGATCCGGCGGGGATCGATGCCCAGCTTGTTGCCCTGGTAAATATGGTTATCCAGCATGGCGGCCAGCAGGTTGTTGGCAGCGCCGATGGCGTGGAAATCGCCGGTGAAGTGGAGGTTGATGTCCTCCATGGGAACGACCTGGGCATAACCGCCGCCAGCGGCGCCGCCCTTGACGCCGAACACGGGGCCCAGGGAGGGCTCACGCAGGGCGACCAGAACGTTCTTGCCCAGACGCTTCATGCCGTCGGCCAGACCCACGGTAGTGGTGGTCTTGCCTTCGCCGGCAGGAGTGGGGTTGATAGCGGTGACCAGGATCAGCTTGCCCTCACGCTTCTCGGTCTCGTTGAGGATATTGTAATCCACCTTGGCCTTGTAGTTGCCGTACTGCTCCAGATACTTGGCGTCCACACCAGCGGTCTTGGCGATCTCGGTGATGTGCAGCATGGGGGTTTCCTGTGCGATTTCAATGTCAGACTTGAAGCTCATATCCTTGTCGTTCCTTTCTGCGCCTGCCGCCGTTACGGATCGCTCTGGTCCCGGGCAAACAGACAAAATAATAAAAATAAATGTGCATACGGCGATGGAGTCGTATTCAAAAGCGGGTGGTCGTTGGGAGTCCCGCCTTTCGTTAATATGATAACAAAGTTGGAAAGATTTCGCAATTGTGAGCTCTGACAAAAATTTAACAAATGCTTGTACAGGTTAACAACCAGAAAAACAAATCCTACAAAAACCCGGGGCGGGGGATAGGGTCAATTGGTTGTTTTCCCGAAACAGGCCCGGACCTCGCCGCTCATATAGAGGGAACCCAGGGCGCAGGCCACGCCATCCTTCCCCTCGGCCTCCACGGCCCGCTCCACGCCCTGCTCCACGCTGTCACAGGGCGTAGCCTTGGCGCCCATAGCCTGGATCCGCTCCGCCAGCTCCTGGGCAGACATGGCCCGGGGATTATCCGGCCGGACGGTGAAAAACTGGTCTGCCAGGGGGACGATAAGGCCCAGAATAGACTCCACGTCCTTGTCCGCCATGACGCCGGTGACGAAGGTAAACTTCTTCCCGGGGAACAGCCGCTTCAGGCTCTCCGCCGTGGCTCGGATGCCGTGGGGGTTGTGGCCGCCGTCCACGATGAATACGGGATCCCGGCGCAGCACCTCAAACCGGGCAGGCCAGCGGGTGGCCGCAAGGCCACGCTTCACCGCCTCGTCGGAGATAGCCCAACCCTTGCCCCGCAGCACCGCCACGGTTTCCAGCACCACGGCGGCGTTGTTGAGCTGGTAGGCGCCTACCAGGGGAATGGTGAGATCCTTCCAGCTGCCATAGGAGAAGCACTGCCCATCCAGGCTGAAGGGGCCGGGGACGATGGCGGAAAAGTCGGGCTGGTGGAGCCGGGCGTGACGCTCCTTGCAGACCGCTTCAAACACGGGATCCGCCTCGGCGTTGCCGCCGTAGATCACCACGTCGCCGCCCTCCTTGATGATGCCGGCCTTGGCAGAGGCGATGTCCGCCATGGTGGGGCCCAGTTCCTTCACATGGTCCATGCCCATGGCCATGATCACCGCCGCCTCGGGGGTGTCGATGATATTGGTGGAATCCAGGGCGCCGCCCATGCCCACCTCCAGCACCACGATGTCGCACTGGTGCCGGGCAAAGTAGACCAGGGCCAGGGCGGTAATGAGTTCAAATTCCGTGGGGGAGTCGGCCATGCTGTCGGCAAAGGGACGGATGTAGTCGGTGAGCTCCGCCAGCTCCTCATCGGGAATGTTCTGGTGGTCGATCTGCATCCGCTCATTGAAGCGGTTGATGAAGGGGGAGGTGTAGAGCCCCACATGATAGCCTGCCTCCTCGAGAATGGAGGAGAGCATGGCGGCGGTGGAGCCTTTGCCGTTGGTGCCGGCGATGTGGATGAACTTCAGCTGCTTTTCGGGGTTGCCCAGCTTTGCCAGCAGCTCCCGGGTCCGGTCAAGGCCCAGGCGGCTGCCCTTCCAGCAGATGCTGTGGATATACGTCAGCGCTTCATTGTACGTCATGGATGATTACCTGATTTCTTTCTTTAAAATTGCCGCCGGGGGAAAAGACCGGCGGCAGAGATAACGAATATAATTTTATGCCCGATGGACGATGGGACGGATCACAGGACGGTATACCGCCCGGTTGACTACGGCCACGAGAACAGCGTTCACCAGGATGGGAACAGGCTTGCTGGCCAGACGGCCCAGGAAATTGCTCCACAGCAGCACGGAGAAGGCATTGGTGTTGCCCATAACGATAATGCTGTACATGGTGGTGGTGACAGTGCCGATGAGGAAGCTGTTGACGATGCCGGCCACCAGGACGGTAGCGACAACCTTCCAGCTTTCACGGGTGGAGGAGAGATCGCTGCGGAACACATATTTGGTACTCAGGCCGGAGATAACGCCCACCAGAATGGGGCCCAGGGCAATGGGGGGGAACCAGACGCCGTAGCCGTGGATAATGGTGCCCAGGATATCGGCCACCAGGGCCACAATGGCGCCGCTGAGGGGGCCCAGCCACATACCGGCCAGGATCACGGGGACACTTTCAAAACTGATGCGGAGGATGTCGCTGACCTGGATGCTGAGGAACCGGGCCAGGATGATCTGCATGGCGATGAGAGCTGCCATCAGGATCAGGTTGCGGGTGGAA
The DNA here is from genome assembly GCA_017887695.1 of Oscillospiraceae bacterium. Lineage (GTDB taxonomy): Bacteria > Bacillota > Clostridia > Oscillospirales > Oscillospiraceae > Pelethomonas. Next base: position 5,482 of record JAGHHM010000139.1, on the reverse strand, counting down.
AAAATGCCGTTTTGGTTACGCTTCATATGCGTTTCCTCCTTTTTCTGTGCCCGCGGCAACGGGCCTGTTCTAGGAGATAAAGTGCATTGAAGCTACCTACACAAGGGGTGCGGACATAAAAATACCAATCCAGGTCGGAGCAGCCGGCCATGGATTGGTATGATACATCCGTAAAATTGTGCGGTAGCGGATGCAGCAATTACATCGTAGGCCCTATTTCGCGGGGGCCTTTCGTGCAAGGGCGACTTCCCAGCCACTTGCCACTTTACGCGCAATGCTTACTCTACCAATCCTATTTTGTTGTTGGTTCTGTGTGGATCCCCACAGAACGTGACCATCATACACTATCCTGCAAAGGATTGCAAGATGTTTAACAAAGTTTTTCCAAAAGTTTTTAGCTCTGGGCCTTTTTCATCCGACTGATGACAATATCGCCAATATTGGCCATATCTTCGGCGGTAAAGGCACTGCGGAAGTTATCAGAAAACAGGATCTGGGCATTGGGAGGAAATTCCTCATCCCCCACCCACAGCAGAAAGCGCATGGTGAGGCCCCGCATCAGGGTCAGCTCGTAGCCCACGTCGCTCTGGGAGATGGGACGGGCGCCCATGCGCTCCATGACCTGCCGCAGCAGCTCCGGCTTAAAGCCGTAGGAAAAGGCAAAGCGCTTGATGCACCGCCCGGTAAACTGCTGGAGGTAGACCTCCCCCCAGGGAAACTCCCGATAGGTCAGGTATTCCCCGCCGGGCAGGGCGTAGGCTCCGTCCAGCAGATAGCGGAGGAACAAAATTCGCTCAGGGTTGGTCAGGGGCGTGGGCCCGGTAATGGTGAAGTCCGGATGGGACACGGTGTATGTGCCTCCCAGGAACTCGATGGTAAAGGTGCGGGAAGCCTCGTCCCAGGGCAGGGCGCACCGGGGAGCCATCTCGGTGGGATCTCCCTCCTGGTAGCGCTTGAGGTAGTATTCGAGAGGCAGCTCCTCTTTGTTGTTCTTTCCGTAAATAGGCTCCATAGCGGTACTCCTTGTGTTGGATTGTCCGGCGGCCCGGGCAGGGCTGGAAAAAACCCGCCGGGGCCGCCGGGATCATGTTATTCCTGGCTGACGCTGGGGAAGAGGCTGGCGTCGGTGTGGGGCAGGAAGCAGGCGGCCACAAACTCGTCCATGTAGCCCGGCTCGTTGCTCAGCTCCAGATAGGTCATGGACCGGCCCAGCTCGAACACCTTCTCCCGGGCCTCCCGGCTGACCAGCATGGCGTAAGCGCCGGCCTGGGAGGAGTTGCCGATGTAATGGAAGTGCTCCAGGGGGATGTCGGGGAACATACCGATGGTGACGGCGTTCTTCATATTGATGCCGCTGCCGATGCCGCCGGCCACATACACCCGCTCGATCACCGAGGCGTCAAAGCCCAGGGATTGGAGCATGGTCTGGGTGGCGGAGAAAATGGCTCCCTTGGCCCGGATGAAGTTGTCGATATCCACCTCGTTGATGACCACGTCCTTGACGCCGCCGGTGTCCTTCTGCCAGGCAATGACATAGGAGCCCATGCCGTGCTCGTCGTGGAGGATCCGGGGGTTCTCCCGGATGAACTTGCCCTTGCCGTTGATGGCGCTGGTGCGGAAGAGCTCGGCAATGATGTCGATGATGCCGCTGCCGCAGATGCCGGCGGGAGCCTCGCCGCCCACCACCGTGAGGGTGGGCTCCAGGGTGTCCTTGTCAATGGTGCAGGCCTCGATGGCGCCGTCGGTGGCCCGCATGCCGCAGGAGATGTCGCCGCCCTCGAAGGCGGGGCCGGCGGAGCAGGCGCAGGACATGAGGAACTCGTTGTTGCCGAATACCAGCTCGCCGTTGGTGCCAAGGTCAATAAAGAGGCTCAGCTCCGGCTGGTTCCAGATCATGGACACCAGGGTGCCGGCGGTGATGTCGCCGCCTACATAGCTGCCGATATTGGGGGCCACGATCAGCTCCGCCTGGGGGTTCATCTTCAGGCCGATGTCCCGGACGTAGATGTAGCTGGTCTGGAAGAAGCTGGGGACAAAGGGCTCCATGCGGATGGGGTCGGCCCACAGGCCCAGCAGCAGGTGGTTCATGGTGGTGTTGCCCGCCAGGACCATGCGGTAGATCCGGCGGGGGTTGATGTTGGCGCTGCGGTACATCTGCACCAGCATGGGGATGATGGATTCCTTCACCACCGCGTCCTGGAGCCGGCGGCGGCCGCCCAGCTTATCGGATTCGATGATGCGGTTGATGACATCGGCGCCGTAGCGGATCTGGCCATTGCCGCCGCTGGCCTTGGCCAGGATCTTGCCGGTCTGGAGATCCACCAGGAGTCCCGCCAGGGAGGTGGTGCCCAGGTCCAGGGCAAAGCCTACGATGGGGTCGGTGTTGTCCGCGGGCAGCACATCCCGGATCATCAGACGGCTGCCGTCGCCGTCATGGGAAATGACGCACTTGACATGGAATTCGCTCTCCCGAAGGACCCAGCTGAGATCCCGCAGGACAGGATAGGGGAGGATAATGTTCTCCCGGGCGTAGCCGGTGGCCTCCTCCACGGCCCGGAGGAGCCGCTCGTTGTCAGGCATGGTGTCCTCCAGGGTAGGCTCCGCCAGTTCCAGAGGCAGAAAGCTCAGATCGCTGCCGAAGGCGATGCCGGCTTCTGTCATCTGCCGGTGGAGATCCTCAAAGATAGCGATCTCCTCCGGAGAACTGAGATCCGCCACCTTCATGCGGTTGCGGTAGGCAGAGGCGATATCCGGCACCTCAATGACCGCGTCGCCGCTGACCTGGGCCACGCAGGCCAGGCGCCAGCCGGCGGCGTACTCCTCGGAGGTGATGTGACGGTTGATAGGGGCGTCCAGATAGCCGGAGGCCAGGCGGACCCGGCACTTGCCGCATACGCCGTTGCCGGAGCAGGGGGCGTCAATGGCCACGTTGGCCTTCCGGGCTACGTCCAGCAGCTTTTCCCCCGCGTTGGCGGAGATAACCACAGGCTCGCTGCCCTCAATGTTAAAGGTAATGGTAAACATAGACGGACATTCCTTTCCAGTCTGTATTCTGCAAAAAAAGCCAAAGGCACAGATAAATTCAGTATATCCAGCAGACCAAAGTTTGTCAAGATGGTAACAAAGTGCCCGGCGGAGGGAGCCCCGGGACGGCCTGCCGCTGCTGGCTGCGGTGGGGCAGCCAGATCCTCTGGCGGGGGGGCGGCAGGAGAAGGGTAAACCCCCGGGAGACTATGTCTCCCGGGGGCAGAAATCAAGGGGCTTGCCGCTGCCGGCAAATATGCTGGTGAGAGCGGCAGGGAAAAATGATGTTACATCAGAGGCTCCAGGCTCAGTACGGGGTGACCCTTCTCGGTCAGGAAGCTGAGCAGCTCCTCGGCATCGGTGGTGATGGTCTCGTCACCGATCATGTCGCAGAAGTTGTCGATGCCCAGCATTTCCTTGGCGGTGGCATTGAGCCGGGGGGCCACGTCGTCCTTGAGTTCCTTGGGCATCCAGACGATGCGGGCCACGCCGCCCTCAGCGGCGGCAAACTTGTGGCTGGCGATGAAGTGGCGGCCATGGCCCATGAAGCCGGGGGTCTGCACGCCGCCGCCGGTCATGGAGGCCAGTTCGCCGAAGGTCATGCCGGTGGGGGTCATGCCCTTGTACTCACGGTTGACGATGATAAGGCCGTTGGAGAAGGGCTCGATGCCGCAGATGCACTCGAAGCAGCCGCAGGAGGTCATGGGGTCCTCCATGATGGAGTACAGGCTCACATGCTCCAGGGCGCCGTGGGAGGCCTCGTGGACCATGCGGTCAACATCGGGGTAGTAGCCCTTGACGGGATCGGTGCAGCCCTCCTTGCTGATGGGCTGGCAGGGGCCGGCGTCGTTGAGCTCCTTGGTGGCCTTGGCATCCAGCCAGCTCACCGCGCCGCACAGGCCCAGACGCTCGGGGGTAACCACGCAGCAGTGGCTGGGAGCAAAGGACTGGCAGAGGGTGCAGGTATAGAACTGATCCACACTCTCGTCGGTGAGGGAGCCCAGCCGGTCGTCACGGGCGTTGTAGGCAGGCATGGCCTCCTCGTCCAGAATCCGCTTGGCCTCGGCGGGATCGGTGACCAGGGTGACCTGGCACTTGTCCACCACGGCATCAAACTCGTCCATGATCATATAGTAGAGGACCTCGCCGAAGTGGTGCATCCGGAGACCCTTGGCAAAAGCGTCCTTGCTGATGCGGATGCGGATCTGGTTGCGCTGGCCGGTGTGCATCACGCCTTCCATGTAGTTGAACCAGGCGTGGATCTTACGCTCGATGACGGACTCGAAATCCTTCTGCATCTTGGCGCCGGCTACCTCGATATAGGTGGCAATGGGGTACTCCACCTCGCCGCTGTCAATGTCGGGGCCCACGATGGTGATCTTGTGGTCCTCCACCTGATCCATCTCCCGCATGGTCACCAGCTCGCAGGTCACATTCTTGCTGGACCAGAACTCCACCTGCATGTCGTTCTTACGGATGATCTCGCCCTCGAAGGCGGCGGCGAAGGCTACGGGGATGGGCAGCTCCTTGACCTTGATCTTGATGTTGCGCAGGGCCAGGGAGTGCTTGACAGTCTCACTGTGGTCGCCCACATACTCCAGAGCGCCGGGAACCTGAAGGTCACCGATATCCTGGTCCACGATGACGGGGAAGCCCAGGGCGATCGCGCCGGCGCCGGCGGACACCACTACCTCATTGAGGGGGCCGAAGGTGTTGACGAAGGCGGGAACGCGCTCCTTGGTGTACTTGAGAAGGGCGCCCAGGTCGCCAGCCTGGACATTGCCGAAGATCAGGGCGGCACGGATGGCCACGGTGACCACATGGATCACGCTGGTAACGTCGTGGCCCAGGGGCACCACGCGGAGCTCCAGGCCCATCTTCACGCCTTCAGCGGCAGCCTGCTCGATGCAGTCGCCGATCATAAAGGTAAGGATACCCTTGGACTGGTAATCCTTCACCACGGCAGCCACGTCAGCGGCGTTGTCAGCCTTGCCGATGACCACGGCCACGCCGGGGATGTCGCCGGTGACCAGGGGTACGCCCAGAGAGCGGATAATGGGATCGGGAACGAAGCCGATGCCGGAATCCTCAGCATAGGGATCGCCGCCGCCCACATATTTGAGGCCTTCAATGATCTCGGCGCCCACAGCGGTGGCAAGACCGGCGTTGAGGGCCTGAGCGATATCGTCCTGGTTGGTAATCAGGCTCTTGAGAACGCCCACACAGGCAGGCAGATCGCCAAGGGTCTTGACCTTCACGCCGGTAGCGGCGTAGATGGTGGGGAAGAAATAGGCGGTGTCGGGGAAAGCCACAGGGGTATCTGCGCCATACTTGGCAATGGCGTCGTTGACAGCGCCCTCAGTGAGCCCCGCCACGGCGTTGGAACCGGCATAGATCAGGTCAGTCAATGCACTCATAGGTTACAACCTCCTCAAAATTCATATCCCTTAGGATACAT
>JAGHHM010000138.1 GCA_017887695.1 Oscillospiraceae bacterium | reverse complement strand
GGGCAGAGACGGCAGCGGCAAAACCGATGTTCCGGGAGAGCGTCCGCAGCCGACGCTGCCTGATCCCGTCCACTGGATTCTACGAATGGGATGCCAATAAGCGAAAGTATCTCTTTACCCTCCCGGGTCAGGGCGTCCTCTATATGGCGGGGCTGTATGACCGGCGGGACAATGAGGACTGCTACTGTGTCTTGACCACGGCCCCCAACGAATCCATGCAGCCCATCCATGACCGGATGCCGCTGATCCTGACGGGGGAGCAGCGGCGCAGATGGCTTGCCGACACCAATGCCGCGGCAGAAATCCTGACTGTGGTGCCCCCAGAACTGGTACGCATATCGGCAGAGCGCCAGATCAGCTTGTGGTAAAAGGGAGAGCGGCTGGGCCGGTCGACCAGAGAATAAAATAGGGGAACAAAAAGGAAAGCAGACAGGGGAGGGTCACAGTGACCCGTCCGGAAGGCCCACCTGAAGGGATTTATAGCAGAGAAAAGAACAGGGAATGATCTTCCGGTATCTCAGCATACAACCTGCAAAGAGGGACAGCCGTCGGCTGTCCCTCTTATCCTTGAGGGGATGAAAATAAACGTCAAAAGGAGGAGATAACAGATGGAACGGATAATCGCACTGCTGGTGGTAGCTGGCGGGGCACTATTACTTATGGCGGCGGTGACAACTCTGTCCGGTCGGGATTCCCTCAACGGCATCAAGTCCAGGACTGTGGGCGACGGACAGCACGGCACCGCCCGCTGGGCCACGGACCGGGAGGTAAAGAACACCTATGCCCATGTGCCCTTCCGGGCGGCGGCGTGGCGCAGCGGCAAAGACCGTCCCACCGCCCAGGGCCTGGTTTTAGGCAGCGTGGGGACGGGGAAAAACCTCACCGCCCTGGTGGACAGCGACGATGTCCACTGTCTCATGATCGGCGCTTCCGGTGTGGGTAAGACGGCCTTCTTTCTTTACCCCAATCTGGAGTATGCCTGTGCCAGCGGCATGAGCTTTCTGGCGCTGGATACCAAGGGGGATCTGGCCCGGAACTACGGTGCCATCGCCCGGGACTGCTACGGCTTTCAGGTGTCGGTCATCGACCTGCGCAATCCCACCCGGTCGGATGGCGGCAACCTGCTGACCCTTGTCAATCGGTACATGGACAGAGTTTTCCAGAATCCGGACGATCTGGCCGCCCAGGCCAAGGCGGAGAAATACGCCAAGATCCTGGCCAAGACCATTGTGAACCCGGAGGGCGACTCCGGCAACCGTGGCCAGAACGCCTATTTCTACGAGGCGGCGGAGAGCCTGCTGGCGTCGGTCATCCTGCTGCTGGCGGAGTTTCTGCCGCCCAGGGACGGGAAGGAGCGGCGGCACATCGTGTCCGTGTTCAAGCTGATCCAGGATCTTCTGGAGCCCTCCCCTGTGAAGGGGAAGAACCGCTTCCAGCTGCTCATGAGCCGACTGCCGTCTGATCACAAGGCCAGATGGATGGCGGGTTCCGCCCTCAACGCGGCGGATCAGGCCATGGCCTCGGTACTCTCCACCGCCATGTCCCGGCTGAACGTGTTCCTGGACTCGGAGATGGAACAGGTCCTCTGCTTTGACAGCTCCCTGGACGCGGAGGCCTTTGTCCGGGAGCCCTCCGCCATGTTTCTTATTCTCCCGGAGGAGGATACCACCAAGAACTTTATGGCCAGCCTCATGATCCAGAACCTGAGCCGGGAACTGTTCAAGATAGCCGACGACAACGGCGGGCGGCTCCCCAACCGGGCGGTGCTATTCTGCGATGAGTTCGGCACCATGCCGCCCTTCGACGTGCTGCCGCTGTTTTCGGCGGGGCGGTCCCGGGGCCTGACCCTGGTGCCCATCATCCAGTCCCTGGCTCAGCTGGAGAAGAACTACGGCAAGGAAGGGGCGGAGATCATTATGGACAATGTCCAGGACACCGTCTTTGGCGGCTTCGCCCCCAACAGCCGGACAGCGGAGGCGCTGAGCAAAGCCCTGGGAAGCCGGACGGTACTCTCCGGCACTGTGAGCCAGGGAAAAGAGAGCGCCAGCAAGTCGCTGCAGATGATGGAGCGGGCGCTGCTGACGCCAGACGAGCTGAAGTCCCTGCCCAAGGGAACATTTGTCGTGATGAAGACCGGTACCCACCCCATGCGGACCCGGCTGCGGCTGTTTCTAGAGTGGGGCATCACTTTTGGCAAAGCCTACGAGATGCCGGACCGGGGCCGCAGGCCGGTGTACTATGCGGACTGCCGGGAGCTGGAGCGGGCCATAGACGCCCGCTATGGGCTGCGGCCTGCCGGCCAAGTGAGAACAGGAGTGTAAAAATATGAGCTATTTTCAGACGATCTACGCCGCGGAACTGCCCCATCGGGCGGTGGTGGTGTATATGTACCTGCGGGATCGCTCCAATTGGGAAGGCGCCTGCTGGCCGTCTATCGGCACCATTGCCCGGGATCTCCGACTCTCCCGCAGCACCGTGCAGCGCGCTCTGAATGACCTGTACCGGGCGGGGTTCCTGGAGAAGCAGAACCGTCACAGGCCAAATGGCAGCCTGACCTCCAATTTGTTTACGGTGAAATAGGAAAGCGAAACGAGAAGACGCAAATCAGGCGCAGTCTCTGCCAAGGAGAGACTGCGCCTGTATGCTGAAAAGAGGGTAGGGTCATCAGGAACTATCCAGATGCGCCCAACCGAAGGGTTTAAACAGAGAAGGATCTTTCACCTAGCTATTGGGTAAGGTTGACGGTATTGTCGCAAAAGGAAGTCAAGAGGTGTAGAAATGATAGTAGATTCTTTACATATAATAACTAGAAATTTGGTCTAAAGAAGCCCTTAGGTTTTTATACAAGGGCATAATCATAAAACACAACAAAACCGAGCCAACCTACACTAAAACGTCGCTATTTCTTTGTGAAAAGCGACGTTTTTTTATGGCCCGGACTGAGAAAGGGGGGAATAT
>JAGHHM010000137.1 GCA_017887695.1 Oscillospiraceae bacterium | reverse complement strand
CCCACCGTCAGCTTGGCCTCGATGGCCCTGTCCCCCAGAATGGGCGAGACAAAGCAGGTAAGCCCCATAGGACAAAGATAAATATATTTTCCGCCAAAGCGGGCTGCTTCCGTCATTCCGTAGATATGGGCCTGCACACAGTCGTCGGGCCTGCGGCCCGCTGCCCGGCACAGCCCGCAGGACGCACAGCCCAGGCCGCTTTCATACTTTACCTCTCCTGTGGCGTCGGATACGACACAGCCCACTTCACAGGCCGTGGCAAAGGCTTTGGCGCAGGCTTTTGCCAGTGTCAGGTCAAAGCTCTCTCCCCGGGACATCTGCCGCCTCCTTTCTCCGCCGCTGTGCTTGCCCTTCCTATACAGCATAGCAAAATTTTTTTGTACGTCAAGGAAAGATCGCAAAAAATTACAAAACTTTCGGCATTTTTACAAGGCAAGCTGCATCTGCCATACTATATTTATGGTAAGAAAAGCAAAAAGGCCGGCTATTACGGGCATTCATGAACATTTTACTATTTTGGGAGGAAGTTGACATGAGCATTCTGAACGACATTTCCGAGAATCTGCAGCGGGGCAAGGCCAAGGTGGTCAAGGAGCTGGTCCAGCAGGCCATTGACGACGGCATTCCCGCCCGACAGATCCTGGAGGAGGGGCTCATCAGCGGCATGAACGTGGTTGGTGAGAAGTTCAAGGCCAACGAGGCCTTTGTTCCCGAGGTTCTGGTGGCTGCCCGGGCCATGAACATGGGCACCGCCCTGCTTAAGCCCCTGCTGGCCGAGAGCGGCGTGAAGGCTACCGGCAAGGTATGTATCGGCACTGTCAAGGGCGACCTCCACGACATCGGCAAGAACCTGGTGAAGATGATGATGGAAGGCAAGGGCCTGGAGGTCATTGACCTGGGCGTGGACGTGTCCCCCGAGCAGTTTGTTGACACCGCCAAGAACGAAGGCTGCCAGATCATCTGCTGCTCCGCCCTGCTCACCACCACCATGGGCGTTATGGGCGACGTGGTGAAGGCCGCTGAATCCGCCGGTATCCGTGACAGCGTAAAGATCATGGTGGGCGGCGCCCCTGTCACCGACACCTTCTGCCAGCAGATCGGCGCGGACAAATACACCCCCGACGCCGCCACTGCCGCCGACACCGCCGTGGCCATGCTGGCCTGATCGGGAAGGAGCTTCCGCCATATGAATATGCAAGCCTGGCTCAAGGAGCAGATGGCCGCGGACAAGCGCCGGGCCATGCCCATCCTTTCCTTCCCCTCCATCCAGCTCATGGGCATTACCGTCAAGGATCTCATTGCCGACAGCGACGTACAGGCCCGGGGCATGTATGAGATTGCCCGCCGCTGCCCCACCGCCGCCGCCGTATCCATGATGGACCTGTCGGTGGAGGCCGAGTGTTTTGGTGCTCAGATCCGGGTCACTGATGACGAGGTGCCTACCGTCATCGGCTCTGTGGTGGAAACCCCCGAGGACGCTGAGGCCCTTCAGGTACCCGCCTTCGGCACCGGCCGTACCGGCCTTTACGTGGAGGCTATTTCCAAGGCCCTCAAGCTCATTACCGACCGGCCCATCTTTGCCGGCGTCATCGGCCCCTTCTCCCTGGCAGGCCGCCTGATGGACATGACCCAGGTGATGATCAACTGCTACGAGGAGCCGGAAATGGTCCACACCACCCTGGAGAAGGCCACCGCGTTCCTGCTCTCCTATGTGAAGGCCTACAAGGCCATCGGCGCCCATGGCGTAGTCATCGCCGAGCCCGCCGCAGGCCTCCTCTCCCCGGACTTCTGCGGCGAGTTCTCCTCCCCCTATATCAGGAAAATCGTGGACGCCGTCCAGGACGAGGAATTTATCGTTATCTACCATAACTGCGGCGATGCCGTCAGCCGCATGGTGCCCCAGATCCTGGAGACCGGCGCTGCCGCCTACCACTTCGGCAACGCCGTATCCATGGAGGATATGCTCCGGCAGATGCCCGGGGATGTACTCACCATGGGCAACGTGGATCCTGTCTCCGCCATCCGCAACGGTACCCCCGAGAAGGTCCGGCAGGATACTCTGTCCATCATGGACGCCTGCTGCAAGTACCCCAACTTCCTGATTTCCTCCGGCTGTGATATTCCTCTCGCCGCACCCTGGGAGAATATCGACGCCTTCTTTGCGGCGGTGGAGGAATTCTATCACAAGTAAACGGCGCTGCCGCTACCCCCATGGGGCCCCCGGGGCCGCCGGTCTTCCGGCGGAAGCCCCGAGGGTCCTTTTCCCTTCCATCCATTCCGGCGAAGCGGATCCTTCTTTACAGATTCCTCCGCCGGCGGTACACTTAGGAACAGGCCGCCTTTTCGGCGGACCCCGGTTTCAGACAGGAGCGTATCAAATGATGACTACTGAAGAACTGTTGGCAGTGATTATATCCTTGGGAGCAGACAAAGCCGGCGCGGTACCGGTGGATGAGATCGATTTTGAGCCCTCTTTTCGCAGTCTCTGTGAGAGCAACGCCTGCGGTATGTATGGCCGCAGCTGGATGTGCCCGCCCCATGTGGGAAAGGTGGAGGATCTGATTTGTCAGGCCAGGACATACCGCACCGCCCTGGTCTACCAGATCGTGGATACCCTGGAGGACAGCTATGACTTCGAGGGGATGATGGCCGCCGGTGAGCGGATGAACCGCCTGGCCGCCGCCGTCCGCCGGAAGTTTACGGACCTGGGCCTGGAGGACTGCCTGTTCCTGGGGGCCGGCGGATGCCGGGTCTGCTCCCGATGCGCCAAGCAGGACGATCAGCCCTGCCGCCATCCGGATCTGGCCTTGTCCAGCCTGGAAGCCTATGGCATCAATGTATCCGTCCTGGCCCCCCAGGCGGGTATGAAATATATCAACGGCGTCAACACCGTCACCTACTTTGGGGCGGTGCTGATGGGAAAGAGGTAAATCCATGGCCCAGCTGATCATCCAGACCCCGGCAGGTGACAGCGTATATTCCGTCCGGGAGGGTGCCTTGCTCTCCTCCCTGCTGCCGGAGCTGGGACACCCGCCGGATATGCCCTGCGGCGGCCAGGGCCGCTGCGGGAAATGCCGCGTGTGGGCCCAGGGCGTCTTGTCCCAGCCCTCACCGTCAGAAGTCAAAGGCCTTACCCCCCGGGAGCTGGCCGAGGGAATCCGTTTCGCCTGCTGCGCCCGGGTACTGGGAGACGTCTGTGTCCGCCTGCCGGCAGGCAGCACTCTCAGCCAGATCTGCGTCCAGGGCGCGGAGCAGGCCTTTGCTGTCGATCCCATGTTTTCCCAGCTGGGAGCCGCAGTGGATATCGGTACCACCACTCTGGCCGCTCAGCTCTATGACCGTCAGCAGCTTCTCGCCTCTGCCTCGGCCCCCAACCCCCAGGGCGTCTTTGGGGCCGATGTGATCAGCCGGGTAGGCCGGTCGGTAGGCGGAGAGCGGCAGGCGCTGGCCCAGTGCATCCGCCGGGGGGTATCCACCCTGCTGGAGGAGCTGTGCCGGAAGGCAGAGAAGGACGTCAGCCACATTGACGGCATGGTCATTACCGGCAACACCGCCATGCTCCATCTCCTTACCGCCACGGATATCTCTCCCCTGGCCGCCGCCCCCTTTGCGGTAAAAGAGCGGTTTGGCCGCACTTTCTCTGCCGGGAAGCTTGATCTCCCCTGTCCGGCAGACATACCGGTATATCTGCCCCGGTGTATGTCCGCCTTTGTGGGCGGCGACATTACCACTGCCCTTATGGCCAGCGGCATCTGCCGCGGCACGGATACCGCCCTGCTGGCAGACTTTGTTCCAACGGTGAAATCGCCCTGTGGCATAAGGGGGTGCTCACCTGCTGCTCCACGGCGGCAGGCCCTGCCTTTGAAGGGGCCAACCTGTCCCAGGGCATGCAGGGCGCTCCCGGCGCCATTGACCACGCCTGGGTGGAAAAGGGCGGCATCGCCGTCCACACCATCGGTGACAGGGCCCCCATGGGCATCTGCGGCAGCGGCGTGGCGGACGTGCTGGCCTGCCTTCTGAAGCTGGGTAAGATGGACGAAACCGGCCTTCTGGCTGACGATGAGGACCAATGGCCTCTGGCCGAAGGCGTAGCCTTTACCCAGATGGATGTGCGGCAGGTGCAGCTGGCCAAAAGCGCTGTCCGCGCCGGCATGGAAACCCTGCTCCATGAGGCGGGGCTCCCAGCCACGGACGTGGCCCGTCTGGCCATCGCCGGAGGCTTTGGCAGCTACCTCTCCCTGGACAGTGCCGCCGCTATCGGCCTTTTGCCCCCGGAGCTGACGTCCCGGTGCGACGTGCTGGGCAACGCCGCCCTCTCCGGCGCGGCTATGCTGCTGCGCAGCCTTCCCCTTCAGGAGGAAAGCTGCCGCATGGCAGACAGGGCGGTAACGGTGAATCTCGCCACCAACCCCTTTTTTATGGATCAGTACATCCAGCAGATGATGTTCTGACCTTGCCGCCAAAGAAAGAGAGGACGGCGCCGCAAATGCGGCGCCGTCCTCCCTTTTTCTATTCACAATTCACAGGGTAAGCTGTTATATCTATTAGTTTTTCCGACCGTTTTTGGCCTTCCGCAGGGCGATGATCCGGTTCATCTCGTTGTAGACGATCATGAAGCCCTCGTCCACGCCCATGCCGGGCTTGGCCAGGATCTGGTCGGGCTGGGTAGCCATGGCGCAGTGGACGCACACCTGGGCGCTGCGGTCGGTCTCGTTGCAGGTGCCGCCCTGGTAGGCACCGATGCCCTTCTCCTTGCAGTAAAGCACCGCCTCGATGGTGTTGTTAATGCCGCCCAGGTCAGGGGTCTTGATCTGGACCATGTGGCCCGCCTTGTTGTCAGCAAAGAGCTTGATATCCTCCAGGGTGTTGCACCACTCGTCAGCCACCAGCTCCACGTGGATGCCACGCTCGTCCAGCTCACGGGTCAGGCCCGCCAGAGCCACCATCTGGGTCTCACGGTCGCAGTCGCAGTCCATGGGGCCCTCAATGCGCAGGTGGAAGGGCTTGGCGATCTCCTCCAGCTTGGCCAGATAGTCGGCCATGGCCTTGTAATTGTTGTTGCCGAAGGCGGCGCCGATGGTGCCGTAGACGTCGATGTGCATGACAGGCATATAGTCCTCGCTGGCCCGGTTGGAAAGGATCCGGTCCCGGAGCCATGCCACATACTCCGCCAGCTTCTCGCCGTTCCTGCCCAGCTTCTCCTCCACGTTGTTGATCAGGGCGTGGGGCAGCACCTGGGCCCCCTTGATGATCATCTTGTCGGCGTTGTT
>JAGHHM010000136.1 GCA_017887695.1 Oscillospiraceae bacterium | reverse complement strand
GGCAAAATCCCGGGCCAGCACCTGATCCACCGCAGAGAGGTATGCCTCCCGGTCCTCCACAAAGTACTTGCCGGTGGAGGGGCGGATTGAAATACTGTCCAGGGGCCACCCCGGCGTATAGCCGGGGTAGGGGGTGTCCACCATGTAGAAACGATAGACATCATTGATGGGGCCGTCATCCATAAAGCCGGTAACCTTGCCATGATTGGCCACGGCATAACCGTCCTGGTACCAACAGGTCATCCGGCCCCCCAGTTCATGGGCCAGAGCAGCATAATGGGATACCGCCTCCTCATCGGTCATCACATGGCCGTCGGGCCGTCGGCGGACAGTAAGCCCCGGCTGTCGGGGGTCGTCCAGGGCCAGTTCCCGGATATATAAGGCGGAGTCGGCGGCAATCACATAGTCCCAGAACTTTCCGTACCAGGCCGCCTTGGCCTTGGCGTTCTCCAGGGGGCTATTCCCCGCCTCGTCGGGGATCTGCCCGATTCCCAGGTCCTTCAGGGTCAGAAAGGATACGTCATACCCCTCCAGGATGTGGGCAAAATAGTCCGCCTTGGCAGGGTTGGTGGTACCCAGCAGGATCTTTCGCATGTCAGTCCTCCGTCCAGTCGGTGACCGGGCGGATGGTTTCTCCCGGCTTCAGGGGCAGCTGGATGTAGCGGTCGTAGCGCTCCTGCCCGAACTGGTTGAGGTAGATTTCCTGGTGCTTGCGGAGGATCTCACTCTCCTCCGGCATGGGCTCCGCCCAGCAGATGGTCTTGAAGTGGACGCCGAAAAGGGCGCAGTCATAGCCCAGGGTCACAGCGCCGCAGCGCTTGTAGAACCCCAGGCGGCGAAGAATCATCTCATCCCGGGCGGGATCGCCGGTGGGCGCCTCCGACTCGCCAATGAACACTGTCCCCACCGGATAGTGATCGATGGCCATGCGGACAAGCTTTGCCCCAATGCCGCCGTTGCGGCGGCGGGCGGGAACACAGAGGTAGTCAATAAGAAGGTAGCGCCCGTCCAGATGCTTCCACAGGAGAATATATCCCATGGCCTCTCCGTCATCATCAAAAAGGCACAGGGGATCGTACAGTCCCCGGCTCCTCAGATCCTCCATGGAAGAAAGGGGCTTGAGCTCAGCGGGAGGAAAGGCCTCCTTCAGGTCGGTATCATAGGCGGCAGCCAGTTCAGCGGCCGTCAGCAGTCTCAGTTCCATCTTGCGTAAACTCCAATGTCATAATGATGGCATCCTCTTTGGGATGCTCGTAATAGTTTTTACGGCAGCCGGTTTCGGCATAGCCGTGCTTGGTATAAAGGGCCCGGGCAACAGTATTGGATGCGCGGACCTCCAGGGTGAGAAAGGAAAGGCCGCTGCCCTCGCCAAAGCGGCGGAAGGCGTCCAGCAGCTGGGAGGCCACGCCCTGGCGGCGGTACTCCGGCCGGACGGCCACATTGGTGATATAGCCCTCGTCCAGCACCGCCAGCAGCCCCGCATAGCCCAGAACGGTGCCGTCCTCCCCCTGGGCCACGATGGTGGCGGCACACTCGTTTTCCAGGTGCTCCGAGAGCATGCGCCGGGACCAGGGGTCCGAAAAGCACAGCCGCTCGATCTCCGCCACCTGGTCCAGGTGCTCACTGGTCATGGGGATCAGTTGATAGTTCATAGCGTCTCCTTTGCCCCAGCCGGGGCCGGTCAGAATCACCGGGCCGTTCCCCGGCACGGCGAGGCCGCCGGTATGACCGGCAACCTATCGTGGTACAGCCTATCTTAGTGGCACTCCAGCCAGTTGCTCCCGCTGTGAGCCTCGGCGGTAAGGGGCACAGACAGCACCGCCGCCCCCTCCATCTCCTCTGTGAGAAGGGCTTTTACCTGCTCCGCCTCGCTGCCGGGGCACTCCACGATCAGCTCATCGTGGACCTGCATGATGAGACGGGCGGAGAGATTTTCTTCCTTCAGCCGCCGGTGGACCCGGACCATGGCCAGCTTGATGATGTCAGCGGCGGTGCCCTGGATAGGCATGTTCAGCGCCACCCGCTCACCGAAGGAGCGGGTATTGAAGTTGGAAGCCTTGATCTCCGGGAGGCTCCGGCGGCGGTGCCAGAGGGTCTCCACAAAGCCGTCGGCCTTCGCCTTCTCCACCACCGACTCCATATAGTGCTTCACGCCGGGGAACCGGGCGAAGTAGGCCTCCATATACTCCTTGGCCTCCGCCACCGTCACCCCCAGATCCTGGCTGAGAGAAAAGGCGGAGATACCATAGACGATGCCGAAGTTCACCGCCTTGGCAGCCCGGCGCATGGCGGGCGTCACCTCTCCCAGAGGCACGCCGAACACATGGGCGGCGGTAACAGTGTGGAAGTCCTCCCCTGAGAGGAAGGCCTCCCGCATGGCCTCGTCGCCGGAAATGTGGGCCAGGAGCCGCAGCTCGATCTGGCTGTAATCGGCGTCCACCAGCACCATGCCCTCCCCGGCCACAAACATCCGCCTGAGCTCACTGCCCAGCTCTGTCCGGGTGGGGATATTCTGGAGGTTGGGCTCCGTGGAGCTCAGGCGCCCGGTGGCGGTAACCGTCATCTGGAAGCTGGTGCGGACCCGGCCGTCGGGGGAAATCACCTTGAGAAGGCCGTCCACATAGGTGCTTTTCAGCTTGGCATACTGCCGGTAGGACAGCACCTCGTCCACAATGGGATGCTGGAAGCGCAGCTTCTCCAGCACCTCCGCGTTGGTGGACCAGCCGGTCTTGGTTTTCTTCTGGGCGGGCAGGCCCAGGCGCTCGAAGAGGACCTCTCCCAGCTGCTTGGGGGAGTTGATATTGAAGGGCCCGGCGTGGGCATAAATCTGCTGCTCCAGCTGCCCGATGGCCTCGTCCAGCGTCTCGCCGAAGGCCCGCAGCGCCCGGGCATCCACCCGAAAGCCCGCCAGCTCCATCTCCGCCAGCACCCGGCACAGGGGCAGCTCCACCTCATAAAACAGCTTCTCCATCCCCGTCTCCGCCAGCTTGGGCGCCATGGAGCGGTGGAGAGCCGCCACCAGGGCGGTGTGGCTGAGAAAGGCCCCCAGAGCCTGGGGATCCTCCCCCAGAGCGGTAAAGGCCTCCGGGGCCAGATAGCACTCCGCCTTGGGGACAGAGGTATGGAACCAGCTCATGGCCAGCTTTTCCAGGTCGTAGCGGCCGGCGGTGGCGTCCAGAAGGTAGCCCGCCAGAGCCGTGTCAAAGACAAAGCCCTCCGCCGGCAGCCCCTCCGCCAGGAGGGCCCGGGTAAGGTCCTTCACCTCGT
This sequence comes from Oscillospiraceae bacterium, assembly GCA_017887695.1. Classification (GTDB taxonomy): domain Bacteria; phylum Bacillota; class Clostridia; order Oscillospirales; family Oscillospiraceae; genus Pelethomonas. Next base: position 1,841 of record JAGHHM010000136.1, on the reverse strand, counting down.
GGGAGGCCTTGGGGATCTCCGAGCCGAAAAAGGCCCGGAGAAAGTCGTTGTAGCCCGCGAGACGACCGGGGAGGAACACCGCGGCCTTGCCCGCCGCGTCGGGTCCCCATTCCACGCACAGGCCCCCCAGCTCCGGCAGAGCCAGGCAGGCCACCGGCTCCGAGCGGCCCCGCCAGAGGGCCAGGAGCTCCTCCGCCCGCTCCGCCGACTCCACCACTTCGCTCTCACAGGTGCCGGTCAGCTCCGCCGGGGCCTCCGGAGCCGTTTCCGCTGCCGGAACCTGGCCCAGGAGCTTGTCCAAGAGCTTGGTAAACTCCAGCCGCAGAAGAACATCCCGCAGCTGCGGCTTTGCCGCCTGGCGTAGGTTGTCCTCCGGGGCAAAGTCCAGGGGCGCGTCGGTGACAATGGTGGCCAGGCGGTAGCTCATGCGGGCGGAGTCCTCCCCCGCCTGGAGCTTCTTAATGACGCCGGGCTTGGCGTCAATATCCGGCAGGGCGGCGTAGATGGCCGCCACGCTCTCATATTTCTGCACCAGGGCCATGGCGGTCTTTTCCCCTACGCCGGGGACCCCGGGGATGTTGTCGCTCTGGTCCCCCATGAGGGCCTTCAGGTCCACCATGTGGATGGGGGCGAAGCCGTAGTCGGCGGTAAAGGCCGCCGGCGTCATGTCCCTGGTGGTGGTCTGTCCCATGCGGGTGGACACCAGCTTGACCATGGTGTGGTCGGTGATGAGCTGGAGGCTGTCCTTGTCCCCGGTGACCGCCACGCAGTCCCATCCCGCCGCCTCACACTTGCGGGAGATGGTGCCGATGAGATCGTCGGCCTCGTAGCCCGCCAGCTCGTATCGGGGGATGCTCATGGCGTCCAGCAGCTCCTTGAGAAGGGGCATCTGCTGCGCCAGCTCCTCCGGCATTCCCTTGCGCTGGGCCTTGTAGCCCTCGTAGGAAAGATGGCGGAAGGTGGGCTCCCGGCGGTCAAAGGTGACGCACAGGGCCTGGGGCTTCTCTTCCTCCAAAAGGCGCAGCAGGGTGGTGACAAAGCCGTATACCGCGTTGGTGGGCAGGCCCTCCCGGGTGGTAAGGGGCCGCACGCCGTAAAAAGAGCGGTTGATGATGCTGTTGCCGTCGATGACCATGAGTTTCACTGTTGTTTCCTCCTCCGCCGGTGAGGGCGCATACCAATTCAGTATACAGTATACCGCCTTTCCCTCTAAAATACAATCGTCTTTTCCCTGCCTCTTTCCGCTCTTTTGCCGTCGCTTTGACCATAGTTTGCCATTTAACCCCCACCACTTCTCCCTTTTTCCCCTTTGCAAATACTTTTTATTGTGGTATACTGTACGCGGTATTTGTGTGTGGATTTTTACTCTTACGAAAGAGGAGTGTTTCGATAATGGGTTTGATCACGAAAATTTTTGGCACGTACAGTGAGCGGGAGCTCAAGCAGATCTATCCCATCGTGGACAAGATCGAGGCCCTGGAGCCGGAATACAAGGCCCTCTCCGACCAGCAGCTTACCGCCAAAACCGCTGAGTTCAAAGAGCGCCTGAGCAAGGGCGAGACATTAGACGACATCCTGCCCGAGGCCTTTGCCACCGTTCGGGAGGCCAGCGTCCGGGTACTGGGCCTCAGGCCCTACCGGGTACAGCTGGTGGGCGGCGTGGTGCTCCATCAGGGCCGCATCGCCGAGATGAAGACCGGTGAAGGCAAGACCCTGGTGGCCACCCTCCCCGCCTACCTCAACGCCCTTACCGGTCAGGGCGTCCACATCGTCACCGTCAACGACTACCTGGCCAAGCGCGACAGCGAGTGGATGGGCAAGGTCTACCGCTTCCTGGGCCT
>JAGHHM010000010.1 GCA_017887695.1 Oscillospiraceae bacterium | reverse complement strand
GGAGATTAAGGAGCAGGAGATCTTCATGGGAGATTTCCCCCTCATGACCAAGTCCGGCACCTTTGTCATCAACGGTGCCGAGCGTGTGGTGGTCTCTCAGATTGTCCGTTCCCCCGGCATCTATTACGGCAAGGAAGTCGATCCCAAGACCGACCTGCCCATCCTGACCTCCACCGTGATCCCCTACCGGGGCGCCTGGCTGGAGTATGAGACGGATACCAACGCGCTGTTCTGGGTCCGCATTGATAAAAACCGCAAGCTCCCCATCACCTGCCTGATCCGGGCCATCGGTCTGAAGACGGACGGTGAGATCCTGGAGTTTTTCGGTGATGATCCCACCATCATTGCCACCATGGAGAAGGATACCTGCAAGACCTACGAGGAGTCCCTCCTGGAGATCTACCGCAAGCTCCGTCCCGGCGAGCCCCCCACGGTGGACAGCGCCGAGACTCTGATCCGGAATCTGTTCTTTGATCCCCGCCGTTATGATCTGAGCATGGTGGGCCGCTATAAGTTCAATAAAAAGCTGTCTCTGTGGGTCCGTGCCTCCGGCCGTACCCTGGTGGAGCCGGTGGTTCACCCCGCTACCGGCGAGATCCTCCACGAGCCTGGCCATGTCCTGACCCGGGCCGAGGCCGGTGAGCTGGATGCCATTGGCGTCAACGAGGTTATTGTGGACGTAGACGGCAAGCCCCTGAAGATTTTCTCCAACCACATGTGCGATCTCAGACGCTATGTGGATTTTGATCCCGAGGCTGAGTGCGGAATCAAGGAGCGGGTGCGCTTCAGTGTCCTCCAGGAGCTGCTGGAGCAGTACACCGGCGAGGACCTCAAGGATGCTATCCGCTCTCATGTGGACGATCTGGTGCCCAAGCACATTATTGTTGACGATATCCTGGCCTCCATCAACTACATGAACGCCCTGGCCAAGGGCTTGACCACCAAGGACGATATCGACCACCTGGGCAACCGCCGCCTGCGCTGCGTAGGCGAGCTGCTCCAGAACCAGTTCCGCATCGGCTTCAGCCGTATGGAGCGGGTGATCCGGGAGCGCATGACCATCCAGGATCTGGACATCGTCACGCCCCAGAGCCTTATTAATATCCGGCCTGTCACCGCCGCCATCAAGGAGTTCTTTGGTTCCAGCCCCCTCAGCCAGTTTATGGACCAGACCAACCCCCTGGCGGAGCTGACCCACAAGCGCCGTCTGTCCGCTCTGGGCCCCGGCGGTCTGAGCCGTGAGCGGGCCAGCATGGATGTCCGTGACGTCCACTACAGCCACTACGGCCGTATGTGCCCCATTGAGACTCCTGAAGGCCCCAACATCGGCCTGATCAACTACCTCTCCACCTACGCCCGGATCAACGAGTACGGCTTCATCGAGGCCCCCTTCCGGAAGGTGGACCACGCCACCGGCCGTGTTACCGACGAGGTGGTATATATGACCGCCGATGTGGAGGATCAGTATATTGTGGCCCAGGCGGCAGAGCCCACCGACGAGGAAGGCCACTTCATCAACGAGCGTATTACCTGCCGTCACCGCGACGAGATCATCGGCGTGGAGAAGGAGAAGGTAGACTTCGTGGACATCAGTCCCCGGATGATGGTGTCCATCGCTACCGCCATGATCCCCTTCCTGCCCAACGACGACGCCAACCGTGCCCTGATGGGCGCCAACATGCAGCGTCAGGCCGTGCCTCTGCTGAAGCCTGAAGCTCCCATTATTGGTACCGGTATGGAGCACAAGATCTGCCTGGACTCTGAGATTGTGGTCCTGGCGGAGGGTGACGGCGAAGTCGTGAAGGTGGACGCCACTGCTATTTCCGTGAAATATGACAGCGGAGAGACCAAGGAGTACAAGCTGGTCAAATTCCTCCGCTCCAACCATACCACCTGCATCAACCAGCGTCCCATCGTGTCCGTGGGCGAGCGCGTCCACGGTCTGCGTCAGAATGAGAAGGGCGAGTGGGAGGATCCCACAGTCCTGGCCGATGGTCCTGCCACCGATCAGGGCGAGATCGCTCTGGGCCGGAATGTTCTGGTTGGCTTCATGACCTGGGAAGGCTATAACTACGAAGACGCCGTTCTCCTCAACGAGCGCATGGTCCGTGAGGACGTGTACACATCTATCCATATTGAGGAGTACGAGATTGACGCCCGTGACACCAAGCTTGGTCCCGAGGAGATCACCCGCGACATCACCAACGTGGGAGAGGACGCCCTGAAGGATCTGGACGAGCGGGGCATTATCCGCATCGGCGCCGAGGTCCGTTCCGGCGACATCCTGGTAGGTAAGGTTACCCCCAAGGGTGAGACCGACCTTACTGCTGAAGAGCGGCTGCTGCGGGCCATCTTCGGTGAGAAGGCCCGTGAGGTCCGTGACACCTCCCTGAAGGTGCCCCACGGCGAGAGCGGTATCGTGGTGGATGCCAAGGTGTTCACCCGCGAGGGCGGCGACGATCTGGGCCCCGGCGTCAATGAGGTGGTCCGGGTCTACATTGCCCAGAAGCGTAAGATCAGCGTAGGCGACAAGATGGCCGGCCGTCACGGCAACAAGGGTGTTGTCTCCCGGATTCTGCCCCAGGAGGACATGCCCTTCCTGCCCGACGGTACGCCGCTGGATATCGTTCTGAACCCCCTGGGCGTGCCTTCCCGTATGAATATCGGTCAGGTGCTGGAAGTCCATCTGGGCTACGCGGCCAAGACCCTGGGCTGGAAGGTAGCCACCCCCATTTTCGACGGCGCCAACGAGGAGGACATTGCAAATGCCCTTCAGCAGGCCGGCCTGGATCCCGAGGGCAAGAGCTGGCTGTACGATGGCCGTACCGGCGAGCGCTTTGACAACAAGGTCACCGTGGGCTATGTTTACTTCATGAAACTGCACCACCTGGTGGACGATAAGATCCACGCCCGTTCCACTGGCCCCTACTCCCTGGTTACCCAGCAGCCTCTGGGCGGCAAGGCCCAGTTCGGCGGTCAGCGCTTCGGCGAAATGGAAGTGTGGGCACTGGAGGCTTATGGTGCGTCCTATACCCTCCAGGAAATCCTCACCGTCAAGTCCGACGATGTTACCGGCCGTGTCCGCACCTATGAGGCTATTGTCAAGGGCCACAACGTGCCTAAGCCCGGTGTGCCTGAGTCCTTCAAGGTGTTGGTCAAGGAGCTCCAGAGCCTGTGCCTGGATATCCAGGTCCTCGATAAGGACGGCAACGAGATCGAGCTCAAGGATGACGACGACGAGATGACCACCTTCAACCTGGCCCGCATGGATGCGGATCGGGACGAGCGGGATGACCGGGAGGAGTATGTGGCTGACGACGCCTCCTTTGAGGAATCCGGCTTTGGCATTGAGGATGTGGATGAGGATGACTTTGCCGGCGATGACGGCGAAGAGTTTTGATGGAAGGAGGAGCTGAACAATGAGTTATGTAGCATTTGACGCGATCAAGATCGGAATTGCTTCTCCGGAGATGATCCGTGAGTGGTCCTATGGCGAGGTAAAAAAGCCGGAGACCATTAACTACCGTACCCTGAAGCCTGAGCGGGACGGCCTGTTCTGCGAGCGCATTTTCGGGCCTACCAAGGACTGGGAGTGCCACTGCGGCAAGTACAAGAAGATCCGCTACAAGGGCAAGATCTGCGACCGCTGCGGTGTGGAGGTCACCCGGGCCAAGGTCCGTCGTGAGCGTATGGGCCACATTGAGCTGGCCACCCCCGTCAGCCATATTTGGTACTTTAAGGGCATTCCCTCCCGGATGGGGCTGCTGCTGGACATCAGCCCCCGGATCCTGGAGAAGGTGCTGTACTTTGCCAACTATATTGTTACCGATCCCGGCGAGACCCCGCTGATCAAGAACCAGATCCTCTCTGAAAAAGAGTACCGGGATATGCGGGAGAAGTACGAGGATGACTTCCAGGCCGGTATGGGCGCCGAGGCAGTGAAGAAACTGCTGGCTACCGTGGGCCTGACCCACGAGGAGTCCCGCCGCAAGGTAGAGCTGATGGCGGAGGCGGAGCCTCTCCAGCACAGAAAGTGGGAGCTGGAGGCCCACAAGAAGATCTCCAACGCCAATCAGGAGTGGCTTGACGAGCAGATTGCTGCCGTTGACGAGAAGCTCCTTCCCCTGGAGGAGGAGATGGACAGCCTCAACGGACTCATTCCCCTGTCTGAGCAGCTTCATGCAGAGCTTAAGACCGCTGCCGGCCAGAAGAAGGCCCGCATTGTCAAGCGCCTGGAGGTAGTGGATGCCTTCCGCCTCTCCGGCAACAAGCCTGAGTGGATGGTCATTGACATCCTGCCGGTGATTCCTCCTGAGATCCGGCCCATGGTCCAGCTGGACGGCGGCCGTTTCGCCACCAGCGACCTCAACGACCTCTACCGCCGGGTCATCAACCGCAATAACCGTCTTAAGCGGCTTATCCAGCTCAACGCTCCTGACATCATTGTCCGCAATGAGAAGCGCATGCTTCAGGAGGCGGTGGATGCCCTGATCGATAACGGCCGCCGTGGTCGTGCCGTTACCGGCGCCAACAACCGGGCCCTCAAGTCTCTTTCCGACATGCTTAAGGGTAAGCAGGGCCGCTTCCGTCAGAACCTGCTGGGCAAGCGCGTGGACTACTCCGGCCGAAGCGTTATCGTTGTCGGTCCTGAGCTGAAGATCTACCAGAGCGGCCTGCCCAAGGAGATGGCGCTGGAGCTGTTCCGCCCCTTCATTATGAAGAAGCTGGTGGAAGATGGCGCTGCCAACAACATCAAGTCCGCCAAGAAGATGGTGGATAAGGGCCGTGCCGAGGTGTGGGACGCCCTGGATGTGGTCATCAAGGACCACCCCGTCATGCTCAACCGTGCGCCTACGCTGCACCGCCTGGGTATCCAGGCCTTTGAGCCGGTGCTGGTAGAGGGCCGTGCCATTAAGCTCCACCCCCTGACTTGTACCGCCTTCAACGCCGACTTCGACGGCGACCAGATGGCCGTCCACGTCCCCCTGAGCGCCGAGGCCCAGGCGGAAGCCCGTCTGCTGATGCTCTCCGCCAACAACCTCCTGCGTCCTCAGGACGGCGGCCCTGTGACCGTTCCTTCCCAGGATATGGTGCTGGGTTCCTATTACCTCACCTATGTCAACGACAAGGAGGAGGGCGCCGGTAAGGTGTTTGTCAATGAGGACGAGGTGATGCTGGCCTACAATGACCATGTCATCGGCATCCACGCTCCCATCCGGGTCCGCCGGGAGTTCACCTACCAGGGCCAGACCTACCAGAAGCTGGTGGACATTACCGCCGGTCGGATTATCTTCAACCAGAACATTCCTCAGGATCTGGGCTTTGTGGACCGCAGTGACAACGATCATGTCTGTGACTACGAGATCAACATGACCTGCGGCAAGAAGGAGCTGGGCAAGATTGTAGACCGCACCATCCGGGAGCACGGCTTCACCGTGGCCAGCGAGGTGCTGGACAACATCAAGTCCACCGGTTACAAGTATTCCACCCGGGGCGCCATCACCATTTCCATTTACGATATGTCCGTTCCTGCCAAGAAGTATGAACTCATCAAGGAGACGGAGCACCGTATCGTCGACATTGAAAATGAATACAAGATGGGCTTCATGACCAATGATGAGCGGTATCGCGCCGTTGTTCATGAGTGGGAAAAGACCACTGAGGACGTGACCAACGCCCTGCAGGATAACCTGGAGGAGCTCAATCCTATTTATATGATGGCCACCTCCGGTGCCCGTGGTTCCATGAAGCAGATCCGTCAGCTGGCTGGTATGCGCGGCCTGATGGCCAACACCGCCGGCCGTACCATTGAGATCCCCATCAAGTCCAACTTCCGTGAAGGCCTGAGCGTGCTGGAGTACTTCATCTCCTCCCGAGGCGCCCGGAAGGGCATGGCCGATACGGCTCTGCGTACCGCCGACTCCGGTTACCTGACCCGTCGTCTGGTGGACGTTTCCCAGGATGTGATCATCCGGGAGGACGACTGTGGCGTGGATCATGGTATCTGGGTGGAGGAGATCAGCGAAAACGGCCAAGTCATCGAAAAGTTCTCCGACCGTATCCGGGGCCGTTTCCCTGTCAGCGATATTCTGGATCCCGAGACCGGCGAGGTGCTGTGCCCCAAGGATCGTATGCTCAGCGAGGCCGACGCCAAGGTGCTGGAGGCCCGGGGCATCCACAAGGTGGAGATCCGTACGGTGCTTACCTGCCGGGCCAAGAGCGGCGTATGCGCCCGCTGCTACGGCATGAACCTGGCCTCCGGCCGCCCCGTGGGCACCGGCGAAGCGGTTGGTATCATTGCTGCCCAGTCCATTGGTGAGCCTGGTACCCAGCTGACCATGCGTACCTTCCACACCGGCGGCGTGGCCGGCGGCGACATCACCCAGGGTCTTCCCCGTGTTGAGGAGCTGTTCGAGGCTCGCAAGCCCAAGAAGATGGCTACCCTCGCCGAGATCGGCGGCCGTGTCCGCTTTGAGGAGAGCGCCAAGGGCTCCCTGCTCAACATTCATGTGGTGGCTGACGACGGCAACACCAAGATGTATTCTGTGCCCCATACCGGCCTGAAGGTCAGTGACGGCGACGTCATTGAGAAGGGTGCTGCCCTCAATGAAGGTGCTTTGAACCCCCACGATGTTCTTCGTACCCGGGGCGCCAGCGCGGTGCACAACTACCTCATTCAGGAAGTTCTCCGCGTGTACCGTCAGCAGGGCGTGGATATCAACGATAAGCATATCGAAGTCATTGTCCGCCAGATGATGCGTAAGTGCCGTGTGGAGGATGCCGGTGATACCGACCTGCTCAGCGGCGCCATGGTGGATGTGCTGGAGCTCCACGAGGCCAACGAGAAGATCAAGGCCCGTCGTGCTGCCGGTGAAGTCCGTGAGGACGGCGAGCCCCTGCGGGAGGCTGAGGTTACCCAGCTGCTGATGGGTATCACCAAGGCATCTCTGGCCACCGACTCCTTCCTCTCCGCCGCTTCCTTCCAGGAGACCACCAAGGTCCTTACCGAGGCCGCCATCAAGGGTAAGGTAGACCACCTGATCGGCCTGAAGGAGAATGTCATCATCGGAAAGCTGATCCCTGCCGGCGCCGGCCTTGGCGCTTACCGGGACCTGGCTGAAAAAGTGGTTCCTGATATGGAAGAGCCCGAGCTGCCTTCTGAAGAGACGCAGGAGGAGAGCGGGGCCTTTGGTGAGCCCGCTTCCTTTGACGAGGAGGAAAGCGCCGACTTTGCGGAATAAACCACCGCAGTATAGCGCCAAGCAAAGGCGGGGAGGATCATACGCGATCCTCCCCGCTTTTTTACAAAGGACGGAAGAATGGTGCAAATTGGGCATTGTGTCCCAAGAGGCTTGATGGGAGAAAGGAAAGTTATCCCTTTCTCTGAGAAAAAACCCAAAACAAAGCCTTGACGAAGGAAAGGACCTATGCTATAATTCAAAATTGCGCGGGTATGTTTCCGCGAATTTTGGCGTGTCAAAAACAGGAGGAATCACATTGCTGAGTGAGCTGCGGTCCAGGGAAAAGGTAATCGGCGTGAAGCAGTCTCGCCGGGCCATCCGGGACGGCCTAGCCCGGCAGGTGTTTCTGGCTGCCGATGCCGACCCGGCACTGACAGAGCCTCTGGCAGAGCAGTGCCGCAGCCAGGGGGTTCCGGTGGAAAAAAGCTGTACCATGCGTGAACTGGGACAGGCTGCCGGTATCCAGGTGGGGGCCGCTGTTGTGACATTGCTGAAAAAATAATGCAATCTTGATTTTTTCCAGGATATTTTTTGATATCCTGTAAAAAATAAACAGGAGCTTTGCTCCCCACATTTTTTGAGAAAGGAGAAAACTATGCCTACTTTCAACCAGTTGGTTCGCAAGGGCAGAGAGCAGGTGACCTACAAGTCCACCAGCCCTGCTATGCAGTATGGTCTCAACACCCTGAAGAACAAGGAGACCAACCTGCCTTCTCCCCAGAAGCGCGGCGTCTGCACTGCAGTGCGTACCTCTACCCCCAAGAAGCCCAACTCCGCACTGCGTAAGATCGCCCGTGTGCGTCTGACCAATGGCTATGAGGTCACCGCCTACATTCCCGGCGTGGGCCACTCCCTCCAGGAGCACTCTGTGGTGATGATCCGCGGCGGCCGTGTTAAGGACCTGCCTGGTGTGCGTTACCACATCATCCGCGGTACGCTGGATACCCAGGGTGTCCAGGGCCGGATGCAGGGCCGTTCCAAGTACGGTGCCAAGCGTCCCAAGTCCAAGTAATTTCCGCTGCAGCTAAGGCGGAGATCACTGGCCCCGCAACCCTTAGCAAGCGCTTTGCCGAATAGGTTGACATAGTTTTCTGTAACGATAAACTGTGACCTCTTTGGCAGGCCGAACGCCGGGCAGGGAGCCCGGAGAGTACCTATGATTTCATCAATTTAATGAAGGAGGGAAGCATAGTGCCCAGAAGAGGTAATGTTCCCAAGAGAGAAATTTTGCCCGATCCTATCTATAACAGCGTCCTGGTGACCAAGCTGGTCAACAGCATCATGCTGGATGGTAAGAAGGGCGTGGCTCAGAAGGTCGTGTACGGCGCCTTTGACATCGTCAAGGAGCAGACCGGCAAGGAGCCCCTGGAAGTCTTTACCACCGCTATGGACAACATCATGCCCAGCCTGGAGGTTAAGGCCCGCCGTGTGGGCGGCGCCACCTATCAGGTGCCTATGGATGTCCGTCCTGTCCGCCGTCAGACCCTTGGTCTGCGCTGGCTGACCAACTACTCTCGCGCCCGCAGCGAGCGGACCATGGCTGAGCGCCTGGCCAACGAGATCATGGATGCCGCCAACAACACTGGTAGCGCCGTGAAGAAGCGGGAAGACACTCACAAGATGGCCGAGTCCAACAAGGCTTTCGCCCATTTCCGCTGGTAAGTTAGGAGAAGCAATATGCCGAGAAAGGTATCACTGGAAAACACAAGAAATATCGGCATTATGGCTCACATTGATGCAGGTAAGACCACCACAACGGAGCGTATCCTGTATTATACCGGTGTGAACTATAAGATCGGTGAAACCCACGAGGGTACGGCTACCATGGACTGGATGGCCCAGGAGCAGGAGCGCGGCATTACGATTACTTCCGCCGCCACCACCTGCTACTGGAAGGGAACCAAGAACCAGTTCCCCCAGACCCGCATCAACATCATCGATACCCCGGGCCACGTTGACTTTACCGTAGAGGTGGAGCGTTCCCTGCGCGTCCTGGACGGCAGCGTGACGGTTATGTGCGCCAAGGGCGGTGTTGAGCCTCAGTCCGAGACCGTGTGGCGCCAGGCGGATCACTATCATGTTCCCCGCATGATCTACATCAATAAGATGGACATCATGGGCGCCGATTTCTACAATGTTCTGCGGATGATCGACGAGCGTCTTAAGTGCAACGCCGTCCCCATCCAGCTGCCTATCGGTAAGGAAGCCGATTTCCGCGGGATTATTGACCTGGTGGAAATGAAGGCTGACGTCTACTATGACGAGATGGGCAAGGACATGCGGGTAGAGGAGATCCCCGAGGATATGAAGGACCTGGCGGAGGAGTATCGCGAGAAGATGCTGGATGCCGTGTCCATGTTCGACGACGAGATCATGGAGATGTACCTGGAAGGCCAGGAGATCCCCACCGACAAGATCCGCAAGGCGATTCGCCAGGCCACCGTGGCCGTGGAGATGATCCCTGTGGTCTGCGGTACCTCCTACCGCAATAAGGGCGTACAGAAGCTGCTGGACGCCATCGTGGACTATATGCCCGCGCCTACTGACATTCCCCCCATCAAGGGTGTCAATCCCAGAACCGATGAAGAGGAGGAGCGCAAGTCCTCTGATGACGAGCCCTTCTCCGCTCTGGCCTTCAAGATCATGACCGACCCCTATGTGGGCCGCCTGAGCTTCTTCCGGGTTTATTCCGGAACCCTCAACACCGGCTCCGCCGTTCTCAACTCCACCAAGGGGCAGAAGGAGCGCATGGGTCGTATTCTTCAGATGCACGCCAACCACAGAGAAGATATCGAGACGGTATATTCCGGCGATATCGCCGCCGCCGTGGGTCTCAAGAACACCACTACCGGTGACACTCTCTGCGATGAGAAGCATCCTGTTATCCTGGAGTCCATGGAGTTCCCCGAGCCTGTTATCCGTGTGGCTATTGAGCCCAAGACCAAGGCTGGCCAGGAGAAGATGGGTATTGCCCTGATGAAGCTGGCTGAGGAGGACCCCACCTTCAAGACCTATACCGACGAAGAGACGGGTCAGACCATTATCGCCGGCATGGGCGAGCTGCACTTGGAGATTATCGTGGACCGTCTGCTCCGCGAGTTCAAGGTGGAGGCCAATGTGGGCGCTCCCCAGGTTGCTTATAAGGAGACCATCAAGAAGGCTGTTCAGCAGGATACCAAGTATGCCCGCCAGTCCGGTGGTAAGGGCCAGTACGGTCACGTCAAGATCCGTCTGGAGCCCAACGAGTCCGGCAAGGGCTATGAGTTCATCAACGAGGTAGTGGGCGGCGCGGTGCCCAAGGAGTATATTCCCGCTGTCGATGCCGGTATTCAGGGCGCTATGCTCTCCGGCGTGTTGGCAGGCTATCCTGTGGTGGACGTGAAGGTTACCCTGTATGATGGTTCCTACCACGAGGTTGACTCCTCTGAAATGGCGTTCAAGATCGCCGGCTCCATGGCCTTTAAGGAGGCCTGCCAGAAGGCGGATCCCACCCTGCTGGAGCCCATCATGAAGGTCTGTGTCATCGTTCCCGAAGAGTATATGGGCGATGTTATCGGCGACCTCAACAGCCGCCGTGGCCAGATCCAGGGCTTTGAGGCCCGCTCCGGCGCACAGCAGATCGACGCCTTTGTTCCTCTGAGCGAAATGTTCGGCTATGCCACTGACCTGCGGTCCCGTACCCAGGGTCGTGGCCAGTATACCATGGAGCCCAGCCATTATGTCGAGATCCCCAAGAATATCCGGGATAAGATCATCGACCAGCGCATGGGCGCCCGGGCTATGAAGTAAGGGACAAAATAGGGAGAAAGCCCCGGTTTGGGATTGCTTTTTCTGCTGATCTGTTGTAAAATATCAGCGTTATGACGTTTGGCGCTGATCCATTCACTAACCATTTAACTGTTAAGGAGGATATTCCCAATGGCCAAGCAGAAATTTGAGAGAACTAAGCCCCATGTCAACATCGGCACCATCGGCCACGTTGACCACGGCAAGACCACTCTGACCGCTGCCATCACCAAGTACCTGGCTATGCAGGGCAAGGCTGACTACACCGATTACTCCAGCATTGATAAGGCGCCTGAGGAGCGCGAGCGTGGTATTACCATCAACACCGCTCACGTTGAGTATGAGACTGACGCTCGTCACTATGCTCACGTTGACTGCCCGGGCCACGCCGACTATATCAAGAACATGATCACCGGTGCTGCCCAGATGGACGGCGCTATCCTGGTTATCGCTGCTTCCGACGGCCCCATGG
>JAGHHM010000135.1 GCA_017887695.1 Oscillospiraceae bacterium | reverse complement strand
GGTGGAGGAGAACACCTCGTCGTCAAATACGTCCTCAATAGTCTTGTCGTACAGATACTCGTCCGGGGTCATAAAGAGCTTCATGATCTCCATGCAGCCCTTCTGGCTCAGGGTGAACTTCCCGTCGGTGCGGGCGTCCCGGCCCCGGTCCACCGTGGCCAGGCACAGGGAGTAGTTGGGGTCGTGCTTGTTGAGCCAGTAGAACTCATCCAGTACCGAGGCGCCGGGCCGCTCCAGAGAGGGGATGGAACGGAACAGATCCCACAGGCACTCAAAATGGTTCTCCATCTCCCGGCCGCCCCGCATCACATAGCCCCGGCTGGGGTCGAAGATGCCATCGCAGGCCCCGCCGGCAATGTCCATGGCCTCCAGAATGTGGATGTGGGAGCCGTCCATCTGACCGTCCCGTACCAGGAAGCAGGCTGCCGCCAAGGCGGCCAGGCCGCTTCCCACAATGTAGGCACTCTTCTCCTCCACACCTTCCGGCTTCTCCGGACGGGCAAAAGCCTCGTAATTGCCGTTGGAGTAGTAGATGCCCTTGCTCTTCTTCTCATGGCGGCCCAGCTCCGTGTTGCGGTAGCTGCTCTCCCCCGCCATTTTGATAGCCTTCTTATTCTGCGTCGCCTTTTTGGCCAGCACCACAGCTGCACCCGCGCCGGCCAGACCGGCGGCCGCAGCCGTCAACTTTCCAAGATTCTTTGCCATAAAAATAGCCACCTTTCTATCTTCCGCCGCCTCTGCGGCGTCGCTTTTGATCGTGGCTTTATCCTACCCCGTTTTTGCCCGTTCCGCCATTTACAAAAAGGGCCTGGTGATAAAAAACTAATCACCAGGCCCTTTTTGTAAAGAACTTATGGTTGTACGGCAAAGTTATGGATGGAGTTGGAGACATTGCCGTGCATGGTGGTGCTCACCTTCTGCACGATGGTCTGATAGTCCCCTTGCATTCCCTGTTTGATCCAGTCCAGCATGATCCCCACAAAGCTGTATTTATAAAACTCTGCAATAAACGCCTTGTCTGCCTCGGAGATCTCCACCCCCTGGCTCTGCTCCTCCACCACGTCTCGGATCAGCCCATAGGTCAGCTTGAACAGGAAATGCTCCATCTGGTCCCGGCTGATACAGCGGTAGGCGTTGAAAATAAAGGGCTTGTGTTCCAGCACCGCCTCAAAAATCTGCGACAATCCCTCCTGCCAGGTGTCGTAGGTCTTTTTGCCCTGGAGGGCACGGGCGGCATCCTCCACACAGCTCCACTCCACCAGATCATAGATATCCTTGAAGTGGTAGTAAAAGGCCATACGACTGATGCCGCACTCCTCCGCAATGTCCCGGATGGTGATTTTGTCCAAAGGCTTTTTCAGCATCATCCGTTTCAGGGCTGCCGACAGAGCCTGCTTGGTGGTGTTTGACACAGGGGTCACTCCTCCTGGCTTTTTTCTCTATTATACAGAGAAAACGTCCGGTTTCAAGTGTCTTCCTCCCCCTTCCAGCCCACCTCCAGATCCACCTTGGGCTGCCCGATATACTGCCGGGACTCCAGCAGCCGCCGCTCCATAGCCTCAATCTCCGCCCGCAAGGCCGCCCTGTATTTTTTTCGGTTCATCCGCAGGAAGAGATAGTAGCGCTCCTGCAAGGTCTCCGCCCTGGGGGGAAAGACGATGGTCTCCCCGCCGATCCGGTTGCCCTCCAGCTCGTTGCGGCAGATCTCATCATCCAGCGCGGCCATATACAGCGCGTACCTGGTATACTCTTTCATGGGCATCCGATAATGCCATCTGTAAATGGCCCCGGCAGCCCCGCAGGCCGCCAGAATACCCAGCATTGCCCCATGGTTTCCCTTGCCCATACGCCGTCATCTCCCTATCTTCCGCATTTGTTTTCCGGTTTTCTCCTCCAGCCAGCGGCGGAATTCTTCCTCCGTTCCGCCCTCCAGCCCTGCCTTTTCAAAGGCTTGGGCGTAATTTTTTCCCAGGGCAAAGACAAAATAGTCTCCCGTCTCCGCAAGGACCAGCACCTTGCTGTACTGCCACTGGGTCACAGCCCCGGCAATCCGCACCTCGTAGTAGTCGGGATAAAAGGCGGCGCTGGCGGTTTCCATGCCGGGCATGGCCCTCCGCCGGGCAAAGAAGCCGTTTATAGCGTCCTCTTTCCAGTTGATCAGCAGCAGCAAAACGGCTACCACGGCGTCGCTGGCCGCTATCCAGGGTTCCTCCCAGGAGATACAGGCACACGACAGGCATAGGACGATGATCAGCCAGGAAAAGAGTTTCGCGCAGCGGTTGACCTTGACCCGGACCGTCTTGCGGACCACTCTGGACATGGCAGCCAAGGCTCTGGAATTGTATGTGGTATTGCAGGTAAATGCCATAGAGACCTCCTCCAACTTAATTGTTTGAGTAGGTGCAGTATAGCACATGGGAGGGCCCCGGCACAGAAACGGCTTCTTAATTCTGCCTTAAATTTTATAAAGCCTTTGCTTCCGGCAGACAACAGAGGGGCCGAGGCGGATGCCGCGGCCCCTCTCAGCCTGTCGAGAAACCCGGTTTATGCATCAAGTATAAGCCG
>JAGHHM010000134.1 GCA_017887695.1 Oscillospiraceae bacterium | reverse complement strand
CGCCCAGGGTTCCTTCTCTCTGTCGCTCCCACTGGACCGTTACCGCCAGCTGCGCCAGGTGGCTTTCCTTTATGCCACCCATGAGCGGGACATCGAAACGGATCTACTGCCAGCCATTCAGGAGAAGCTGACGGTCTCCGCCAAAGTAGCCAAGCGTCTGCTGGAGGAATACCGTACCGTGTTTCAGATTGAGTCTTTGGGCGAGCGTGTCTTTGACCTTGGGTGTGGTGGTGACCCCGCCAAGGCCTATGACCGCTTCATGCGCCGGAAGCTGCTCCTCCAGCGTATGGAGGAGCAGCTGAGCCCCAGAGAGCTGAATTTGGTGCGCTGTTATCTGGGGATCGGTCAGCCCAACGATCAGGGCATGACCTTTCAGGAACTGGCTATCCGGCTCAACTACAACGGCCCCAGTGGCGCGGAGAAAGCGTATAAGAGCGCCATCCGGAAACTGAAAAAGCAGTTGAACGGCGGCGCTTACGGCGAATGGCTTTCCATCCAGAAAGCCATTCAAGCCGCACGCCGGGAGGCCAGCAGAGAGATGGAGTACCTTTCACCCCAGTCCACATGGCTGGACTCCCAGAAGCTGATTCAGGGGTTTTTGTGCAGGATTGTTATGCTGGCCGATGTATATCGTATCCTCCACGAACCTCAAGATACAGGCCAAGACACGTAGTTCCAAACCTCATACCCAAGGGCACCTCCCTTGGATATGGTTATAGACAATTTCGCCTCTTCAGTCGAACTGGCTGAGGTGGGCTTCCAGCAATGATGGAGAGGAGAGGAGTATATGCCCGAAACCACAAGCAAATTGTTCCATAATCTACGCAGCCGAGAGAGTGGTAAGGCTGTTTTGGAACAGGAGCGGACGGCCCCCACCTGCGCGCAAGTCCTTCGGGAGCTGTTGGAGCAAAAAGGATTGTCCGCTCCGGAGTGGATCGCTGCCGCCGATATCAGTAAGTCCTACGCATATCAGGTCCTGCGGGGGGAGCGAATCCCGGGCCGAGACATCCTGCTACGTACGGCGTTGGCACTGAGACTTTCCTTGAAAGAGGTCCAGCGCCTGCTGGCGGTGGGCGGTTGCGGGGCACTCTACCCCAAAATACGCCGAGACGCGGCAGTGATTTTTGCCCTGAACCAGCACATGACCCTTCTGGAAACAGAGGACCTGCTTGTCTCTCTGTCCGAGAGAAGCCTCTATGCCAGGGAGAGCTGATATGGGGATGAGGGAACAATTTTTGCGGGAGTACCAGGCACAGGTGCTGGACAAGCTGGCGCTGCCTCCCGGCCTGAGGGAGCAATACTGCCTGCAGGCCTGCCTGAAGGACGGGGAACGGCAGGTGTATCTGGTCCATGACCGGACCGGATGGCCCGCGGTGCTGAAACTCCAGCCCGCGGGGCGGGAGGATGCCCTGAAACAGGAGTATGAACTGCTGCGGGGGCTGCGGCATCCGCAGCTCCCCCGGCCCATGGCCTATCTGGAATGGGAGGGAATGGAGTATCTGATCCGGGAGTATGTGGACGGTGTCAGCCTCCATGAGCAGGTAACGGCCCAGGGCCTCCTTTCTCCAGACAAGGTACGGGAGGCAGCGTTATCCCTATGCCAGGTGCTGGAATATCTGCACAGTCAAACTCCGCCGGTCATCTGTCGGGATGTCAAGCCTCAAAATGTGGTCATGGACCACGAAGGTCGATGCCACCTCATTGACTTGGGGGCAGCCCGGCGCTACCAGCCAGAGCAGCAGGGGGATACGGTGTTCCTTGGAACCCAGGTCACCGCGCCGCCGGAGCAGTTTGGCTATCAGCAGACCGATCAGCGCTCCGACGTTTATAGCTTGGGCGTGCTCATGCGTTTTTTACTCACCGGCAGCTTTGAACCCTCCAAACAGGACATCGGTCCTAACTATCTATGCCGTGTGATCCGGCGGTGCACCGCCTTTGACCCGAAAAACCGCTATGCCTCCGCCCGGGCGGTGTACCGGGCACTGAAATACCCCCGGCTGGGTCTTATGACAGGAGTTGCTGGAGGAGTACTGTGTGCAGCCATTCTCCTTCTGCTGCTATGGCCACCTGCCGGTGAAGCGCAGGTCCAGTCCTCCCTGTTGGAGGATGCGCTGCGCCAGGAGCTACAGCTGGAGGAGGGAGAACCTATTCCTGTAGAGCGACTGGGAGAGGTGGAGCAGCTCTTGGTGTGCGGACAGGAACTGGTAGGCACCATCCGTGAGCATGAGGAAATGGTCAATTGGGCCCACGACTTTTATATGGAGGAGCGGGCCCATGGGGATATCAGCGATGAGGATCTGGCACTGCTGGAACAGTGTGTCAATCTGAAGGTACTTATTTTGGACTATCAGCAAATTTCCGACCTGTCTCCTCTGGCTCAGCTGCCTCTGGAGTATCTTAGTCTCACAGGAAATGAGGTATCCGATCTCAGCCCCCTGTCCGGGATGACCGAGCTTCAAGTGCTGGATCTGGGTGAAAATCCGGTGCGCTCGGTGCAGGTGTTGGCGGATTTGCACCAGCTGCGGGAGGTGACACTGGAGGCCACGGGGATTACCTCAGTGGAGGTGTTTGCGGAAAGTGAACTTCAGTCGCTCAATGTGCGTACCACCTGGGTGAATGACTATACGCCCCTGGAGACCTGTCCCAACCTTACCCAACTGATAACCGGCAGTATGCCGGAGGGAGCGGCAAAAACGCTGGCAGGACTAACCAATTTGGAGCAGCTGCGCCTCTATTCCACCCCAGGGGTGGATTTGGCCCAGTTAACGGAGCTTCAGGCGCTTCAGGAACTGGATTTGTGCGGCTGCACGCTCTTAAATCCCGCAGCGCTGGCCTATCTTTCCAGTCTGAGGGCGTTGAATCTGGGGGAGACCGGCCTTAGGGAGCTATCGTTCCTGCCGGATCTGCCGGTTTTGGCGGAAGTGATTCTGAAGGATAACCCTATTACTGATCTCACCCCGTTGCTGGACTGCCCCTGGCTGGAGCGGCTGATCTTGAGCCAGCAGCATCAGTCCTTGACGCAGGATCAACTGGAACAGGCACCGTTTGAGATCGTGTTTGAATAGCAATAAAGTATGCAGTTTGCGCACCACTTTTTCCTCCTAACATGGTATGCTGAATAAAATTCCAGCTGCGGCTGGCCATAAGGGAGGATAAACATGAAAAGAAGTCACATACTCACCCTTTGTTTGGTTGGGTGCCTTCTGCTGGCGCTGACCGCCTGCGGCGGCGAAAGCGCAGAGACGGAACAAAAGGCCGAGACCAACACCACAGAAACCTCTGAAAATACAGGCACCTCTGTTCAGGAGGATGACGCTGCTGGGGAAGAAGAGACTCTGGTGGCGTACACCGTGGAGGGACTGGGTACCTTCCAGTTGCCTGAGGGCTTCACCATGGACTCCGGTGAAATCACTGAGCCTCTGCCCAATCGCTACGCCACCTTCCAGAAGGACAGCTATTACATTCAGGCCAATCGTTTTGGTACAGACGCCTATGAGATGGCAGGCGTGGCGCTGCCCGCCGACTTGGAGGATTACTCCACCCGCAGCGGTGTCCAGAACTCCGTGCCCGAGGGGACGGTGTTCGACTACGACGAGTACGGAAATTACGCCGCCCAGTTTACCCAGGAGGACGGTCAGCTGTGCTACTATGTGCTGCTCCAGGGCGAGGAGTCCTTCGGCAGTATCTTTCTCACTGCTCCGGAGGATCAGTTTGACAAGGAGACCGTCGCTTTGTGGCTGAGCGGATCTCAGTTGGAGTGAATTTGATTCCCGGAACGTGTTTCTCAGGCTTAGAAGCCCGAGAAGGCCATCCGTGGCCGTCAGACAGCTGTGGTCAAAGGCGGTACTGTTGTGAACGGCATAACCTTCAGCAGTTGGCCGGGGCCCTGGGCAGCAGCGGCGGGACACAAACAACTTAAAAAACGATCTGAAATTCTGCCGCAGCATACATGTGGGGGAAAATCCAAAAATGAAAGGAACTTCGATCATGAAAAAGCTGTTTATATTCCTTATGGCGGTCATGCTTCTGGCCCTTGCCGCTTGTTCGGGTACAGATACCCCCGCCTCCACCGAAAACTCCGATCCCACGCAGAGTGAGACTAACGAGGTGCAGTACGATTACCAGCTGAAGGCGGGGGAAACAACCGAAGTCTATGATGTAACCTTTGACCAGATGGTCACAGTCACTGTCGATCCTGCCAGCACGCGGGACGGCACCGTCGACTTGCGCAGCGGCATCTATTTTGACAACTGCACCTTCAACGGCGGTCTTACGATCCTGGGCGACTATCACGCGATGGTCAGCTTAGGCGGCGGCTGCTCTTTTGGGGACGGGTCCGTAGTAACCTGTAAGGAGGTTACGCCCGGAGCCGGAGAGGACATGGGGCTGGAGGACAACTTCGTCAAAGTGTTCGTCTCCTGCGAAGATGTCACAGTGGATACGGAATACGCCGTCGGTGTGGTGACCGATGGCCCCGATTTCGTCTTTAACGGCACGACTTACAGTAAAGAGGAGCTTGCGCCGGATACGGCCCTCCTGGGCGTTTACAGCATCTGTGGGAATGACGGCATGTCCTATATGAAGCTGGCCATCGGTGAAGATGACAGCATAGAAGTTTTAGAATGACTGCGTAACCGTGGGAAAGGCCCGTTGCTAATGTGAATGGCGGCGGGCCATTTCTCAATTATTTGAGGTCTGCGGAGCTGTGCACGGCCACTTGGCGGTTTTTGCTTTTGTGTTCGTTTCATTGTACGAGTGGGGATAGAATCCTGTCATTTTTATATGCAGACAAATGGAGAGATGCACGATGAAAAAGTTGACGGTGCTGTTGCTGGCGGGCTGTATGCTGGTTTCCCTTGCAGCCTGTGGCGGAAACATGGGGACGAGCGTCTCTTTTGGGGCGGCAAACCTGACTGCAGACGAGCCAATACCCACAGACGAACTGGAGCGCGCCGCTTGGTATGATTTTTTGCCGGAGGATGCAGGGGATCCGGACAGCGCCGTTACCTGGGCACAGTTTTGTGCCATGCTCGGGAAGGCTATTTCCCTGTATGACGAGAGCAGGCTGTCGGCGTGGGAGGAGGAGACAGTCGACGCGCCGGAGGAAGAAATGCGGCGGGACGACGGCATGGTGGCGCTGCTGTTTGGGGCAAAAGCCATGGGGCTGGCCTCCTTTAACGCATTGGCCGGAGACTGTTTTGGAGAATACGCCGGTCGGGTGTGGGAGGTGGTCACCATGGACTATCCCCTCTTTGACTGGGATACCCCCATTGATCTGGGAGAAGGCTGCGCGGACAACAACCATGTGGGTCCGGCCTATGACTTTTCTCAGCGGCGGATCTCCCTGGTGTCCGGTCTTCCACTGCTGGAGTTTGACGAGGTCGGGGATCTGCGGCTGGAACAGCCCTTTACCGTAGAGGAGGCCGCGCTGGCGGTTCTGCGGCTGTATGAGTCGGAGGAGAGCTGTGCCGCACCGGCCATAGAAGCCCGGGATAAGGCCTTCCTTTCCAACCCGGAGGTCCAGGCGATCCTGACCCGGGCAGACGAGCGCCGGGAAGCCATCCGGAGCAGCGAAACGGCCATCGTCAAAAGTGATACCTTCGTCAAGGGCGAGACCTACACCGGCACGGCCTACTATGTCTCCAACGGCGGCAGCGATGATCAGGACGGCCTCAGCCCGGAGACCGCCTTTGCCACCCCGGCGGCTCTGGATAACGTGACGCTTCAGTACGGCGACGCGGTGTTCTTTGAGCGGGGCAGCGTGTGGCGGGGGGTCAGTCTGCCCAGCTCGGCCGTGTGGACAGAGGGGATTACCTTCTCTGCCTACGGGGAGGGGGAAAAGCCCCGGTTTCTGGGCTCCCTGGAAAACGGGGCCGGCGGGGAGAAGTGGAGTCTCGCCTATGAGGGGGCGGACGGGAAAAAGATCTGGGTCTATTGTACCGAGATGACCGAGGTGGCCGGCATCGTGTTAAACGAGGAGACCGTGGCAAACCGGGACAAGGCCTACTGGAACGGCAGCGAATATCTGGTGGTGGATGAGAACTACTGGCCCCTGGAGGAGGGGACCGTCTACTCAGTTGAGGAGCACCTGCCCGATTTGTACTGCTTCCCCGACCTGCGCTACCCGGAGGGGCGTCAGGGCCTCTACAACGACCGCATCTTCCACACCTGGAATGAAGACACCGACGGCTACGACTATGTGACAGGCAGGCTGTACTTCCGCTGTGACGCTGGAAATCCGGGGGAGCTCTACGACAGCATCGAGTTCATCCAGCCCTTCCCCCTGGTGGATGGCTTTGCCGACAGCCAGGTGTACGACAACCTGTGCATTCTCTTTTCCTCCATGACCTTCGTCAGCGGCAGCGCTGACGGCGTTCCCACCGGCAACCACAGCGTCATTCAGAACATGGAGGTGGGCTTTATGGGCGGGAATGTCACCGGATATGTGCCCGATGCCGGATCTGATGACCACATCTCCTACAACTGCGGCTCCATGGGCTGCAACGGGGGAGGCATGGCCTTCAACGGCAGTGGGATCACCGTTCGGAACAACTATGTCCACCACACCTTCCAGGAGGGTATCGCCCTGGAGCTGTTTGCAGACTGTCCCGCCATGACGGACGATACCATCTCCGGCAATCTTATAGAATACTGTACCCAAGCCATTCTCCTGTGCAACTGGGACGAGGAGGTGGTGGACGGCCATATCTTCCGAAATATTGTGGTAGAGGACAATCTGGTGCTGTACTCCGGTCAGGACAACTGGTTCAACAGCGCCTGGGAGGAGGCCTTCTGTGACGCGGTTGTCCTCCAGGGTGGGCCCTGCGCTCATGACGGCACCGTTCAGGTGCGGAACAACACCTTTGCCTTTGCATCGGGAGCGCTGATCCTGGTGGACCGGTACTCAGAAGAATACAGCCGTATTTTCACGGACAACACCTATATGCAGAACCCCGGTGGTACCGGCCTTTACCTGGCGGACAGCGGCACCGCCCTTACGCTGACAGAGGGCATTGCGATTCTGGGTGATAATGGAGCTGTAGTGATCGAGGGCTGATTGGGTCTGGCTGTGGCATGGACGAAAGCGGAATTTCCACCGGTTTCCAATGTCCCAACGCAATATTCTGAACAATGGAGGGATGCACGATGAAAAAGAGGCGCATTGCACTCATACTGGCTTTGGCAATGTGTATTTGCCTTGCCAGCTGCGGACGGGGTGCGGAAGGTGATATCGCCAGTTCTGCTAAGGAGCCCTCAAACGCCCCCATGCCAACGGACGAATATGAGCGTGCGGTCTGGTATGGCCTGGCCGATGGGACGGACGATCCAGAGCGGAATGTCACGCAGGGAGAATTTGACGCTATGCTGACCCGGCTGGTAGAGCTTTATAAACCGGAGGCTATTGAGACATGGCAAAACACCTCCTACGCCAAAGAGGGCGATGACGCCAGCGTGTTCCGATTTCACGGGGCGATTCAGCTTTTGTACGCGGCGGTGGCCATGGACATCGCCACCCTGCCGGACGGCGGATATCCCACTCTGGACAATCAGTCCGTGGATTGGTCTGCCTTCTGGTCCATGGGCTGGGAGGAAACGGACGGCTGGAGCGAGGACACCTTCTCCGAGCCCAGTGAAGCTATGACAGAAGCCTGGGTCTACGACAGTGAGGTCTATTCTCATTTTCACGGCGGAATCAACTATGGGAGCAGCCGCCTCTCCCGGGTCAGCGGCAAGCCCCTTCTGGATATTGATGCGGAAGGGGGAACCTACCTGCGACTCATGGATTTTCTGACCTATCGGGAGGCCGCCGTGGCTGTGCTGCGCCTGTACGAAAGCAATCGGGAAATTGCCGCCCTGTATCCTGAGGATGAGGCCTCCGCCGCCGTGGCAAAGGAAATTTTGGAGCAAGCTGAGGAGCAGCGCCAAGCTATTTTGAACAGTGAAACGCAGATTGAGTATACGGGCACCGCTTATTATCTCTCCAACGACGGCGATGATAGCGCCGACGGGACCAGTCCGGAAACCGCCTGGGCCACCATTGGCCGGCTGAACAGCGCGCAGATGCAAAAGGGAGACGCGGTGTTTTTCCGGCGGGGTGACACCTGGCGGAACGAAATGCTGCTTCCCCAGCCATACGTGACCTACTCTGCCTACGGCGAGGGAGCGAAACCCCGGCTCATCGGCTCGCCGGAAAACGGGGCGGACCCGGACAAGTGGTCGCTGCTGGAAGGAACGGACAACATCTGGGTATTCTACCGGGACCTGCCCGACTGCGGGATGATCGTGCTGGATGAGAAGCAATCGGCTGAGAAGATTCTGGGCTTCTGGGACGGAGCGCAGTATCTGGACTATGTTGGCCCGGATAACCAAACCATTGGCGAAGGAATCTCCCGTGATACAATTCTTTCCGCTGATCCCTTCGTAGTGAAGGAGCAGCTGGATCGGGACCTCACCTTCTTCTCCCAGGCAGACAGCGAGCTGCCCGACACCCTGCCCATCTACCTCATGGGCGCCTACGCAGAATATACGGACGAGGGCTGCCTGGCGTACCGGACCCAGGGCCCCCTCTACTTCCGCTGCGACGCGGGGAATCCTGGTGAGATCTACGACAGCATTGAATTTGTGACTCCCGTGCCTGTTGTGGAGGTTCTGGCGGAGGGAACCGTGCTGGACAACCTCTATATTGGACTGTCCCAGAGCACCATTACATACACACATAACGCGGACAACTGCAAGGTGCAAAACTGTGAAGTGGCGTGGATCGGCGGCTGTATCTATTCTTACAGCTTTGAGAATCTGGTGGGCAATCCAAGCGGTGTGACACGCTTCGGAGACGCCATCAACGGAGCCAGCAGCCATGTGACCGTGCAAAACAACTATATCCATAACATCACAGAATGCGGGTTGGGCATTGAAATGCTCAATAGCGACAGCCCGGCCCCGGAGGACATCCACTACATCGGGAATCTTCTCTACCACGTGGGCTCCAGCCTGGGTTATATGAACCGGGCCGAAGATGCCGACGAATCCTTTATGTTCAGAAATTGCACCTTCGAAAATAACATCGTCCTCTTTTCCGGACTGGGTGCAGAAAATTCCTTCAATGAGGCCTGTGCATTTGCCGTGGACGGAGGAAGCAATCCCCAGGAGGGCTGCGCGGTGCGGGATAATGTGTTCTTCTGCTCCCGGGATGCGCTGCTTTTCTGGACGCTGTGTGATGCAGAGATGCTGCCGGAATTCTCTGGCAACCAGTACATCCAGTACAATAGCTACCCTTACCTCTATGTGATGGAGCCCTACCAGAAGTGCTGGGCGGATCAGGCGGAGTATGTGGTGCGGGAGTTTCTGGGGGATGCCACTGGCAGCTATACGACACTGTACTCCTTCATCTGGGATACACTGAACTGGTAATGCCTTACGGATATCTTTTGGTCCATTCATGGCATTAAGCCCCATAGGTTCACATCGTGTACCTATGGGGCTTAGCCCTACACAGGGTTTCATAATGATTTCAGTCGTTATTTCACTAAGGTGACATCACCTTTAGGGGCCAGTGCCGCAAGGTGCGTGAGTTCGCTCCTACTACCCGTATGCAAATGCTCGATTCTATACTGCAATCTGGATTCTATGTTGACTAAGGTGGGAGAAGTTCTTTGAAAATGAAACAGCCGCAAGTCATCGTTCGATGACTTGCGGCTGTTTCATTTGCTCCGTACCGGTAGTGCCCCTGGGGGTTCAGTTCGTTTCCCTATGAGATGGAGCACTTCGG
>JAGHHM010000009.1 GCA_017887695.1 Oscillospiraceae bacterium | reverse complement strand
TTGGAATAGAACTTCAGCTCCGGGGAGTACAGCAACGTCTCTGTGGCGGCAAAGCCAGGCACCACCTGATCCATAGCCTGGATGAAATTGATGATGTTGATCATGGCCCGATAGGGCATGGCAGCAGTAATGTCCCCAGCTACGGCATCGGGCAGAGTGGGCCGGAGGTTGGAGAAGGCCAGCTCCTTGGGCCACGTCCGCTTACCGTCCAGGATGTCCCCGAACCGCTGAACCAGAATGTGGCCCGCACCCAGCATATTGGTCAGCTCACCCACCTTCTGTGCGTAAGCAATGGGCTGATTGAAGGGATAGGAAAAGTTATGGCTGCACAAAATGGCCAGGTTGGTGTTATCGCTCTTGAGCTCCTTGTAGCTATGGCCGTTGACCACCGCCAGATCATTGTCGTAGTTCTCCTGGCTGACAAAACCGCCGGGATTCTGGCAGAAGGTACGAACCTTGTTCTTGAAGGGCTTGGGATAGCCCACCAGTTTGGACTCATAGAGCACCCGGTTCACCGTCTCCATCACCTCATTGCGGACCTCTACCCGGACACCGATATCCACAGTACCAGGCTGGTGGGCAATGTTGTGCTCGGCGCACAGGCTCTCCAGCCAGTCTGCTCCCCGGCGGCCGGTAGCAATGATGGTATGGTCGGCCATGATCTCCTGCTCTTCCTTGCCGTTGGTAACACACACGCCCTTACAGACATCCCCGTCCAGGATCAGGTTGGTACACTCATAGCCGAACATCATCTCAACACCGTTGCGGAGCAGATACTGTTCGATGGCATAGTAGAGATCCTGAGCCTTCTCCGTTCCCAGGTGGCGAATGGGGCAGTCCACCAGCTTCAGTCCTGCCTGGATGGCCCGCTTACGAATGGCTTTTACCTCTTCGGTGTTGCCCAGGCCTTCCACGTGGGTGTCTGCACCAAACTCCAGATAGATCTGGTCCGTATAATCAATGGTCTCCTGAGCCAGATCCGCACCGATCAAAGTAGGCAGATCCCCACCCACCTCATAGCTCAAAGACAGCTTTCCATCGGAGAAAGCCCCCGCACCGGAAAAGCCGGTAGTAATGTGGCAGTAGGGCTTGCAATTGACGCACTGCTTAGTCTGGCTTTTGGGGCAATGCCGGTCTTCCACCGCCTTTCCCTTTTCCACGATCAGGATGTTCTGCTTGCTGCCCTTTTTCAGCATTTCGATAGCGGTAAAAATACCGGCGGGACCAGCGCCGATGATGACAACGTCCTTCTTCATAGGGAAACCTCCTTAAAAATCGGGTAAGACTGGATTCAGACCGCAAAAAAACCACCCAGCACAGTTACGGCAAGTACGTACATCAAAGCACATCTGCCGCGGGGTCAGGCGGTTGGTGAATCATCTCCTTTTGGTATGTCATATCTGACGACAGATTGACACATTTTGTATTATATTCGTTTTTATCCACTATGTCAAGCCCTTCTTACAAAAATAAATCTGCCCGCCGCAGAATCTTACGGCAGGCAGATTTGTTATTCAAGTCCACAGGGCAAGCATGGCCAAAATCAGCAGCACGGCTGCCAGGATAAAAACACCGCCGATCAAAAGCCCGGCCCGCAGCGCGGCAAAAATATACACCCGCCGATCCTCGGCAGACATCTCATCTCCCGGCTGCTCCCAGGGACGAAGGGGCTTCTCCT
The DNA here is from genome assembly GCA_017887695.1 of Oscillospiraceae bacterium. GTDB lineage: Bacteria > Bacillota > Clostridia > Oscillospirales > Oscillospiraceae > Pelethomonas. The sequence goes on along the minus strand of JAGHHM010000009.1, from coordinate 12,309 downwards.
CCTGCTCCGGCTCCGGAGGAGCCGCAGGCGGCTTCCGAACTGTATCCCAATGCCGCGGCAGAATAAGGCGTGGCCTCTCCAGACCGCTCATATCGGCAATGGTGCGGCCGTCGTCATCTTCATAGATCCGTTTGCGCGCCATGGCTTACTTATCGTAGAGGTGGCAAACCACAAAGTGGCCCGGCTCAATTTCCTTCTGCTCCGGAGCCTCCACCTTGCAGCGCTCCATGCAGTTGGCGCAGCGGGTGTGGAACTTGCAGCCAGAGGGAGGATTGGCAGGAGACGGGATAGACCCTTCCAGCACAATGCGGCTCATCTTGGCGCCAGGATCCGGAATGGGGATGGCAGAGAACAGCGCCTTGGTGTAGGGGTGCAGAGGATTGCGGAAAATATCCGCCGTAGCACCGTACTCCACCAGGTTGCCCAGGTACATCACGCCTACCGTGTCGGAGATATGCTCCACCACGCTCAGGTCATGGGAGATAAAGAGATATGTCAGGTTGTATTTTTCCTGCAGTTCCCGCAGCAGGTTAATGATCTGGGCCTGGATGGACACATCCAGAGCAGATACCGGCTCATCACAGACCACAAACTCCGGGTTCAGCGCCAGGGCCCGGGCAATGCAGATACGCTGCCGCTGACCGCCGGAGAACTCGTGGGGATAGCGGTCTTTGTGGAAGGGCTGCAGGCCGCAGTTGTCCATAACCTGGTCAATATAGTCGTCGAACTGATCCTTGGGCACCAAATTGTGCTCCCGGACAGCCTCGCCAATGATCTCGCCTACCGGCAGACGGGGAGACAGGCTGGAAAAGGGGTCCTGGAAAATGATCTGCATCTTGGTGCGCATGGCACGCATCTCTTTGGGACTGAGATCATAGACCTCCTGGCCGTTGAAGAGTACCTGGCCGCCAGTCTTGTCACCGGACAGACGCAGGATGGTACGGCCAGCAGTGGTCTTGCCGCAGCCGGACTCGCCCACCAAGCCCATAGTGGTACCACGCTTGAGGTTGAAGGTAATGCCATCTACAGCCCGGACATAGCCCACCGTCTTGGACACCATGCCGCCCTTGATGGGGAAATACTTCTTCAGCTTGTTGACCATGAGGATATACTGGGGATCATAGGTCACAGGGGTAAAGGTATTGTCGATCGCCAGATTGCCGATCTTATTCCCCGCAGGAGCCTTCTTCTCTGTCTTGGCCATCAGCGATCACCTCCCTTGTCAGTCTTATCATAGTAACGGTAACAAGTTACCTTGTGAGTGGGAGACAGGCTGATCTCATGGGGATATTCTCCCTCGCAGCCCGCCACACACATCTCGCAGCGGTCTTTGAAATAGCAGTAATTAGGCATGTTGATGGGGTTAGGCACCTTGCCGGGGATGGAGTAAAGCTTATCCACCTGCTTGCCCACCACAGGCTTGGAGGCCATCAGGCCGATGGTGTAGGGGTGGGCAGGATTGTGGAAAATCTCTTCCACGGTGCCCTTTTCCACCACACGGCCAGCGTACATGACAACCACATAGTCGGCCATCTCGGCGATGACGCCCAGGTCATGGGTAATAAACATGATGGAGGAATTGATTTTATCCTTCAGGCTGCGCAGCAAATCCAGCACCTGAGCCTGGATAGTTACGTCCAGAGCAGTGGTGGGCTCATCAGCAATGATCAGCCGGGGACTACAAGCCAGCGCCATGGCAATCATCACGCGCTGCCGCATGCCGCCGGAGAGCTCATGGGGATACATTTTGTAGACGCCCCTGCTGTTGGCGATGCCTACCATCTCCAGCAGCTCAATGGTCCGCTCCGCAATCTGCTCTTTGGTCTTACCCTCACCATGGTGAAGGGCAATAACCTCGTCCACCTGGTCGCCAATGCGGAAGACCGGGTTGAGGCTGGTCATGGGCTCCTGGAAGATCATGGACATGAAGTTGCCCCGGAGGTTCTGCATCTTTTCATTGGGCATCTTGGTGACATCATAGGCCTTATCGCCCAGATTCAGACGAATCGCACCTTCCACCACCTGGCCCTGGGGCCGCTGGAGCAGCTGCATCAGGGAGAGGCTGGTAACGGACTTGCCGCAACCGGACTCGCCCACCACACCCACCGTCTTGCCAATGGGCACGTCAAAGGACACACCGTCCACTGCTTTGACTGTGCCTGCATCGGTAAAGAAGTAGGTATGGAGATTATCAAACTCCACCGTATTATTAGGATCCCGCATCTGAGTCAGGTATTCAGACTCAGGCACGTTCTTGCGCTTGCGCTGTTTCTCAAATTCATTGGTAATACGGCGATTTTCCTTGGAAATACGCCGTGCCTCCCGGCCGGAGAGGTAGCCTTCCGCTTTTTTCTTTGCCATACGTCTTTCTCCTCCCTTACCGCTTCATCTTGGGGTCAAAGGCGTCCCGCAGGCCGTCGCCCACAAAGTTGAATCCCAGCACCGCCACCAGCAGGCAGATACCGGCAGGGATCCACACATACCAGTAGGTAGTCATCACATAGGAGTTGTTTACGTCGCTGATGATATTACCCCAGGAGGCGAAGGGGAACTTGACGCCCAGGCCCAGGAAGGACAGCGTCGCCTCGGTGATGATGGTGGAGCCAAGGCCCATGGTGCACAGCACGATGAGCTGGGGGATTACATTGGGGATCAGATGACGGAAGATCCGCCAGGGCACGCTGATGCCGCAGGCCTCCGTGGCGGTCATGAATTCCTGCTCGCGGAGGGAGAGGATCTGGCCGCGGATCATCCGGGCGAAGCCCGGCCAGCCCAGGAAGCCCAGTATCAGCATCAGATACATCATTCGAATCTGGGGATCCACCTGCATACCGTCCATGGCGGAACCGATGATAATGATAATCGGCATCGAGGGCACGCAGTAGAACACGTCCACGATACGCATGATCAGGTTATCCACCCACTTGCCGAAGTAACCGGCAATGCCGCCCAGGACAATGCCGATGGCTGCCTCAATAAACACGACCACAAAGCCGATGACCAGAGACACCCGGCCGCCGTACATCAGACGGGTGAGCATGTCCATGCCGTTGGTATCACAGCCCAGAGGATGGGCCAGGGAGGGCCGGGCGTAAGAGTCATAGACATAGGTCAGGGTTTCCTGCTTGACGGACCACACCTTTGCCGCAGCGTCATAAACGATCTCATAGGTGTGCTCCTCACCATCCGCACCGGTGTAAACAAACTCCGCTGTATCGCTGTCAATGGCAGCCTCCAGCTCCTCCTTGAAATCCCGGGTGATCTCAGTACCGCTCACAGCGGACTGGACCACAAAGCGGCTGACATACCCCTGGATCTCTCCATTCAGCAGGATGTTTCCATCCTCATCCAGGGTATAGTCCTGTCCATCGGCAGTAAAGGCGCTTTCGCCATTGGTATAGGCCTTCAGTGCAGCGTATTTTACCGCAAAGGAAGGCTCCGCGTCGTTATCGGCGGGGTTGACGATGTCCTTGTAGGCGATGGCCAGCAGGGTATCGCCGGAGGAGATGGAGTAGAAGTCCTCCCCCTCCTCCGTCAGGGTGTAGGACACGTCCTTGTAGGTGAACTCCGTCTTGCCGGTCATCTGGGCCAGCAGGAACTGGGCCTGGGCCGCGGTGCCGAACTCCTGGCCGTCGGCCACGGCGTAGCGGAGGTCGTCGTTGCGGGTGACGGCCACATACTCCTTGGCCATATAAGTGTAGGTATAAAACTGCTCATCCTGCCCATAGGGAGAAATGAGGCCACCAATAAAGGAAAAAATAAACATGACCGCCAGCATGATAAGGCCCAGCACCGCCAGCCGGTTGCGGAAGAACCGCTTGGCCACCAGGGCCCCGGGGGACAGGACCTTGACGCGGCGGTCGTCGTTCAGGGAGAGCTGCTCCTGGGAGCCGCCCTCCTGCTGAGGATTCATCTTCTTTTCTTCAGACATGAAAGCACCTCCTCCTATCACGCGATGCGCACGCGGGGATCCACCACCGCGTACAGAATATCAGAGATCAGGTTGCCCAAAAGGGTCAGGATCGCCATAAACGACAGATAGAACATGGAGAACGGGATGTCGCCCGTCGTCATGGCCTGGTAGGAGGTAAAGCCGATGCCGTTGATGGAGAACAGGGTCTCGGTGATGAGGGCGCCGGAGAACAGGCCCGGCAGGGAGCCGCCCACGATGGTCACCAGGGGGATGAGGGTGTTGCGGAAGGCGTGGTGATAAATGACCTTCTTTTCGCTCAGGCCCTTGGCCCGGGCGGTGCGGATGTAGTCCGCGTTGAGGACCTCCAGCATATTGGTGCGGGTATAGCGCATGAGGGAGCCCACGGACACGATGGTCAGCGTCACGATAGGCAGCACCAGGTGGTGGGCCATGTCCAGCATCTTCCCCAGCTGGTCCAGCTGGGCGTAGTTGCGGCCCATGAGGCCGGACACGTCGAACCACTTGAGCTTCACGGCAAAGATCAGCTTGAGGATGGTGGCGAAGAAGAAGGTAGGCAGAGAGATACCCACCAGAGCGCCGGCGGTGATGGCGTAGTCCGCCCGGGAGTACTGCTTGGTGGCAGCCATGATGCCCAGGGGGATGGCGATGAGCAGCTCCAGTATCAGAGCGATGCCACCCATGATCACGGAGATCCAGATGACTTCGCTGAACTTTTGAATAACAGGAACAGTAAAACGCCAGCTGTCGCCAAAGTTGCCGGTGAGCATATTCTTCAGCTGCACAAAGTAACCGGGGATGATATCCAGGTCCAGGCCATACTGTGCGTTGAGCTGGGCCACCCACTCCTCATAGGGCTTTGAACCCGGGGCAGTGGACAGTCTCATTGCCATGTTCTCCACATAGGAGGCCGGCAGGCAACGCAGCAGCACGTAAATGATAAACGTCACACAAAACAGGATCAGCACGGAAAGCAAAAGACGTTTAATGATAAAATTTCGCAAAACGATCCCTCCAGTTGTCTAGTTTCTCCATGGTATCAGCACGGGCATGGAAACACCCGCTGTGCATCAAGCAGCCGCCCCTCCCTCCTGGCGGGAGGCTCCTTGACACCCATCGAAAAGGAACGGGGTTCCCCTGCCCCCAAAATGGGGGCAGGGGAACCGATTTTCATCTGTTTTCATGCCGCGCAGCGTCCTTTACAGGACACAGGCATTACTTCAGGGCCAGCTTCTCGATCTCGCTGAGGGCGTTCCAGTAAGGAGTCATATCCGTAGGCAGGGTGGAGATATCCACATGCTCGGTGGAGAACAGATAGCACTCGGAACGCTGGTAGATGGGAATCTCCACGCCCCAGTCCATGATGATCTCCATGGCAGCCTTGTACAGGCCCTTGCGGTAGGTCTGATCGGTGGACATACGGCCGGCCTCGATGAGCTCATCCAGCTCGGGATCGGAGATCTGATAGTAGTTGGTGGAACCTTCGGAGTGATAGAGCTGATACATGTCGGGGTCGGTAGCAGCGCCCCAGGCAGCACACCACATCTCGGAAACGCCGGTCTGGTAGGCAGCGTACAGGTCGTTGGCGTTAGCCAGGTCGTTGACGTACAGCTCCATACCAATCTCAGCCAGAGCAGCAGCAGCATTCTTCAGGATCAGGAAGGTGGGGTGGTCACCCTGACCATTGCCGCCGATATCCACCTGATACTTCAGCTTGGCACCCTCGGGAGCCGCAGTGACCTTACCGTTCTCCACGGTATAGCCGGCAGCCTCCAGGTAGCCCAGAGCGGCGGTCTTGGCGGCAGCGTACTTATCGTCAGCACTCATACCGTCAGTATAGATGGGCTCGCCGTTGACATCCACGGAGTAAGCCACCTGATAACCGTCGTCAGTAACCTGAGGAGCAGCCCAGGAGGTGTTGGAGATGGGGTAGTTGATAACAGAAGCGGTCTCACCGTAGTAGGAATCGATACCCTCGTCACGGTAGACGGCAATGATGGTGCCCAGGGCCTTGCGCAGGTTGCGGGAAGCCTCGGAAGCGGGATCATCGCCCACCTTCACGTTGTTGGGGTTGATACCCACATAGCCGTAGCCAAGGAAGTCATACAGGCGAGTGGTGATGACGGAGCCATCCAGGCTGTCATCGCCGCCGTTGATATCGGCCACCTGATTGGCAACGTCGGTGGTGTAGCTGGGCTCGGCAATGTCCAGAGTGCCGGCCTGGAGACCGGTGATCATGTTGGCCTCGGTGGTCTCCATGTAGTTGAAGTACTTGATCTTGGGGGCGCCCAGATAATAGCCGTCATAGGACTCATAGTACACAACGCCGTTGGTGTACTCCTTGAACTGGTAGGGGCCGGCGCCCATGGGGGTGCTGGTCTTGGCCTTCACACTGGACAGATCGCCCTTGGGGAAGCCGAAGGAATTATTCTCATAATCGTACAGGGACTCATCGCCGTAGTAGTGCATGGGGGCAATGGGCAGAGCCAGCTTATAGATCATGGTAGCGTCGATCTTAGTGGTGGTAATCCGCATGGAGTAGTCGCCGGTACGCTCGATACCGGAAATGTTGGGCGCGGAATCACCGGTGGAGACACCCACGGTGTAAGCGGGATCCAGGTAGCTCCACAGGGAGCCGCTGGCCACCTCGGTATCGGAAGCGGTCTGATAGTCGCCATCATACTTGGCTACGATATTGGCCCAATAGTCGGCCAGGGTAGGATAGGTACCGCCGGCCACGTCATAGGTGTTGCCCATGAAGTCGATGAAGTTGCCGGTGAATTCCTGCTCGTAGACGGGATTGCCCTCCTCGTCTACCATGGGGTTGCCGGCGTCATCGGTGGCCTGGACGTCAGTATCCGCCGTCTCCATGGAGCCGAAGCCCCACATGGCCATGCCGAATACCACCTGCAGGCCCTCGTCGGCCTTCAGTTCGTCGGCGGTGCAGCCCAGAGTGGATTCAGCATAAGCGTCGGCGTTGTTGGTCAAGCAGTAATCCACGATGGACTGGGCAAAGCCCTCGCCGGCAGCAGCCAGGCCCTCAGTCCAGAAAGCGGTCTGGGTGGCCTCATCCCAGTAGGTGAAGTCGGTGTTATCCTCACCGGCGGCCAGCAGCAGCTTGTACAGGGGATCCATACCGGAGCGGTACTCCTTCAGGCCCTGGATGGGCAGGGAGTACATGGTGGAGTTACCATCATAGGTAGGATCCAGGTAGACGTAGATGCCGAAGATCACGTCGTCGATGTTGGCGGTCTCACCGTCGGAGAAGACGATGTCGTCCCGCATGGTCACATCGTAAGTAACAGTACCGTCTTCATTCTCAGTGATGACGATATCGGCGGGACCATAGTAGGTGTAGTCCGTGCCGTTGTAGGAGCGGGTCTCGCCCTCGATACCGTTAAGGACAGGGTTGCCCACACGGTCAACGGTCAGCAGGGACACCTGGGTCAGGCTGACGATCTTGTTATCGGCGTTGCTCAGGTAGAAGAAGGGAGAGAACTTACCCTCCAGGCCCTGCTCAATGGAAACCACCAGCGGGGTGGTGTTGGTCTCCCCACCCTGGGTGTCGTTGGTGTCGTTGGTGCCGTTATTGGCCGTGTTGTTGTTGCCGCCGCAGCCGGCCAGCACGCCAATGCACATCACCAATGCCAGAAACAGTGCAAGTGCTTTTTTGCTTCTTTTCATGGTTTGCATTCCTCCTCTAAATTTTGAACTATATGCTATCGGGTCTTGCCCATAGTTCACATATCACATAATTTCTCCGTCTTGCAGGAGCAAGACGGAGAAAAAAGGGGAGTACCCCCCTTTTTGCGCCGCGCGCCAAAATATCTGTTATTCCAATTTCTGTTCCCCGCCATCCTGAAGGTTCCAGACCATATCCCGGCCCAGGGGCCTCCACAGCAGGGCCATCACCAGCACGGCAAGCTGAGTGGCAAGAAAAATCAGCATACCTGGGAGCATTCCCATCGTACCATAAATGATCACATAGCAGAGCTCGCCCACCACAGCGCCTGCCGAACCAACAGCCGTCAGGATCGTCCGCAACCGGAACTGCCGGACTGTGGCGTCATACACATAGCTGCGCAGAGGATCTCCTCCCTTGGCCAAGCGGGCAAAGCCCCACAGCACTGACCAGGCTGACAGCAGAGCCAGCACATAGGGCAGCAGAATATAGGCACAATGCGTCGTCCCCGGAGCGCTGATGCATCCGCCCACTACCGCCACCGCAGCCATTCCCACAGCCAACAGTCCCCAGCGAAGCAATCCCTTTTTGCGGCACTCCGCAGTGCCCTGGAAAGCATAAGTGGCGCCAATGTAAATATATTCACCCGTCACGGTCTGTCGGAAGTCATCCAGATAGGCTCTGCGCCCCCGACGGCCGTATTTTTTTTCTTCTTCCATCACTTGTTTTTCCTCAGAATATCCGGTAACCACAGTAAAAAAATTTTTCGTCCTGCCAATTTCCGAAACAAAAATATGCAGGACTTGCAGTTAAGTTCCTTCATTATTATATGCTATCCTGGCTTGTTTTTCAAGTAAAACCATTTCATCGCAGAGAGAAAACACGATTTTTTTAGAAACTGACAAAGCAGACCGACAATAGCGGCAAAAAAGTTGTTTTTTCTGGCAAATATTTTTTTCTGTTTGGTAATAATGACTAAAAAGCATTTGGTTAAATAACCCAATATTGCCAAAGAGAGTATGCTGGCTTTCAACAGCCGTTAGAGTTTCTCGCCCGGGCTGCGTATAATTCTTTAAAATTCTCCTGTGGGAATAACCGTATTTTTTTACGTCTTCTCGCCCTCTGCAAAGCGGCAAAAAAGAGCTGTTTCGCAAAATGAATTTTGCCGCTTAATATACTGCATATTCTTAAAAAATTTTTTTATTTTTAAAACGCCCGACAGGTGGAGTACCACCTGCCGGGCATAAAACACGGTTTTGCTTACAGGGGATTGGCGTCAATCCAGGTAGAGATGGCTTCTCCGATCTCCCGGATGCAGCCCGGGGCGTAGGGTACCTTCAGCCCCGCATCCGCCACCAGCTCCTCCAGGGTCTTGGTGCCGCCGGCGTCGGCAAAGCGGAGATACCGCTTCCACGCGTCAGCATGGTCCTTCATGGAGGCGATCCAGAACTGGAAGGCCACCGTCTGGGCCATGCAGTAGTCGATATAGTAGAGGGGATAGAGGTAGATGTGGAGCTGCCGCTGCCAGCCGGCGCCCCGGCCGTAGAAGGGCAGACCTTCAAAGTCCACCCAGGGGCGGTACTTCTCCTCCAGCTTCAGCCACAGCTCGTTGCGCTGGGCCGGGGTCAGCTCCGGGTTTTCGTACACCCGATGCTGGAACTCATCCACCATGCAGCCGTAAGGGATGAAGATGAGGGCATCCTCGCAGTGGCCGATCTCATACTTCCGAGTCAGGGGGCCGAAGAACTTCTCGTGCCAGGGGGCAGTGAGGAACTCCATGGACATGGAGTGGATCTCGCAGGACTCAATGGTGGGGCTCACCATGCAGCCCAGGTAGCCCTTGCGCATAGCCCGGAAGCCGGCAAAGGCATGGCCCGCCTCGTGGGTCAGCACGTCCACGTCGGCGCTGGTACCGTTGAAGTTGGAGAAGATGAAGGGGGCCTTGTAGGCGGAAAACTCCGTGCAGTAGCCGCCGGGGGCCTTGCCTTCCTTGCTCAGAACATCCAGCAGCTCGTTGCCCCAGAGGAAGTCCGCGAACTCCGCCGTCTCCGGGCTCAGCTCGTGGTACATCTGCTTACCAGCAGCCAGGATCTCGTCGGCGGTACCCTGGGGATCCGCGTTGCCATCAGGGAACAGCAGCACATCGTCCCAGTATTTCAGCTTATCCACGCCAAGCCGCTGCTTCTGATCCTTCTTCACTCTGGCCACGATAGGCACCATGTCCTGAGCAATCTGATCCCGGAAGGCTGCTACCTGGGCGGGGCCGTAGCAGTTGCGGCCCAGACGATCATAGCCCAGCTGGAGATAGTTATCGTAACCCATGTTCCGGGCCTGGGCGGTGCGGTTCTTCACCAGCTTATCGTAGAGCTCATCCAGCTCCGTCTGGTGGGCGTCAAACCACTTGCCTTCCGCCTCATAGGCCGCCTTGCGCACCGAGCGATCAGGGCTCTGCTTGTAGGGCCCCAGCTTGGGCAGAGGCAGCATCTCTCCGTTCCACTCCACCATGGCAGAGGCATAGAGCTTCTGATACTGGCTCTGCAGCTTGTTCTCCTCCTGCATGAGGACCATATTTTTCGGGTCAAAGGTCCGCACAGCGATCTCCAGATTGGTGAACAGGAGTTTTCCCATTCGCTCCTCCAACTGGGCCCGGAGGGGGCTGTCCAGCAGGGCCTGGTTCACCTTCTGGCTGGTTTCCTGAAGAGCAGGGCCCGCCTCATCAGCAAAGTCATTTTCCTGGTCATAGAACTGATCCCGGGTATCAATGGTATGGCGGACATAGGCCAGAGACAGGGCGGTATTGACCTCCCCCTGGATCTTGTCAAACTCCTGATAGGCTTTCACCGCCTCATCAGCGGAAGCCGCCTGAGCAATCCGCTTGGCAATTTCCTCTCCCTTGGCCTGGAATGCCGCCAGATCAGGACGGACATAAGGCATCTCACTGAATTTCATAGACAAACTCCTCCGTTCATAATTTCAAGCCAGGTGCCGCAGCGCCGCACCCGCCTGCTCATAGCCAGCGCCCGGCCCCGAGGGGTCGGGCGCTGCAAAGGATAAAGGTTGTTTTTTACAGAGCCGCCAGCACGCCCAGGACGAAGCGCCAGGTGCGCTCCACAGAGGCAATGCTCATACGTTCCCGAGTGCTGTGAATCTCCACCAGATCCGGTCCAAAGGACACCGCATCCAAGCCAGGTACCTTGTCGGTCAGGATGCCGCACTCCAGACCGGCGTGGACGGTCTCCACCACCGGATCTTCACCGTACTGCTCCTTGAACACCCGAACCATGATATCCCGCAGCGGAGACTCCTTGCGGTACTCCCAGGGAGGATAACTGCTCTCCACGGCAAAGGCCGCGCCAAACTCCGTGGCCACAGCCTGCACCTTCTGCTCCAGCTGGGCAAGCTCTGCGGCAGAGGAACTACGCAGCAGGAAGGTCATCCGGAACTTACCTTCCTCCAGGCGGAGAATACCCAGGTTCAAAGAGGTCTGAACCTGCCCGGGCAGATCCGGGTTCATGGCCTGGACACCGTCAGGAACAGCGCAGATAAGATCCACCAAACGGCGGCTGTCAGCAGCAGAGATAGCGGCGGCGCTGCCCTTTTCCGCATTGACGGTAAAGGTAAAGCCGGGATCCTGAGGACAGGCGGCCTTGGCCTTATCCGCCCAGGCGGCCGCTGCCTGCACCTTCTCCTTGTAATCCTCACCCAGCACCACAACCGCCTTGCACTGGTTGGGAATGGCGTTGTCCTGAAGGCCGCCGAACAGGGACACCAGCCGGGGATAGCCCAGCTCCCGCAGGCATTCAGCCATCAGGTGATCGGCATTGGCAAAGCCCATATGGATGGCGGTGCCGGAATGGCCGCCGCTGAGGCCTTCCAGATTCAGGGTGCATACCATTCCCTGGCAGGGCTCTGTCTCAGCAGTCTCTTTAATATGGCAGGCAGTACCACCGGCGCAGCCCACCGTCAGCACCTTTTCCACCTCGGAGTCAATATTCAGCAGATACCGGCTCTTAAGATCGGAGCCATCCAGCCCGATGGCGCCGGGCATGCCCACTTCCTCGTCCACAGTGAACACCGCCTCGATGGGAGGATGGGGGATAGAATCGTCATCCAGCACTGCCATGGCCATAGCTACGGCAATGCCATCATCGCTGCCCAGAGAGGTACCCCGGGCCTTGACCCAGTCGCCGTCAATATACAGGTCCAGAGGATCCTTCTCAAAATCATGCTCCACCCCGTTATCCTTGACGCACACCATATCCAGGTGTCCCTGAATCATGGCGGTGGGATGATCCTCATAGCCCGGGGAGGCCCCCTTCCAGATGACTACGTTGCCCATAGCATCCTGGCGGTAGGCAAGGCCCCGCTCCTTGGCAAAGGCTACCGCCCAGTCGCTAGCGGCCTTGGTGTTGCCAGAGCCCCGGGGAATGCGGCACAGTTCCTCGAAAAAGCAATATACGCTCTGAGGCTCCAGGTCTTTCAGTACACGATTGTCCATAGCGATGCACTCCTTTTCTTGTATTTTTATCTTTTAACTTCCCTGCGCACTTTTACAGCAGATGTACTCCTGCCTCTTCGCAGGTGTCCATAGTCTCCTGGTCCCACAAACTTACCTGAATCTCGCCGATATGGCAGCAGCCGATCATCAGCATGCACAACCGACTCTGGCCAATACCACCGCCGATAGTAAGCGGCA
>JAGHHM010000133.1 GCA_017887695.1 Oscillospiraceae bacterium | reverse complement strand
GGACCGCCGCCCCTATGCTGCCGGCGATGATCAGGTACCACTTCACGAACTGCTTGGCCTTCCCCACGTCGCTGTAGATGGAGTCCAGCTTCTCGCTGTTGATATTCTTCTCCCGGACCTCCTGCACGTCCACGTCCTTCACCAGCTCGTCCAGGGTCAGGCCGAAGTAGTCGCTGAGCAGGACCAGCCGCTGGAAGTCCGGGTAGGACTGGCAGGACTCCCACTTGGAGATGGTCTGGCGGGAGACCTTCAGCTCCGCCCCCAGCTCCTCCTGGCTCAGGCCCTTGGACTTCCTTAAATTGATCAGCTTCTCGTTAAAGTTCATGGTCACATCCTCGATTTTTCTGGTCTGGTCTTACGGCCGTGGGAAGAGTATACCAGCGCCGGGGCAAAAAAGGCAACCAACAGTCGTTGGCAATCTGTCAACCGCCGCTGACAGGGCGAAAACAAGGCAAAAAAGGTCCCGGCCGCCGGTCCTTTTGGCCCGCCATTTTTTCCCGCCGGGATGGCGGGCCCTCCGCCGGCGCATACTAGCCCTTGAGGTGAAGAAGCATGAAAAGAGGGCTGGCCCGGTACGGGCCGATTTTTTTGGCTATCCTGCTGCTCACGGCCTGCGGCGGGGGAAGCGCCGTCAGTGCCGGCGGCGGCGCGGAGATCCCGGAGGAGATATTGGGGGAGCTGGATGAGGAGACCCTGGAAGGACTGGTGGAGGGGCCCAAGTACGTGGCCCTCACCTTCGACGACGGACCCCGGCGGGACACCACCAGTGTCCTCCTGGACGGCCTGCTGGAGCGGGGAGTCTCCGCCACCTTCTTTGTCATCGGCCGGCAGATCCCCGGCAACGAGGACCTGCTCCGCCGGATGCGGGCGGAGGGCCACCAGGTGGGCAACCACACCTACGACCACACCCGGCTGCTGGAGGCGGAGCCGGAGGAGGTGGTGGAGGAGATCCACAAGACGGAGGTGCTGCTGACGGAGCTGCTGGGGGAGGGGGACTACTGGCTGCGCCCGCCCTACGGGGCCATTGACGAGACCCGCTCCGCCCTGGTGGAGACCCCCATGATCTACTGGACCGTGGATCCGGAGGACTGGAAGCTGCTGGACGCCGCCAAGGTGGCGGACCACGTGGTGAGCCACGCGGAGCCCTGGGGGATCCTCCTCCTCCACGACTTCTACCCCACCAGCGTGGAGGCGGCCCTGGAGATCGTGGACCGGCTCCAGGGGGAGGGCTACACCTTCGTCACCGTGGAGGAGCTCTTCCGCATCCGGGGCGTGACGCCCCAGGCGGGCCTCCTCTACGCCTCCCCGGACCGGCTGCGGCCCCTGGAGGCAGGTTGAGCGGCGGTTGAAAAACTGACCCGCCCCTTCAACATCCGCTCCATTGCGGGCTCCGCCCCGGTGTGGTACCATGACAGTGGGCCCCAAAACCCGGCGGGACGCGCGCTCCCCGCTGGAGAAAAGGAGCGGATTTGCGTATGACACATGAGAGTATGGGAAAACGGATTCAGCGGCTGCGGCGGGAGCGGGGACTGACCCAGGAGCAGGCCGCCGAGGCCCTGGGCGTCACCGCCGCGGCGGTGAGCAAATGGGAGACCACCGCCGCCTCCCGGACCTTCCTGCTGGGCAGCTTCCGCCAGGCTCTGGCGGAGGACGAGACCTTCCGGCCCTTGCGGGACACCCCCGCCTTTCAGGCCCTGCTGGCCCGGCTGGCGGAACCCGGTGCTTATGGCCTTATTTAGGATCGGACCGCCAGCTCCTCCGCCAGGTACTGGATGACCCCCCGGCGGGTCAGGATGCCGCACAGGGCACCGCGGCTGTCCACGATGGGGACGAAGTTCTGCTCCAGGATGAAGGCGATAACCTGCTCCCGGTCGGCGTCGATCTGCAGAGACGGACAGAAGTCCTTGCGCACCAGCTCGGTTACCCGGTGGTGCTCCATGTGCTGTGTGTCCGTGGTCCCAGCCGCCATGACGAAGTTGAGGAAGTCCCCCTCGCTGACGGTGCCGACGTAGCGGCCTTCACCGTCCACCACGGGAATGGCGGTGTAGCCGTGACGGTGCATGACCTCCCAGCCCTGGCGGACGGTCTGGTTCTCCCGCAGAAAGACGGTGCTCACCTTCGGGATCATGATCTTTGCTAGATTCATAGGTACCTACCTCGCGGGGCGCTGGGGCCCCGCTGCCTCCGGCTTTATGTGTTTTTGATGACGATCTGCTCGATGACGTCGGCGGCGTGCTCGCACAGGTCACAGCAGTGCTCCAGGCCCTCGTACACCGTCTTGGCCCCCAGCAGGGTCTTATAGTCGATGCTGGAGCCGAAGAGGCTGTGGATGGCCTCGGTGTAAATGGTGTCCGCCTCGCTCTCAATATCATTCACCCGGACCAGGAGGGCGTGGAGGGGGCCGGGCTTCTTGAAGTTTTTCAACTCGCCTGCGGCCTCATCCAGCACCTTCACGCACTGGTTGACGATCTGGGACAACTCGGCGGTCTTCTCCGGGATCACGTCGATGCGGTACATGTAGATGTTGAGAATCACCTCGTCCAGGCCGTCGGTGATGTCATCGATGATTTGCACCAGGCGCAGGATGTCGTCCTGGTCGATGGGGGTGATGAACTCGGTGGAGAGCTTGTTGAGGATGTCGTGGCGGATCTCGTCGGCGGTGTGCTCGATCTCGTGCATCTGGGTGCGGTAAGCGTTGATGCTCTCGGCGTGGAACTTGCACAGAATCTCCTCCAGCAGGTTGGAGGCCTCCACGCAGTAGGAGGTCTGCTTTTTGATGAGCTCGAAGTAGTTGTTGCTTTTCTTAGCCATGGTTCCCTTCTCCTTACGCGAATATCAGTAGAAACAGTTTCGCCATCCCAAAGCCCAGCAGGCCGCAGCCGGGGAAGGTGCATACCCAGGTGAGGACCAGGTCCTTCACCACGCTCCAGTTGACGTTGCGCATCCGCCGGGCGGCGCCCACGCCCATGATGGCCGTGGTCTTGGTGTGGGTGGTGCTGACAGGAATGCCGGTCAGCGACGAGAGCAGCAGGCACAGCGTGGCAGAAAAATCCGCCGCGAAGCCCTGGTAGGGCTTGAGTTTGACCATGTCCATGCCCACGGACTTGATGATCCGGTAGCCGCCGATGGAGGTGCCAAGGCCCATCACCACGGAGCACAGGACCATCAGCCAGATGGGGATGACGAACTGGGAGGCGCTGCCCTCGCCGTGGGCCATGGCCGCGCCCAAAAGGAAGATGGCCATGAATTTCTGGCCGTCCTGGGCCCCGTGCATGAAGGCCATGGCCGCGCCGCCGGCCACCTGGGCGCTGGAAAAGAAGCGCTCACACTTGAGGCGGTTCTGGCCCCGGAAAAGGGCCACCGTCAGCCTGGCGGAGAGGAAGCCCAGCACAAAGCCCAGGATGGTGGAGAGGAAAATGCCGTAGATGACCTTGATCCACTCTGCGCCGTTGATGCCGGAGAAGCTGTTCTGGATGGCCACTGCCGCGCCGGAGACGCCGGCGATGAGCGCGTGGCTCTCGCTGGTGGGGATGCCGAAGTACCAGGCCGCCGTGGCCCAGATGACGATGGCCGCCATGGCCGCGCACAGCGCGATGAGGGCCAGCCGAGAGTCGCCGCCGAAGTCCACCATGTTGTAGATGGTGAAGGTGACCGAGGCGTTGATGGACGTCATGATGAGGACGCCCAGGAAGTTGAAGATGGCCGCCATGACGATGGCCCTGCGCACCTCGATGGCCCTGGTGGAGACGCAGGTGGCGATGGCGTTGGGGGCGTCCGTCCACCCGTTGACCAGGATGACGCCCAGGGTCAGCACCGTGGACACCATCAGCATCGGGTTTTCCAGCATCTGCCGGATGAAGTCTGTCACACTCATACGATTATCGAACCTCTTTTGTGTCGGGGCAGCGGCACTACTTGTGGGATACCGCCCACTGGTCCATCTTCAAAAGGCCGTCCTTGCGGCCCACCAGGAACAGGGAGTCCGCCTTCCGGAAGACGTAATCCGGGTGGATGCTGTCGATGACGAGGCCGTCGTGCTCGATGGCGATGATGTTAAGCCCGAAGCGGCCCCGCAGGTTGGCGGCGGCCACCGTCTTGCCCACAATCTGATCCGGCGCCTGCATCTTGGTGATATTGATCTTTTCGCTCAGCTGGATGATGTCCAGATCCCGGGCCGTCTCCAGCCGGCTGGCCAGGCGGATGGCCATGTCCCGTTCCGGGTAGACCACCTCGGCGCCCAGCTTGGCCAGGATGATGCCGTGCTCGGCGCTGGCGGCCTTGGCGATTACCTTGGGGATCCCCAGGGCCACCAGGTTCAGGGTGGTGAGGATGGAGGTGTCCATCTGTTCGCTGATGCACACCACCGCCACGTCGCAGTTCTGGATGCCTGTCTCCTCCAGGGACTTTTTGTCCAGGCTCCGGACCACATAGGCGTTTTCCGTGATTTCCCGCATCTCTCGGACCTTGTTCTCATCCCGGTCCAGGACGATCAGCTCCGCGCCGGAGGTTGCCAGCTCCTGGGAGAGGGCGAAGCCGAAGCGGCCGATGCCCACAATGCCGTAGGTCATGTTGTTGCTCTGACTTTTTCCAAACATACTATTTTACTCCTATTTATTCCTATCATCAACCGATTGCCACATTGCCCTCCGGGAAGCTGACCCGCTCTCCCGGTGAGAAGTACCACAGGGAGGCCACCGTCAGCGGCCCCAGTCTGCCGATGTACATGACCAGGATGGACAAGAGCTTGGCATCCACGCCCAGTCCCGTTGTGATGCCGGTGGAGAGGCCCACCGTGCCGAAGGCGCTGGTGATCTCGAAGAGGGCGTCCATCAGGGATACCTCCGGCTCCATGACCACCATCAGCCACGTCCCTGTCACCACCACCGCCAGGGCCAGCAGCGTCACCACCGCCGCCTTGCGGAAGGCGTCCTTGGGGATGGCGTGGCGGAAGGCCTTCTCCGACTTGTTGGTGGCGGCGGCCTTGATGCCCTGGATGAGCACGAAGAAGGTGCTGGTTTTCACGCCGCCGCCGGTGGAGCCGGGGGACGCGCCGATGAACATCAGCACCGTCAGCACCAGCAGCCCCGCGTTGGAGAAGTTGCCCAGGGGGTAGGTGGAAAAGCCCGCGGTTCGGGCGGAGACGCTGTGGAAAAAGGCTCCCAGCCATGTCACATCCTCCGTCAGCTTCAGCAGCAGGGTGCCCACCACGATCAGCGCCGCGCTCACCGTGAGGACGATCTTGGCGTGCATGGAGTACTTCTTCCACCGGAACTTGTGGGACCACATCTCCCGGATGACCAGAAAGCCGATGCCGCCGAAGAAGATGAGGCCGCAGGTGATGAGGTTGAGCAGCACGTCGTCCCGGTAGGGGATCAGGTTCTGTAGGTTGCCCAGGATGTCGAAGCCGGAGTTGTTGAAGGCGGCCACGGAGTGGAACAGGCTGATGCCCAGGGCCTTCAAAGGCGGATAGTCCTGGCAGAAGACGATGAAGTTCAGCGCCGCGCCGGTGCTCTCAATGATCAGCGTGGTGAGCAGGACGCTCTTGATAAAGCGCATCACGCCCTTCCCGGAGTCCAGGTTGGAGGCCTCCCGGATCAGGTTGCGGCCCTTCAGGTCCAGCTTGCGGCCCGTGGCCAGGATGATGCCGGCGCCCACGGAGGTGACGCCCAGGCCCCCCACCTGGATGAGCATGGCCAGGATGAACTGCCCCAGGGGCGTGAAGGTGTCGCCGGCGTCCACGGCGATAAGGCCGGTGACGCACACGGCGCTGGTGGAGGTGTACAGCGCGTCGATGTAGGCGAGGTCCACGCCCTCCCGCACGCTGAAGGGGAGGATCAGCAGCACCGAGCCCAGCAAGATCACCATTGCGAAGCCCAGCGCGATCAGCCGCGCCGGGGACTGTGTTCTGAAGAGACGTTTCATTCCTCTTTTTCTCCATTCATACGGTAGCCGACGCCCAGCTCGTTGGTGATGTACCAGGAGCCCCCGGGCTTGACGCCGAATTTTTTGCGGATATTGGCCATGTTGACCTGCAGCCGCTTGACGCTGCCCTCATCGGAGCGGCCCCACACCCCCTTGATGATGGCCGAGTAGGTCATCATCTTGCCGCAGTGCTCCGAGAGCAGGGCCACGATGTTGTACTCGGTCTGGGAGAGCTTGACCTCCCCGCCCCGGACGAAGACCTGACGGGCGTCGTAGTCGATAACTAGGTCCCGGACGTGGAAGCGGCCGCCGGGGAGCTTTCCGCTGTCCGCCCGGTGCTGGTAGTTGCGCAGGACCGTTCGGACGCGGGCCAGCAGCTCCGCCGAGCTGAAGGGCTTGGTTACGTAGTCGTTGGCCCCGCCGTCCAGGGCCCGCACCTTGTCCTGGTCGTCCGAGCGGGCCGAGAGCACGATGACGGGGGTGAGGGAGTCCCGCCGGGCGAAGGACAAAAATTCCATCCCGTCCATGTCGGGCAGCCCCAGGTCCAGGATCACCGCGTCCGGCAGGTGGGAGGCGAAGAGGGTCTTGGCCAGGGCGCAGGTCTCCGCCGGGACCACCTGGTAGTCCGCGGACTCCAGCATGGTGGACACCACCGAGCGGACGTTGGTGTCGTCCTCCACCAGGAGGATCTTGTACTTGTTATTCGTCATCGGTGATGTCCTCCTTTCCCAGGGTGAAGCGAAACAGCGCGCCGCCGCCCCTGCGGTTTTCCGCGGTGATCTCCCCGCCGTGGGCCTTGATGATGGTGGCGCAGACGGAAAGGCCGATGCCGGCGTTGCGCTTGCGGCCGTCGGGCGTGCTCTCCAGGGCCTCATAGCTGCCGGAGAAGATGTGGCTGAGCCGGTCCTCCCGGATGCCGCAGCCGTTGTCGGCGACCTCGAAAATGGCCTGGCGCCCCAGGGTGAAGACCCGCAGGGACAGCGTGGTCATCCCCTCGGCGTGGAGGACTGCGTTCTCCAGCAGGTTGATGAGGACCTGCTCGATGAGGATGGCGTCCACCGGAATGGCCACCATGTCCTCCGGCAGCTCCAGCGCCACCTCCTGGCCTGGGTAGCGGCTGTGGAACTTGGTCATGGCGGAGTCGATGAGCTCATCCAGGATCACCGGCGTTTTGGCGATCTCGATGCGCTCGCTGCCGATGCGGGTGATGGAGAGGAGGTTTTCCACCATCCGCACCAGCCACTCGGAATCCTCCTGGATGCTCTTGAGCATCAGGTCCCGCTGCTGGTCGGTCAGCTGCTCCCGCTTGTCCAGCAGGGTGGAGCTGGCGCTGTAGATGGTGGTCAGGGGCGTACGCAGGTCGTGGGACACGGCCCGCAGGAGGTTGGCCCGCATCCGCTCCTTCTCGCTCTCCGCCTTGGCTGCCTTGTGCTGCTTGACCCTGGTGGTCAGCATGCCCGTCAGCACCGCGATGGTCACCATGATGACCGCGGAGATGAGGTTCCTCCGGACGGTGAAGTTCAGGGTGAAGTAGGGGTAGGTGAAGGCGTAGTTCACCGCCAGCGTCCCCGCCACGGCGGACACCACGCCGTAGACGTAGCCCTCCGTCAGCAGGGAGATCAGAAAGACGGCGAAGACGAAGACCGTCGTCACGTGCTCCCGGACGCCCAGGGTCTGGATGAGGATGCTCAAAACCAGCGCCAGGAGGAAGATCGCCGCCGCCAGGAGCGTGTTTTTTACGGCCTCTCTCATTTTCATAAGCCTCTCTCCCCACTTTTCATAAGCCTCTCTCCCCACTTGCCCGAGGGCATTTTACCATGGAAGCGACTAAGGCGCGGCAAAGGGATAGACCTGATCCGACGGGATCCGCGCCTCCTGCCGCCGGGCGGCGGATTCCAGGACAAAACCAGGACCGCCGCCCTGAGGGGGCAGCGGTCCTGGTTTTGCAGCGGGGATCAGGGCAGGATGTTCAAAACCAGGGTGAGAAGGATGAACACCGCGCCGATCCACTTGGTGGCCTTTGCCAGCTTGGCGTCGAAGCTCTTGGCCTTGCCCTTTGCCATAAAGGTGTCGGCCACGCCGCCGATGGTGCCGGAGAGACCGGCGCTCTTGCCGGAATCGTTGATGGAAGTGCGCCGGGGCGCACGAAGCTCATTTTCACAGGTACTTATGATACCATAAGCCTGTGCGGAATGCAAGAGGGAATCCGCCGGAATTTTTTCGTCCGGCCCGGGCAGAGGGGAAAATAAGAGAACAGGTGTTGCATTTCCTCCCGCCCTGTGTTAAGATGGGAAAAACAAGCCACAGACAGGGGGCCGCCCCGCGGCCCGGAGCACACAGGAGGAGCGCCATGCCGAAGAAAACCCAGATGACGGACCGGATCTACGCCTATCTCCGGGAGGTGATCCCCCGGCAGGGCTATGCCCCCTCGGTGCGGGAGATCTGCGAGGCGGTGGGCCTCAAGTCCCCCTCCACGGTCCACTTCCACCTCAAGCGGCTCCAGGAGCGGGGGCTCATCGAGAAGGGGGACGGCAAGGGCCGGGCCCTGGTTCTCACCGACCGGGAGGAGGCGGCGGATCCCCGGCGGATCCCCATCGTGGGCGCCGTGGCCGCCGGCGCGCCCATCCTGGCCCAGGAGTGCGTGGAGGACTACCTCACCTTCGACTGCGGCGGCCGGGAGGGGGAGAGCTTCGCCCTGCGGGTCCGGGGGGAGTCCATGATCAACGCGGGGATTTTGCCCGGGGACCTGGTGGTGGTCCGCCGGCAGCAGACCGCGGAGAACGGGGAGATCGTGGTGGCCCTCCTGGAGGACGAGGCCACGGTGAAGCGGCTGTCCCGGAGAAACGGCCAGGTCTGGCTTCTGCCGGAGAACGAGGCCTATCAGCCCATTGACGGCACCTATGCCCAGATTTTGGGGAAGGTGGTGGCCGTGGTGCGGCAGTACCGTTGAGGACGGGAGAAGGAAGAAAACATGCAAAGTCCGCCGGGATGCCATAGGCATCCCGGCGGACTCTTTTCGTGGGAAGCGTCACGGCTCCAGGTGGATGGTCCAGTTCTCCAGGCCAAAGAACACGGAGGTGGCGGTGGGGGACATCCCCTGGGCCACCCCCTCGTGGGTCAGCAGCGTGTCCTGCTGAAAGCAGACGGGGGCGATGGGGGTGGTGCCCAGCAGGTGGGCGCAGAGCTGCCGGGCGGCGTAGGAGCGGTCTGTGGAGGAGGTGAAGGCCTGGAGCAGGGCGTCGGTGACGACGTTGGCGTAGCCGCCGTAGTTGAGGCTGCCGCCGGAGCCCACCAGGTCCGCGATGTCCCAGTCGGCGGTGAGGCGCACCTCGCCGTAGTAGAGGTCGAACTCCCCCGCGGCCAGGGCCGCCAGATACGCCTCCCAGGGCAGGGCCTCCACCGTGATCTGCCAGTCCAGCAGGGACAGACTCTCGGCAATGAAGGAGGCGCAGGCCACCCGGAAGCTGTTCTCCTCGTTGACCAGAAGGGTCAGAGCCTGCCGCTGGCCCGTGTCGCCTCCGGCGTCGGCCAGGGCCTCCACGGCGTCCTCATAGCGGTAGGACGGGGCCAGATCCTCGGGGTAGAGGGCGGCCAGGGCGTTGCCGGAGAGGAGGGCGTCGGTAGTGACAGGGGAGAAGGTTTCCGTATCCACCAGGCAGATGAGGTCGGGCACTGTGGCCACGATCTTGCCGTCTACCTCGGCAGTGAGATTTTCGTTCTGAAACTCCACTGCAGCG
>JAGHHM010000132.1 GCA_017887695.1 Oscillospiraceae bacterium | reverse complement strand
GTGGAAAGGGGGTGCAGGTAGCTCTGGCCCACAAAATACTGGGCAAAGCCGTCATTGGGCGCCCCGATGGGAAACACCATCTCCTGTTGATGGCGCGCCTTTTCGTCTACTCCGGCATCCTCTGCCCGCCGTTTGTTTCACTGCCATATCAAATACCTCCTATGCAAGAGAAAATGTAACCTGCACCGTCCCGTCTCCCAGCTTTTCTTTCAGATCGGCAGGATCGTCGATCCTGGCAAGACGAGTAAAATTCCAGGAGTTGACGCCGTAATAAATGGTGATCTGACTGCCCTGGTAGAGAATCACGTCCCCGGGTTCCGTGATGATCTGCTGATCGTTTCGCGTCAGCGTCGTACCCAGAGTACCCACCTTCTCAAAGCCGCCGTAGTCCTCCATGTCGATGGTCAGCGGTCCCTGTTCCAATAGCTCCTGGAATTCCCGGGCGGAGCTGTTGTCCTCAAAAGTAGCCAGCAGTTCATCGTCCCCGACAGTGATCTTCAAAGCAGATCCCTCCTGACTTACTTCGCCCTTTTCAGATTGTCGAGAGGTGTCCGGCTCTGAGGTTGCCGGCTGGGGCGGTATGCTGGAATCTGCCGGAACTTCTCCGGCTGTGCAGGCGGAGAGCCCCAGAAGAATCAGCATCATACAAAGCAGTTTCCGCATAGGGTCTCTCCTTTCTCCAACGGTTTATTTCATGTACTCTTTGAAAAACGCCTCAATTTTGTCAAAGGGAATGATATCCTTCCGGTCATAGAGATCGGTGTGGACCGCACCAGGGATGATCAGCAGTTCCTTGTTGTCGGCATAGGGATTATCCCTTACCATGTCGGCAAAGGCATCCTTGCTGAAATAGCAGGAGTGGGCCTTCTCCCCGTGAATCACCAGTACGGCGCCGCGGATCTCGTTGCTGTACCGCAGAATCGGCATATTAATAAAGGAGAGCGATGAGGTCACATTCCAGCCGTCGTTGGAGTTGAGGGACCGCTCGGTATAGCCCCGCTGGGTCTTATAATAGTCATAGTAGTCCTTAACGAAGAAGGGCGCGTCCTCCGGCAGAGGGTCCACCACGCCGCCGGCCCGGGCGTAAGTCCCGTTCTTATAATCCTCCGTACGCCGGGCATTGAGGGCTTTCTTTGTCTCATACCGGGCGTCGGCGCTGTCGGCAGCATCGAAATAGCCCTTGGCATTGACCCGGGTCATGTCATACATGGTGGAGGTCACAGTGGCCTTGATGCGGGTATCCATGGCAGCGGCATTCATGGCCATGCCGCCCCATCCGCAGATTCCCAAAATACCGATCTTCTCTGCATCAACGAAATCCCGTGTGGAGAGAAAATCCACTGCGGCGGAAAAATCCTCGGTGTTGATGTCGGGAGAGGCCACATTCCGCACCTCGCCGCCGCTTTCCCCGATGAAGGAAGGGTCGAAGGCCAAAGCGGCAAAGCCACGGCTGGCCAGTTCCTCGGCGTACAGTCCGGCGCACTGCTCCTTTACGGCACCGAAGGGGCCGGCTACTGCCACAGCGGCCAGCTGCCCGGTGTATCCCAGGGGCAGATACAAGTCGCCGGCCAGTTCAATGCCGTAGCGGTTGTGAAAGCGCACTTTCTCCCGAACGACGGTATCTCGCATCTGGAAAGAGTATCCGTTATATCTGGAATTCATATGATTGGTCCTCCTTATACGTTCTTGCCCATCTCATAGGCCTGCTGCAGTGCGGGATGGCCCTGGATTTCCCCCACGGAAGTCACACCGCCGGCAAACACTGTTCCCGCCAGACGGGCTTTTTCAAAGCAGTCGATCCAGCCCTGGAGACCGGTGACAGTCCCGTCCACCGTGTGTCTGTCTTCCTCCGCGGCGGCGGCCAGCAGGTAAATATCCCGGAACCGGTAATCGGCGGAAAACAGGGGATTGGCCCGATCCAGCAGGGTCTTCATCTGGCCGCACATCCCATAGTAGTAGACGGGGGTGGCAAATACAATGACATCAGCTGTCAGCATCTTTTGGACGATAACAGCGGCATCGTCTTGGATGACACAGCGCTGGGTTTTGACACAGGTGAGGCACCCCTTGCAAAATTTGATGGTTTTATCGTACAGTGTGACCTTCTCCACACAGTTCCCGGCTTCCCGGGCGCCCCGGGCAAATTCATCTGCCAGGGTCTCTGAGTTGCCGCCCTTCCGGGGGCTGGTGGAGATCACCAAAATGTTCTTGCTCATTGCATTTCCTCCTCGCTTAACTGTTGTATGATCCTGGCGGGCACGCCGCCTACAATGGTGTTTTCCGGAACATCTTTGGTCACGACTGCTCCTGCCGCTACGATGGCGCCGTCTCCGATAGTCACACCGGGCAAAACCGTGGCGTTGGCTCCGATCCAGACGTTTCTGCCGATGTGGATAGCGGCAGGAACCATAGTGGCACGGTCCTTAGGGGACATGGCGTGATTCAGAGTGGCCAGCACCACATTATGGCCGATCAGCGCACCGTCCCCGATGAAAATGCCGCCCTGGTCCTGAAATTTGCAGCCCATGTTGATAAAGACATGCTTTCCCAAGTGGATGTTCTTTCCACAGTCAGTATAAAAGGGCGGAAACAACCCAAAAGTGTCATCTACCGGCTGACCGATGAGCTTAGAAAAAAGGGCCCGCAGCTCCTCCGGCGTATGATAACTGCCATTGATCTCCGCTGTAATTTTCAGAGCCTCCTGACTGACGCCGTGCATAAACAGATGGGCCTCGCTGCCCCCCTGTACCGGCTTTCCGCTGCTCAGATGTTCCAAAAACGCGTCTAAATCCATATTGCACTCCTGACATACAAGATTCCTGGTATCATTTTAGCATTCGGCATATCAGATAGCAAATACCTATACAGAATACCTCTCTATGCTTGAAATGCATACTTCAGCTGTGTTACTATCAGACCGATAGGAGGCGAATGCGTATGGAATTGCGGGTTCTGCAATACTTTCTGGCAGTGGCGAAAGAACAGAATATTTCGGCAGCGGCCCAGTCCCTGCATCTCACCCAGCCTACTCTCTCCCGCCAGCTTAGAGAACTGGAGGAGGAGCTGGGCAAGGAACTTATGATCCGGGGCAGCCGGAAGATTACCCTTACCGAGGATGGTATGCTGCTGCGGAAGCGGGCCGAAGAGATCCTGGAGCTGGTAGATCGGACACAGCAGGAAATCATGCGGTCCGATGACGCTGTCAGCGGAGACATCTATATTGGCACCGGTGAAACGGATGGGGTGCGTCAGATTGCCCGCACCGCCAACCAGCTTCAGGAAGCCTATCCAGGCATCCGCTTCCACATTGTCAGCGGCGACGCAGTGGATGTCTGCGAGCAGCTGGACAAAGGCCTTCTGGATTTCGGCGTTCTTCTGGGAGACATCGACAAGACGAAATACCACTACATGGAACTGCCTATGAAGGATACCTGGGGCGTCCTGATGCGGCGGGACAGCCCGCTGGCCCAGCAAAACACCGTTTCTCCCAGGGATTTGTGGGACAAGCCTTTGATCCTCTCCCGACAGGTGGATAACAAAAGCGGCCTGTACCGCTGGCTTCGCAAAGAGCCCTCTGAACTTCGTACGGTGGCCACTTATAATCTGATTTATAACGCCTCGTTAATGGTGGATGAGGGGATGGGCTATGCTTTTACCCTGGATAAGCTGGTAAATACCACCGGCAGCCAACTCTGCTTCCGGCCTCTGCATCCGAAGCTGGAGCTGGGTATGTATCTGGTATGGAAAAAGTCCCAAATTTTCTCCAAAGCGGCAGAGCTGTTTCTTCAGCATTTGCAGGAATATCCGAGTGCCTCCCTGTCGTGAAGCGTGAGACAACAGACAAGAGGAGCTGAAAGTCGTTGCAGGGCTTTCAGCTCCTCTTGTTCTCCATGCCATCATTTTCCGCAGTTTGTTTATCGCAAATCGAGGTACATCAACGCAAATCCACATATTCCAGCAATACTTTCCCATCCTCCGGCAATGCCTCCAGAATGCAGGTATTGTTCATTTTCGTTCCTCATTCCTTCCTCGCTTCTCCCGTTCCACACGCTTAAAAAACAGAAAATAGACCAGCAGTCCGTCAATAACCAGATCATAAATCCGCAGCCGGTCAAAGATAATAATGCTGGACAAAATGGATACCAACACGATACCAGCACTAATCAGCTTGGGAAAAATGCCTTTTTCCTTTGTCAGCCAGGTAAACCAGGCAAAAACAGGAGAGCAAAGGGCAAATATCGTCCAGGCGGCAATATAGCTATCACTGTAAACGCCGTCTGTGAGCATAGCTGTTCCGTAATAGGTCAGCAGCATCCCCACGCAAAACGGGAACACATTGAACACAGCTGCTCTTTTTGTGCTGCTATATATGGCGATCAGAACGCCGAACAAGATCCAAATGGCAAGCTGGGAAAAAATGTTGCCCAGGTTTGTGGTATATAGGTCCAGCAGCCGGCTGACAACCCCTGATAACAGGCTAATGAGCAGCATGCTGGCTGGGTTGAGTATTATTTTTTTCATCATATCATCTCACTGACATCCGTTTTGTACCCTACTTACGAGCTTAGCTGGCCTGTGCGTATTGGAAGTTACACGGCTTGATTTGGCAAAAAGGCCGTCCAACGGTATTTCTCATTAGTTAACCTTCCAAACGGCGGATCATACCCAAAGCAGTTTTGCAGGCAATTACAGCTGGCGATAATTATATCATATCCTAATATAGCAGAAAAGGTACTTCATGTGAAATATGGAAAACTATCCATTAACTCTACTCTTCCATTATCGGTTCTGGTTCTGTTTTTTCTGTGATGTTCTGAACGAATGGCCCTTCTCATTGTCAGAGAGAGCCGTTCATGGTATGATGAGGCTATTAAGCAAGACAGTGCTGCTTAGCCCTTGCATAGTATCGGCGCAACTTAATCTTCGTGAAAGTGGTCAACGCCTTCCATAAAAGCCCGCCAGGCAGCCTGACCCACGAAAGGAGAAACCTATGCCTCGTACAGATGTCACACAGATGCCTTTTTCCAAGCTGTACCCTCTGCTGGTGAACAAAGCGGAGAAAAAAAGCCGCACCCGTGAAGAGGTGGACCTGGTAACTGCCTGGCTTACCGGTTACACACCGGAGGATATTTCCCGCCTGGAGCAGTCCGATATCAGCTACGGCGACTTTTTCCGTCATGCTCCCGCTATGAATCCCAGCCGAACACTTATTACCGGTAAGATATGCGGTATCCGGGTAGAGGAAATTGAAGATCCGCTGATGCGGGAGATTCGGTATCTGGACAAACTGGTGGACGAGCTGGCCAAGGGAAAGTCCATGGAGCAGAT
>JAGHHM010000008.1 GCA_017887695.1 Oscillospiraceae bacterium | reverse complement strand
CGGGCCTTGGTGCGCAGCTTGGGGAAGTTGAAGGGGATGCACAGGGCTTCGAAGGTGGTGTCGGGGTACTCATAGAAGGCCCACATGGCCTTGGCAGCGTCGATGGGGGAACCGCCGCCAATGGCAACGATCCAATCGGGCTGGAACTGGCACATAGCCTCGGCGCCCTTCATGACGGTCTCCACACTGGGATCAGGCTCCACGCCCTCGAACACCTGGACCTCCATGCCGGCGGCCTTCAGATTATCACAGACCTTGTCCAGGAAACCAAAGCGCTTCATGCTGCCGCCGCCTACAACGACGAAGGCCCGCTTGCCGTCCAGCTCCTTCAGGGCATCCAGAGCGCCCTTACCGTGATAGAGATCCCGGGGTAAAGTAAATCTGGCCATAATAAAGATCCTCCTGAAATAATTTTGATTTTACTGCCGGATAAGCCGGCACGGAATGTGTTAAAAGTTTAACAATTCTTTCTGATGGTAGTGTAGCACAGTGGTGACGAATTGTCAATACTTTAACAATAAAAAATTTTTCGAAAAAAGAAAGTGGGAGGTGCAGATTTTAAAAGAAACAATGGAACCTAATTACGGTGGGATAAGGACAACGGAGATGAATGGGTTCCGGCGGAGGGGTTGTATCTGGGGAGGGGATAGGGTATAATGATGCCGTATGATCCGATAACAGGAGGAATTTCCCATGCAGCTGCTTTACTGGTTCGAGTCCATCCGCACGCCGGCGCTGGATACGGTCATGTCCCTCATCACCCGGCTGGGGGAGGAGTCCTTTTTCCTGCTGGCGGCGCTGCTGGTGTTCTGGTGCGTGGACAAGCGCAGGGGCTATTACCTGCTGACGGTGGGGTTCGTGGGAACAGTGGCCAGCCAGTGGCTGAAGGTGGCCTGCGCGGTGCCCCGGCCCTGGGTGAAGGACCCGGATTTCACCATCGTGGAGTCGGCCCGGGCCGCCGCCACGGGGTACAGCTTCCCCAGCGGCCACACCCAGAGCGCGGTGGGGTACCTGGGGTGCGTGGCCCGGTTCACCAGCCGGTGGTGGCTGCGGGCGGTGTGCATCGTCCTGGCCCTGCTGGTGGCGGTGTCCCGGATGTATCTGGGGGTCCACACCCCGGCGGACGTGGGGGTGGGGCTCCTCATCAGCCTGGTGCTGGTGCTGGCACTGTATCCGCTGCTGGAGAGCACCCTCTGGTTCCCCAACCGGATGTACCTCATCATTGCCGCCATGCTGGCCCTCAGCGGGGCCTTCGTGGTGTATATGGAGCTGACCGTGCCGCCTGTGGGCAGCGCGGAGGTGCTGATGGAGGCCTACGAGAACTGGGCGGAGGCCCACAAGAACGCCTACTCCCTCCTGGGGGCGGTGTCCGGGGTACTGCCGGTGTACTTCTTTGACAGCAAGGTGCTCCAGTTCCCCACCCGGGCCCCCTGGTGGGGCCAGATCGTCAAGCTGGCGGGGGGCGTTGCCCTGGTGCTGGCGGTCAAGACCCTGCTGAAGGCCCCGCTGCTGGCCTTCTGCGGCGGCCACGACGCCGCCCACGCCCTGCGCTACTTCCTGGTGGTGCTGGTGGCCGGGTGCCTCTGGCCCATGACCTTCCGCTTTTTTGAGAAATATGCCAAGTGACATGATATGACAAAATATGTCAGCATCTTGCCTTTTTCTCCAGCTTGTGATACACTACCGCTGGATAATCGCTTTGCAGAAAGCGGTACAGTTGTGTTTTCAAAGGGAGGAAAAAACTATGATGAGTAAGAAACTGACGGATGTGGTGGCTTATCTCTCCTGGATCGGTCTGATTATTGCCTTTGTGGCAGGTGACCGGGAGAACTGCAAGTTCCACCTGAACCAGTCCCTGGTGATCTGGCTGGCGGGCATTGTTTTGGGTGTGGTTGCCATTGTCCCCATCCTGGGATGGCTGGTGGCGTTTGTGGGCTGGATCTTTCTGGTGGTCTGCTGGTTTATTGGCATTATCAGTGCTGCCAGCGGTACGGAGAAGGAGATTCCCCTGCTGGGGCGCTTTAAGCTTCTCCAGTAATGCCGTACCTGCGCCATACAAGGAAAAATTGATTTAAGAAGTGAAACAGCGCCGCTGGGCCATTGGCCCGGCGGCGCTGCGGTTATATATGGACGTTTTAATCATTCTGACACGGTGGTGCAGGTGATGGGGAAGGAAATCTTCGGGATGAGGATACCATCCTCATCGATGGGAGCACAATCGACAGTGACGTTAATGGTTTGCACTGTGCCGGGGCTGAGACTGGCGGGTTGGGTGTAGGAATCCAGCCCGAAAGAGGTGATGCGATAGTCCTCCGCCAGGCCCGCCGCCTCCAGCCTGGCCTCCAGGACGTCCCAAACAGCGTTGCTCAGGTCAAAGTCGCTGCCGGAGACAGCTTCCAGAGAGATGCTCTGGAAGCTGCTTTTCAGCTGATGATAGACGGCCTGCCTTTCCAGGAAATCCTGACTCGCTGTCAGGGAGCCATCCCCCGACAAAGTCACCCGGGCGGTGAAGGGGCCGCCGGAAAGGGAGAAATGTTCCGGGGCATAGCCATCCACCGTGTAGACCGTGGAGAGGGTTGCATAATAGGGGATTTCCAGAGTGTCGCCGCTCTTGACGTTCTCCGGAAGAGAGAAGGTATAAGAGATAGTCACGTCTGTCAGCTGGCCTGCCCAACTGGTGCCCGCCAGGGACTGCTCCAGGCTGGCCTGGATGGCCTGAGCGATGGTGTCCAGGGACCAGTCGTCCCGGACAGAGGTTTCCACCGGATAGGTATTACCCAGGGAGGTCACGCCGGGTGCCCAGCCCCGCATGAACCCATTCATCATTTCTCCGGACATAGAGGGGAGAGATTCTCCGCTGGTGGCATCCCCGCCGACACTGCCGTCGCTGAGACCCAGGACCACCCGAACCTCCTCATCAGAGAGGGGTTCGCTGCGGCCCAGCTCCTCCGCCATGGGGGAGCGCAGCCAGTATACCACGTTGTCCCGCTCCGCATCACTGATGTAGGAACTTTTAAGCACGGAGATAAAGGTGGTCAAATCTGTTTGGTAGAGTCCCACCAGAATGTCTTGATAGGCGGTAGCGTAGGCACCGTCGATGGCCTCATCCACCGGGGCAGAGAGGATATCATGGACCTGCCCCCAGTCGGCCTTTCCACCCAGGGTGTAGTCGCTCAGGGCGAAGAGGAGGGCCTCCAGCTCCCTGTCCCCGTAAATGCCCCGGTAGCTGCTCCAGGAGAGGTGGGGGAGATAGGGAATGGCGGCGGCCATATCGCTTTCGTAGCTGTCGTGAATCAGGCGGCAAATCAATTCCTCGGTAACCAGCAGGTGGAAATCTACTTGATCCGCCTGAGCCAGAAGCTGGTCATAGACGTCCTCCTGCCCAGGCAGGACGTCCTTTTCCTGGGCCGTCACAGCCTGATACACATGGGGAGTGCCGTTGAGGTCAAAGGTATCCAGAACGGTATAGGAGCCCGGCGCCTCGTAGTCAGCAGGCTGAGGCTGGATGGTGAGCAGAAGGCCGGTTGCTGTCGTTGCCCCCTGCTGGTAGGCCTGGAAGGTATCGGCTTCATAGAAGGATACACCGTCCTCTGTTTCTGCGTAGGCCACCGCTCCCACCCAATCCTCCGGCAGGGTCAGAGAGAAGAATTCTCTGGAGTGGGTGTAGTTGGTAGAGGAAAGGAGGGTGTACGGGCTTGCCCATGAGGAGAGCTCCCGGATGAGAATGCCGTTTTCATCCACCGTCATCCGATACAGGCTGGAGGAAAGAATGGAGTAGGTGTAGGGGTTGAAGGATTCATTTACCAGCTCTGCGGTCTCGTCCGGAGAGGACAAAAAGACTGTCTGCAAACTGCTGTCTTCCGAGGCGCGCACAGTGGAAAACGTACCGGGCAGGGTGTGGAAGCTGATGTTTTCCACGTCGATATCCATGGCCTGCCGGGCAAACCACAGCAGATGGGAAGCAGGAAGGTCTGTTGTCACATTTTCCGCCAGTACGCCGGCCAGCTCCATGATCTGAGACCACTCCTCCACCTCCAGGGACTGCTCTATCACGGCCTGGAAGAAGGACTGCTGGAGCGGGATGCGGTCTGTGAGGTCATTACCGCCAAGGTTGCTTCCATCATTGTTTCGCCGCCAGCGAATGATCTCCGCGGCATCCTCGCCGCTGAGAAGGCGGTAGCCCTCCTCCTGGTGGATGTGGAGATCCTGATAGGGATCATCATAGTCCATGGCAAAAGGCACGTCAAACCAAACGCCTCCCAAAGCATCGACCACTTGCGCCACGGTGTCCGCATCCGCCACGAAGTAGTAGTCGGGATATATGCCGGTGAGGCCCTGTACCTGCTGCATGAGGCAGTCGATACCGCCGCCTGATAGGGAGGAACTGTAAACGCTGCTTATTCTTTTGGTTTCCCAGGGGACATCCACCGCTGTATCCCGGGGAATGGACAGGAAGTTCAGTTCCCCGTTTTCTGCGTCATAGGTGGCCAGAAGGAGGGTGTCCGTCGTGCCGCTGGTATCGTCCAGCCCCGCCAACAGGAAGGTATACACATTATCCCGGTGGTTAAGGAACGTATTCTCGTCCGGCGCAGTAAGGGAGGACAGGGAGACAGGCGCGCCGGAAGAGCCGGTGGTACCCGACTGGGTGCCGCCAAAGGTCAGCAGCACCGCCACCACAGTTCCCATCAGAACCAGCACCAGGGTGGCAATGGCCATCTGCGGCTTTTTGGCAATGAGGAGGATGCGCTCCTTCATGGTGCGTTTCTTTTCCGTCATGGTGGTGGCAGTACGCAGCAGGCCCGACAGGTGCCGACCTGGGACGATCATGTCCACCAGGGTCCTGCCGTAGTTGAGCCGCTGATCTTCACCCAGACGCTGGATAGCGCTGTGGTCGCAGGCCAGTTCACTGTCCCGGCGGCTGAGTATTGCGGCCCACCATACCAGGGGATTGAACCAGTACACAGCCAGGCACAGAGCCCGCAGCAGTGCCCACAGGTGGTCTCCATGGCGGTAGTGAGCCTGTTCATGGGCCAGGATGTGATCCAGGCGTCCGGGGACCAAAGCCTGCCGGTTGATGTAAATGGCAGGGCGGACCGGGCCAAACAGGCAGGGGGAGGACAGGTCTTCCACCAGATATACCGGCATACGGCAGGACGCCGGAAGGGATTCCTGGGGGACCAGCTGCCGTTTCTTGCGCAGTGTATAGGCGAAGCGGAGGTTGGCGCCCAGCAGGATGCAGCCCATGAGAGCAATTCCGCAGTACCAGGGCCAGCGCCAGAAAGGCATGTCCCAGAGGCTGGAATATTCGCTGTATGTGACGATTTGCCGACCGCTCTCCAGATCCACATGGTAGCCGCTGATGAAGTAACCTTGGTCCAGGATATCTTGGTTCAGCTGCTCCTGAGAGGTTCCCAGGGGATACTCAGCGGTTTCTGTATAGCGATCATAGAGATCGTAGAGAGGAGAAAGGAGGGAGGAGAAACGCTGCACGGAAGAGGTGCTGCTTTCTGCCTGAGAAGAAACAGAGCCGGTGGTTTCCTGGGAGGAGGGATCAGTGCCACTTTGCAAACTGGCTGAGGAGCCGCTGTCTGCCTGAGAATCTGCGGAAGAGACTGCGTTTTCCTCTGGAAGGGCAGAAGGAAGGGTGTCCTCTTCCGGAAGAGGAGGGGAGACACTGCCATCCGTCTGAGTATCGGAAGAAGGAGAGGTCTGCTCCTGAAGCGCCAGGGAAACGCTCTCCCGGAGATTCTCCGCCGCACCGGCAATAGACACCGGCATGGTGAACAGCGTACCGGGGATCAGCAGCCGCAGGGCTACCAACAGCCACAGGCCATACTGGAGCCGGGGGTCAATCCGGCCACGGAGGAGCCTGCGCAGCAGCGCCAGTGCCAGAATCAACAGAGAAGAGGATAGCAGGATCTCCGTCATGTCTGATCCCTCCTCGCTTTCTCCAAAATGGCGGTCAGCTCGTCAATATCCGCTTGGGACAGCCCCCGGCCATCGGCAAGGGTGTTGACCATCATGCCAACGCTGCCCCGGTAGACCCGCCGCAGAAGAGATTCGGTTTCCTGGAGTGCTGCCTGGTTTCTGGAGATAACAGGGGAGTAAAGCCGGGCCTTGCCGCCCTCCTCACAGGAGATGGCTCCCTTGGCTTCCAACCGGCCAATCATGGTAACAATGGTGGATTTGCTCCATCCGGTATCCGGCGCTAGGGTGTGAACCAGATCCATCAGAGTGCGGGGTGCTTTTTCCCAGAGACGGTCCATGATCTGCCATTCTCCGGGAGATAAAATTACGGAAGTATTGCCCATGATAAGGTACTCCTTTCCAAACAGGTGGAGGCATCATGCCTCCCAGCCATCTTGGTCTATACTTGTAAAACAAATATACTACATAGGACGACACTTGTCAACCTGCTGTTGGAACTATTAGTAAATGGCTTATAAGTATTAGGGATACTAATATTAAAAAATGAAGGCACATCATAAGGGATAGGGGGATATTGGCAATGAAGCCCGAAAAAAAGGAGAAAATTTGTGTGAAATGGTAATAGAATGAGGAACGCAAGTGTGAATAAATTGTGTACATTATGACGGTTGACATTTTGTAGATTAGGTTTTATCATATACCTACCGTTGGCGGGCGGGAGAAAGAATACTTTTTGGTGTTGCTCTACCGCTGACACAACGGGCGGGAGATAGGTTGCTGCCTTCCTGTGGGACACCCAGAAAGCGGTGTCCACTTTTCTTTTATTGCCGAGGTGCCTTTCAGAAAAGGAAGCGCCAGACGAAAAAGACCGGGGAGAAGCGTGTTTCCTGCTATATAGTATGGATGCAGAAAGTGGCGCTTGTCGCTGCTTTTGGTATCGTTCCATTGGAGAAGAGGAGTCTCTGATGGAGCAATAAGTGAAAAGGAGTCAACCAAAATGAAGAAGTTTCTTGCAATGCTTCTGGCTGCCGTGATGGTGCTGTCCCTTGTGGCCTGCGGCGGCAACGACAATGCCGGCAACACCGGCGATAGCGGCGACGCTTCCGGCGATACCATCAAGATCGCTCTTATCGCCAACACCACCGGTGACAACGCCGAGTATGGTATTTCCGTGCGCAACGGCGCCATGCTGTACATCGACCAGCTCAACGCCAACGGCGGTATTAACGGCAAGCAGATCCAGGTTCTGGAGTACGACGACAAGGGCGACGGCGTGGAGGCGGTCAACGCCTTCAACCTGGCCATGGAGCAGGGCATTACCGCCGTCATCGGCTCCGTGCTGACCGGCCCCACCATTACTCTGGCCGATGCCACCTATGAGGTGAACATGCCCCAGATCAGCGCCTCTGCCACCGCTCAGGGCGTCACTCAGATTGACCCTGACGATGAGAGCGCCGGTATCCGGACCAACGTGTTCCGCTCCTGCTTCATCGATCCCTTCCAGGGCCAGACCATGGCCCACTATGCCGCTGACAAGCTGGGCGCCACCACCGCCGCTATCCTTTATGAGAGCGGCAGCGACTATTCCGAGGGCTGCATGAACGGTTTTGTGGAGGCCTGCGAGGAGCTGGGTATCGAGGTCGTGGCCACCGAGGCCTTTGCCACCGGCGACAAGGACTTCAACGCACAGATGACCAAGATTGCCGCTGCTAATCCGGATGTGGTCTACATGCCCTTCTACTACACCGAGGCTGGCCTTGCCATTACGCAGGGCCGTCAGGCTGGCCTTACCGCCACGATCCTGGGCTCCGACGGCTTCGGCAGCATCAAGGACTATGCTTCTGCTGAGGATCTGGAGGGAACGATTTACGGCTCCGGCTATGCTCCCGGCACTGAGTCCGTGGCGCAGTTCGAGGCCGATTATCAGGAAGCTTACGGCGAGGCTGTGCCCAACATGTTTGCTCCCCTGGCCTATGATGCCGCCATGCTCATGTGCGAGGCGCTGAAGGCTGCTGAGGAGCAGGGTCTTGCCGCCGGCAGTGACGAGTACAAGCAGGCTGTTATCGATGCCATTGCTTCCATGAGCGGTGTGGAGGGCATCACCGGCACCTATGCCTTCGATGAGTACAATAACCCGGAGAAGTCCGTTGCCATGATCCAGCTCCAGGGCGGCGAGGAAGTCTTTACCGAGTTCTACTCTTTCAATTAATTATTGATACCCCATAGTACGGATCCATCCTCAATGACTGAGGACGGGGCGCGGAGGGAGCGCTGCTCCCTCCGCGCTCTCCCATACTTTTTGCGGACGCCCAATGGATGCACCTGCCTGGCCTGAAAAGGAGACGCGGATGCATCCACCGGGTGTTCGCCCAAGGGATCTCTGCCGGGGGAGAATGAAATTCCCTGAAGAGATGCCGGAAAACCTGAAAAAAGAGAAAGGACGGGAAGCAGTATGTCCTATGTGTTCAGCCAGGCCGTCAACGCCCTGCAGCTGGGGTCGATCTATGCCCTGGTGGCTTTGGGGTACAGCATGGTCTACGGTATCATCCTGCTGCTTAACTTTGCTCACGGTGACATTATCATGGTGGGCGCCTATGTGACCTACTACGCCATGACCTCCTTCCATCTCCACCCTCTGGTGTCGGTGGTGCTGGCGGTGGTTATGTGTACGCTGCTGGGTGTGGTGATTGAGAAGGTGGCCTATACGCCCCTGCGCTCCGCCCCCCGGCTGAGCCTCCTTATTACCGCTATCGGTGTTTCCTTCCTGCTGGAGAACGGGGCCCAGCTCATCTTCGGCACGGATACCAAGAGCATGGTCCAGGAACCCCTGATCTCAGGCAGCCTCACCCTGGGTGGTGTGTCTATCACCTATGCGGCCCTCATCACCATTGTGGTATCAGTGGTGTCCATGATTGCGCTGACCATCCTGGTCCAGAAGACCAAGTTGGGCAAGGCCATGCGGGCGGTCAGCGAGGATATGGGAGCGGCGCAGCTCATGGGCATCAGCCTTAACCGCACCATCTCCTTCACCTTCGCTGTGGGCTCTGCCCTGGCGGGTATTGGCTCGGTGCTCCACATCGCCTCCTACTTCCAGGCCAGCCCCATGATGGGGTCCATGCTGGGCCTGAAGGCCTTTGTGGCGGCAGTACTGGGTGGTATCGGCTCCATTCCGGGGGCCATGATCGGTGGCTTTGCCATCGGCATTGTGGAGACTCTGGTAACAGCGGCGGGCCTTTCTACCTGGAAGGACGGCGTGGTGTTTGCCATCCTTATTGTGGTGCTGCTGCTCAAGCCTACCGGCATCTTGGGCAAGAAGATTACAGAAAAAGTGTAAGGGGGAGAGGAATATGAAAACAAATCGAATCCACATCCCCATGCCTTTGCGCTATATCATCAATATCCTGTTGACGGTAGCTCTGTGGGGGGTGCTCATTGCCCTGATTGCGGAGGGGATCATCACCAACTACTGGTCCGGCATTCTGGTGACCATCGGCATCAATATTATTCTGGCGGTGTCCCTGAATGTGGCTACCGGCTATCTGGGCCAGCTGCCTCTGGGTCATGCCGGCTTCATGGCGGTAGGGGCTTACGCCGGCAGTATCTACATGAAGGCCACCCCCCTGGGAGACCTGGTTCGCTCCGGGAATACTTTGGCGGGCCTGCCCTACATCATTGTGGCGCTGGTGCTGTCCGGTGTGGTGGCGGGGCTTTTCGGCCTCATCATTGGTATCCCTGCCCTGCGGCTGCGG
Organism: Oscillospiraceae bacterium; assembly: GCA_017887695.1. Lineage (GTDB taxonomy): Bacteria > Bacillota > Clostridia > Oscillospirales > Oscillospiraceae > Pelethomonas. Next base: position 10,853 of record JAGHHM010000008.1, on the reverse strand, counting down.
GGCGACTATCTGGCCATCATTACCCTGGGCTTTGGCGAGATCATCCGCGTGGTGCTGACCAACATTGACTCTGTGCTGGGCTTTAAATTCACCTACGGCGCGGCGGGTCTTAAGCAGATTCCCAAGATCTCTAGCTTTACCCTGGTGTTTATCTGTGTGGCGCTCACCTGCCTGATCATCCATATGGTGATGAAGTCCCGCCATGGCCGGGCGATTCTCTCCATCCGGGAGAATGAGATTGCCGCTGAGAGCGTGGGTATCAACACAACCTATTACAAGGTGATGGCCTTTGTTATGTCCGCTTTTTTTGCCGGCATTGCAGGCTGCCTCTATGCAGGGTACCTGGGCTCTCTGTTCCCCTCTACATTTAAATTTATGAAGTCCATTGAGATCCTGGTGATGGTGGTTCTGGGCGGCATGGGCTCCATGCTGGGCTCTGTGCTCTCCGCCACGGTGCTCACGGTGATTTCGGAGTCGCTGCGGTCTGTGGGCGATCTCCGTATGGTGTTCTACTCTCTGGCCCTAGTGCTGATGATGATTTTCCGGCCCAAGGGACTGCTGGGCAGCTATGATTTCTCTATGTCCCGGATTCTGGAAAAGGCCCTGGGCTTTATTTTCCGTCCCGCGGCCCGGAAAGAGAAGAAGAAAGGAGGCGCGGTGAAATGAAACGAGATCCCAGAACTGTAACCAAGCTGGTTCCCGTGCCCTCCACCAATATTATCCCGGAGCGGGATGTTGATAAGAGCCCCATTTTGGAGTGCCGCCATCTGGGAATTGACTTTGGCGGTTTGACGGCAGTGGATGACTTCAATATGGCCATCGGCCGCACGGAGATTGCAGGCCTTATCGGGCCCAATGGCGCAGGTAAGACCACGGTGTTCAATCTGCTGACGCGTGTCTACCAGCCTACCCGGGGTACTGTCCTGGTGGATGGTCACGACACCGCCGGTAAGACCACCACCCAGATCAGCCATATGGGCATTGCCCGTACCTTCCAGAATATCCGTCTGTTCAAGGAGCTGACGGTAATGGACAATGTCCTTATCGGCCTCCATCACGAGATGGACTACCGGCTGCCTGGGGCGATTTTCCGCCTGCCCGGCTACTGGCGGGGGGAACGGATTGCCCGTGAGCGGGCCCGTGAGCTGCTGGGCATCTTTGATATGCAGGATATGGCGGACTATAAAGCGGGCTCTCTGCCTTACGGCGCCCAGCGCCGCCTGGAGATTGTCCGGGCTCTGGCCACAGGTCCCAGCCTTCTGCTGCTGGATGAGCCGGCGGCGGGCATGAATCCTTCAGAGACGGCGGAGCTGATGGACAACATCGTCAAGATCCGGGATACCTTCAAGATTGCTATTATGCTCATCGAGCACGACATGAACCTGGTCATGGGTATCTGTGAGGGCATCTGTGTGCTGAACTTTGGCAGGATCATTGCAAAGGGTACTCCGGAGGATATTCAGGCTAATCCGGCGGTCATCGAGGCCTACCTGGGCAAGAAGAAGGAGGCGTAGGGCTATGGCACTGCTGAAAGTTGACGACATTCATGTGTATTACGGCAGCATCCATGCTGTGAAGGGAGTTTCCTTTACTGTTGAGAAGGGGGAAATTGTTACTCTGATTGGGGCTAACGGCGCAGGCAAGTCCACGGTTTTGAACACTGTGTCCGGCCTTCTCCATCCCCGTACTGGCAGTGTGATTTTTGAGGACAAGGATCTTAAGGGCGTGGCTCCCCACAAGGTGGTGGAGCGAGGCCTTGCCCAGGTACCGGAGGGACGGCGGATCTTCCTGCAGATGACGGTAGAGGAAAATCTGGAGATGGGGGCCTACACCCAGCCCAAGTCCACGGTGGAGCCGGGCATTGCCGATGTATATGAGCGCTTCCCCCGACTGAAGGAACGGCGGCGGCAGATCGCCGGCACCCTTTCCGGCGGTGAGCAGCAGATGCTGGCCATGGGCCGGGCCCTTATGAGCAAGCCCAAGCTGCTGATGCTGGATGAACCTTCCATGGGCCTTGCCCCGATTCTGGTGGAGCAGATCTTCGATATTATCCGGGAGCTCCACGAGGCGGGAACCACCATTCTCTTGGTGGAGCAGAACGCAGAGGCTGCCCTGGCGGTGGCCGATCGGGCCTATGTTATGGAGACTGGTAAGGTCATTCTCAGCGGTACCGGTGCGGAGCTGATGGCCAGCGACCAGGTGCAGAAGGCCTATTTGGGTGCGTAACTTTTTAGGGTGAGAGCACCTGTATCTATGATAAAGAAAGCCCCCGGCTGCCTTTTCGGCAGCCGGGGGTTTTGTTGTTATACCGAAAAAGTGGGTGCCTGACTCGTCAGATCAGCCAGCGGCTGACAAGGGGGATCTTCCGCAGTACCCAGTAAGCGGCCAGACTCAGCACCAGAAGGAGGGCGGCCTGGAGCGGCGTTCCCCACAGAGGCGGGAGGGCCTCCCAAAAGCGCTCTCTGGTAACCAGCTGGAAGAAGGGGTGGATGAGGTAGACGCAGAAAGAGCCTCGGGAGAGAAAGGAAATAAAGGAGGGGAGAGAGCGGCCCTCCGCCAGGGTCTGAGCGATCCGGAAGACTGCCACGCCCATGAGGATAGCAGCAGGGGAAAAGCCGTCCAGAAGGATGATATTGAGATTTTTCTCGGCGTCGCTGTGTTGCCAGGTAAAAAAGAACAGGGCTGCGAATCCCGCCAGGAAGAGAAGCAGGGAGGGAAGCAGGCGCCCGGCGGGCTTTTGGTGGAGGTACCAGCCCAGAAGCCCCAGGCCTGCGCTGGCAAATACGGGGGAGAGGATAAAGCGCAGCAGAGAGGGGCCTGTCAAACGGAAGGGCAAAAAGTATTGCAGGCAGGGCAGTACGCTGCCGAAGAAAAGCCACAGCAGCAGTAGGTAGCGCAGCTCCTGTTTTGATGCCCACCGGGTGATCAGCCGGGTGAGAGGCAGGGCCAGGTACAGACCGATGGCAAAATAGAAATAGTAGAGGTGGTAATAGGTGTTGCCGGTAAACCAGTTTTTTCCGGCGGCCCACAGCAGCTCAGACAAGGGAGCGCTGCCCCGCAGGATCAGGATCCGCAGGCACTCGTACAGGGCGGCCCAAACGGACAGGGAGGCCACCAGGCGGAGAAGGTATCGGGAAAAAAGCCGGTTCAGCGGCAGCTCCCGCTGGGGATCGTTCATCAGTGCGCCGCTGCACATGAGGAAAACCGGAACGGCCCATTTGCACGTCCCATTCCAGAAAAGGACTGTCAGCCAGTCAAGGCTGCCGACGGTGAAGAGCTGATAGCGGTTGGCGCTGCAATGGATCATCAGCACCGCACATGTGGCCATACATTTGGTGAGGTCGATACTTCCACTGCGGCCGGATAGGGTATTCATAAGGATTCCCTCCTGGTTGATGTCGTAACCTTAGGTTCGGCCTGAACGAAACCGGCCGGCGAGGGCGAGAAAGTCTTCCTGACGAAGAAGGAACAGAAGCAGTGCGTAGAGTCCAGCGGCCAGAATTCCCATGCCGCCGCATTCGACTACCAGCAGCAGTTTCCCTTCTGTACCGGTGAGAATATTTTCCGCAGCAAACCAGAGGCAAGCCCCAGTGACCAACGCGGCAGCCAAACTCTTGACCAGCGGGAAAAGACGGATGCTGCCGGTTTTCCGCAGCAGAAGGAAAGCCAGAAGGATTCCCTCGGCTGTAAGGGAGAGGGCAGTGGCCAGGGCCAGCCCTGCACCGCCCAAACGGGGAGAGAGCAGGCGGTTAAGGCACCAGTTCAGCAGGAGAATTCCGCCATTGACCGCCAGCGGTGCCAGCGTACGCTCCATGGTATAGTAGGCCTTGCTCAAGAGATCCAGGATGCAGAAGCCGGTCATAGACAGGGCGTAAACAGAAAAGATAGTTCCGGCGGCGGCGGTGGAGGCGGCATCAAAGCTGCCTCCCTCGAAAAGGACTTTGACGATGGGCGTACCGAATACCGCCAGAACAGCGGAGGCCGGCAGGATCACCAGCAGGGTGGAGCGGAGAATGCCCCAGACGTAGCGCCGATAGGTGGCAGGGTCTGTGGTAGCATATTCCTGGCTGAATTTGGGGAAGAGAACGGTGCTGATGCTGTAAATCAGGGTAGTGGTCAGAGGAGTAAAGAGCTTGTCAGCGTAATAAAAGGCGCTGACAGGACTGTCGGTAAGGTTCACAGCCATGGAGGTATCCTGCAGATAGCAGAAGAGGAAAATAGAGGTGGTGAGAATGGTAACCGCCGCGGTTTTAAAGAAGGTGCGTACATAGTCCGCCCGCAGGTTGCATCGCAGCCGGGGACGGTAGTGTTCCCTGACAGCATAAGGCACGGTCATTCCCAGCTGCAGGAGCCAGGCGGCAGATACCGCGGTAACGTAACCTGTGAGTCCCAGGTGGCTGGCAAAGAAGGCCAGAAAGACGATCAGAGCCAGATTATAGGGGATGCTCATGCTGCCCTGGAGGATGAAATGCTCCTGGGACTGAAAGAGGGCTACCAACAGATAGGTCAGCACAATAAAGGGCAGGGTAAGCATCATGATCCGAAGGCAGGATGCAAGACGCTGGGCGTCTGCCGCTTCACCATCCCAGAGAGAGGCGGCCCAGGGGGTAAAGGTAAACGCTACCCCCAAAAGAGCCACAAGCAGGGCCAGCAGGAAGGTAATGGTAATGAGGTTGTCGGCAGCGGCATATCCTTCCTTACGGCTGCGCTGAAGCCGGGGAGTAAGAATAGGGACAGCGGCAACGCAAAGCGCGTAAGCCGCTGTGGTAAAAAGATAGATAGTATAGTTGTTGGCGATGGTATAGAGATCAGCAGCGGCTTGGGTACCGAAGGCACGGGCCTGCAAGGCTTCCCGGACAATACCCAGCACCTTGGCCAGCAGTGTGACCAGGGCCACCGCGCTGATAAGATGCAATGTCTGATTTCGTTTCACTTTGACTGCTCCATAATATCGCGGATCAATTCTTCATTCCGATCCAGCTTCTCAATAAGCTGATCCAGGCACAGGGCCACAGTCTGGCGGATATCCTCCCGCCGGGCCATGGTTTCCCGGAAGGCGGCCTGGAATTTTTCCAGGCTGAACTCCTCCACACTGCACAGCGTGGGCTGCTGGATAGAGGAAAGAAAGGAATCGACTTTGGGGTCATAGGAAATGCCAATCATGGGTACCCCCATGACGGCGGCGTAGATCAGGGAGTGAAGGCGTACGCCTACCAGCACGTCCATGCAACCGATAATGGACAGGGTTTCTTCTGACAGATACTTCTGCCGCAGGCAGCCAGCCTGGCCATCCAGCTGGTTGGCAATAGTTTCACAGATTCCACGATCCTCGCTGTGGAAGAAGGGGATGAGTACCGAGTCGGCGCCATATTCCTCCCGAAGCCAGTGAATGGATTTTTCTATCTCCCGCAGGAAAACAGGATCCCGGCGGCGGGCTTTGACAGCCCAGCCCACCGTAAGGATGCCTTCCCGCTTGGGGCAGCCTTCCTTTTCCAGGATGGACAGCCCCAGAGCGGGATCCGCTTTTTTTACACGGATAACCGGGTCAGCGGTAACATGGATCAGGTACTCCGGTACGCCGATCTCCAGCAGCAGGTCACGGCTCTTGGCGTCCCGGACCACAATGCCGCTGGTGCGGCGGAGGGTGGCAGCAGTGAGCCGACGGTTCCTGGGATCGGAGATAGGTCCGATGCCCTGGCTGTAAATAAAGGTTTTCTTGCCCATGAGCTGGGCCAGGCGAAGGATAAAGAGGTAATAGAGGATGCTGCGGGCGGAGGTGGCATCCTGAAGGAGACTGCCGCCGCCGGAGAGCAGCAGGTCGCAGCGGAGGACAGAGCGGAAAATGTCCCACAGAGACATCCGGCGGGCAGCCTTGACGCCATATTTGGCGCTGGTCTGAGCCGGATCCTGGGAGAGGACGGTGATATCGATGTCCGGGAGTTTTTCCCGCAGGTTGTCAATGACGGTGCGCAGAATGGATTCGTCGCCGATATTGTTGAAGCCGTAGTAGCCCGATATCAGTATGTTGTACATGTTTATTTCCGTTCCGTCTCCATATATTTTTTCAGATACTTCCGATACCACTTATACAGAAGGTCAAAGCAGAGAATCATCACGCAGCCGATAACGATACCGAAGAGCAGGGAGTAGCCGGTGCGGATAAAGCCCAGATAGAGGGGGGTATGGATGTGCATGAAGGTGTTGCAGATGCTGGTAAGGCCGATGGTGCTGGCCAGGCCGAAGAGGGCGGTCCAGAAGGGGAGGCGGCGAACCGCACAGTAGACAGCCAGCATAATGCCCGGGAAGGCCACCAGGAACTCCTTGGTCCGGGGACGGGCCAGCAGCAGGTTCTCCAGGTCGTTGCGCATCATGATCTCCAGGGTGGACACGGAAACGTCGCTCTCATGGCCGGTACGGGCCAGGTAGTAATAGCCGCACAGGCCCACCACTGCCAGCAGCACCAGGGACCAGACAGGAATATTCCATTTCATGGCAGTGACAATGTCCCAGAGATCCAGGGTGTTGGAGGCACGATCCTTCTGGAACAGGCCATAATAAGAGAGGAAGAGCAGGCAGAAGAAGGCCAAAGGCAGCAGCTGGGCGGCCTTGACACCCCGGAAGATTCCAAACTCCAGCATGTAATTGGTGGAAGAGAGAGGCGCGGCGGTCATCATGGCGCCAGCCAGGGCAATGAGGGCGGAGCCCAGCAGTACCAAGATGCACCGGGGCAGGATCCGCCGCAGGGGAGCGTCGGCGTTCATCTGGATACCGCTGCGTTTGGCGGCGCGAAGGAAGAATACAGCGGCAAGACAGGCGAACACCACAGAGCTGGCAAAGCTGGCCAGCAGCCGGAACAGGTTGGGCAGCACCAGCCACGCGGCAAAGACGCATACCACTGCCGCACCGGCCAGCAGGTAGGTCCACTTTTTCTTCATGGGCAGGAAGGTGGCGGGCAGCAAAGCACCGCCGATGCCGGCTCCCAGGCCCAGGATCAGCATGGTGATGGAGGGAATCTGATAGTTGTCCATCACGGAAGCTTCGCCCATGGAAATACCGTGGGCGGCAAGACGGTCATTGAGGCTGCTGAAGAGATCACGATAGACCTGGACATCGGTGATATAGGCGAAGCTGTTGTCAGTCTGCTTGACAGGCTTAAAGTAGATCACCCGGATGTTGCGCTCCACGATGGCCCGGAAGAGGGTGTTTTCCACCTCCTCGGCGCCTTCATAGCCGTAGTAGCCGTAGCGATACTGGATATAGTCCCACACGGAGAATACCCGCACGGCGTTATAGTCGGTTTCCTGGGCAATCGTTTCTACGCCGGACTGGAGGATATTCTCACGCTGGACGTTGGTTTCGATGAGGCCCAGGGTGATATCGTTTTCCTTCATATAGGAGAGGGCGTAATCATCCTCGTCGTCAAAGCCGATCACGGCCTCGCCGCCAGCAATAATATAGGTAGGATCGATGCCGTAGCGCTCATAGCCGGCCACCACCGCCTGGGCATACCGGGTGTCATTGTGGCCGTCATAGCAGATGGTGCGGGGAACAATCTCCATGCCCAGAGACTGGATAATGTCCACCTTACTGGGCATAAGCCCCAGGGAAATGTACATGAGCTTGGAGGCTACAATTTCATTGCGCTCAGTAAAGCCTTTTTTAAAAGTATTGCTATAACTGAAATCTGTAAGGTAAAGGGTATCATTTACTTCACCGTTGAGAAGGATGTAAGCCTCCTCCCCCAGGTTCAGCATTACCACATCCTCAGGGTGGAAGCGCTGCTCCACTGCTTCGGTGACAAAGGTGGTGGCCTCCTCGCCGGAGATCTCCACCAGTACGTCAAAACGGTCATAGCCATAATCGGTGATGGCGCTGATAAATTCTGCGGGGTAGTTGTCCCGCCAGTCAGCATCCTGGATCACCGTGTCCATCATGGTGGAGGTGACGGACAGGGGAGAGCTCTCCATCAGGGAGGTAAGGCTCTCCTCGGTCAGGCCTACCCGGGTGATGCCCATGTCCTTGAACTGCTCCAGCCACCAGCTGATATCCTCATCACTTTGCTGAGCCAGCAGCTCCAGCTCGTTGTAGTCAAGAATCACATCGTAGATTTTGTTTTCTGATTCGATCTGCCAGCGGCGGGCGATGACCGTCAGGCTCACCAGGACGGCAACGGCCAGCAGGGCCAGCAGGATCCGGTTGGCTTTGGTAAATGATTTCATGCTTTGTCTGCTCTCCTATCGTTGATATACTTTCTGTCGTTACGGTATGGGTCAGCTCCGGGCCTTCCGGAAGGTCAGATATCCTTCCAGGATCAAGGCCGCAGCAACACTGTCCACCACCGCTTTTCGCTTTTTGGCGTTTTTCCCGGCGCTTTGCAGGATGTTGTGGGCGTCGATAGTGGTCCTGCGTTCATCCCACAGGATGACCGGCAGGGCAAAACGCTCTTTCAGTACCTGCTCCATCGCCTGGGCCTTTTCCGCCCGGGGGCCAAGGGTGCCGTCCATATTTTTCGGATAGCCCAGCACCAGCTCCTCCACGCCGTATTCCCGGATCAGTTCTTCCAGCTTACTGAGGACTTCTTCCTGCCGACGGGTGTGGATGGTGGTGGTATAGCCGGCCAGAAGGCCAGTAAGGTCGGATATGGCCACGCCGGTATGGGCGTCGCCGTAGTCAATGGCCATAATACGCATGCTGTTTCTCCTTGACAGCGGGCCGGAGGCCGCTATAATAGTAATGGTTATGGTGGAGCAACCGTCGCATCATTTCATTATACTATACTTGTCCCGTAAATAAAAGTAGGATATTTGAAAAAAATGTATTGACCTGGAGAGAGCCTCGTGGTATAGTAATGATTACCTGTGGAAATGGGGCTTTCTTTTTGTGCGCATTTTTCGCTTTTGGCGCCAGAAAGAGCCGCTGTTTCCGGAGCAGGGAGGCAATCGGTACAGGCCGCAGAGCCTGCATACATGAATAAGGAGGTGCCGTTAGGAGATGCGCGTTAAAATCACGTTGAGATGCAACGAGTGCAAGCAGAGAAACTACAACACGGTCAAGAACAAGAAGAACGATCCTGATCGTCTGGAGATGAACAAGTACTGCCCCTTCTGCAGAAAGCACACGGTCCACTCTGAGACCAAGTAAGGAAAGGGAGAATTCATCATGGCAGAAGAAAAGAAGGTCAAGAAGGATCGGGGCCGTTGGTTCCGCGAGATGAAAAGCGAACTGAAAAAGGTTGTGTGGCCCACTCCCGATAAGGTGGCAAAGAACACCGGTACGGTAATCCTGTGCAGCCTGGCCATTGGGGTATGCATCTGGGTGTTCGACGGCGTTGCCGGCCTGTTCATCAAGACCCTGCTCGACGTCTTCGGGGCGTAAGAGGTAGGGGAAAATGGCCGATAACGCAAGATGGTATGTAGCCCATACCTATTCCGGCTATGAAAACGCCGTAAAGACCACTATTGAAAAGTTTGTCACCAACCGCCATCTGGAGGATATGATCCTGGACATCCAGATCCCTCTGGAGAAGGTTACCGAGATCAATGACGCAGGCGTTGCCAAGGAAGTGGAGCGCAAGGTGTTCCCCGGTTATGTGCTGATTAAAATGGTCATGACCGATGATACCTGGCACCTGGTGCGCAACGTCCGGGGCGTCACCGGCTTCGTAGGCGAGGCCAGCAACAAGCCCATTCCCCTCACCGAGGAGGAGGTCATGGCCCTGGGCATGGAAAAGCACGAGGTCGTGGTTCTCTACAAAGAGGGCGACCGGGTCCGCATCAACGACGGTCCCCTGGAGTCTTTTACCGGCGTTGTGGAGGAGATCGACCCGGAAAAGAACAAGGTCACCGTTGTGGTGTCCATGTTCGGCCGGGAGACTCCTGTGGAGCTGGAACTGGACCAGGTCGAGGTCGTGGACTGATCGCACCTATTCCCCATAAGCGTTTTTCCGCCGCACTGCGGCGGCGTGGGAGGGGCCGTCTGAAGAAGAGACAAGCCCCGCCACCACCACATTATATCAAGGAGGTGCCTGAACATGGCACAGAAAGTCGTAGGATACGTCAAGCTGCAGATTCCTGCAGGCAAAGCAACCCCCGCGCCCCCTGTCGGCCCTGCTCTGGGTCAGCACGGCGTCAACATCGCCGCTTTCACCAAGGAATTCAACGAGCGCACCAAGAATGACATGGGCATGATCATCCCTGTGGTCATCACTGTCTATTCCGATCGCTCCTTCACCTTTATCACCAAGACCCCTCCCGCTGCGGTCCTCATCAAGAAGGCCTGCAACATCGAGTCCGGTTCCGGCGTGCCCAACAAGACCAAGGTCGCTACCATCAGCAAGGCTGATGTGCAGAAGATCGCCGAGACCAAGATGCCTGACCTGAACGCTGCCAGTCTGGAAGCCGCTATGAGCATGATCGCCGGCACCGCGCGCAGCATGGGCGTTATCGTTGGCGAATAAGGAGGGCATAAGAGATGTTTAGAGGTAAGAAATATCAGACCAGCGCCAAGCAGATTGACCGGGCTACCCTGTATGATTCCAAGGAGGCCTTTGAGCTCATCTGCAAGACCGCTTCCGCCAAGTTTGACGAGACCGTGGAGCTCCACGTGAAGCTGGGCGTCGATTCCCGCCATGCTGACCAGCAGGTCCGCGGCGCTATCGTCCTGCCTCACGGTACTGGTAAGACCGCCCGCGTGCTGGTCTTTGCCAAGGGCGACAAGGCTGACGCTGCCCGTGCCGCTGGTGCGGACTACGTGGGCGATATGGACATGGTGGAGAAGATCCAGAAGGAAAACTGGTTCGACTTCGACGTGGTCGTGGCCAGCCCTGACATGATGGGTGTTGTGGGCCGTCTGGG
>JAGHHM010000131.1 GCA_017887695.1 Oscillospiraceae bacterium | reverse complement strand
CGCCAGGTCACTGTACGTCAGCTCCGTCCCCTCGGCCACTACGCCATCATTCAGATCATAGATGACGGTGTAGCCAACCTGGCTGAAGCCGCCGGTGAAGGTCACATCCTTGGCGGGCATGGTGAAGGTGCCGTCGCTGATAGCAGCATCCGTCGTGCTCCAGCCGCTGAAGGTGTAGCCCGTGGCAGTGGCGGCCGCCGCCACCGTCACGGTTGCGCCGTACTTGCAGGTCTGCTCACCGGGAAGCGGGGTAGCGTCAGAGGGAACCGTGCCGGTGTACTGGTACTTCACCAGGTAGCTGTTGCGGGTGTAGTACAGCTTCAGCACCAGGCTGCCGTCGGCGGCGATGGTACCGCTGGCCACGGTGCCCTCCACCTTGGGATCATAGGTGAAACCGGTGTAGGTCTTGGGCTGCGCATTGACTGCTTCGCCGGTGGTGCCGGTCAGGTTGTCAGTATCCGCAATTGTATAAGTACCGTCCAGGTTCTCCTGGTAGTGCTCCACCGTATAGGCCGTATTGGTATTTGCGGTGTAGTAGAAGGTGATGACATTCTCGCCCTCAGGGGAGATCGTCAGGTTCTGGCTCTCCTGGCCGGCCACAACAGTGTAACCAGCAATGGCAATGGAATCCTCCGTTACCGTCGCGTAGGCCCTCTGGCCGTTCACCGTCTTGGCCTCATGCAGCACAGTATTCGTGCCCTGCTCCAGGTAGTTCACCGTGTAGCTGAGATCCGTGCGGGGAGCATAGTTGAAGGTGATGGTCACATCAGAGGCAGGCATGGTACCTGTGATAGCCGCCTGGCCTTCCTCCAGAGTCTCGGCTACAGCGGTGTGATAAACCACCACATAATCGCTGAATACATAGCCAGCATCCAAAGAACTGCCGGCGAGAGCCGCCTCAGTGACAGAAGCACCGTAAGCATACTCCTGCTTAGTGGCGGGGATCACAGCCTCACCGTTCTTGGGGCCGCCCTTATAGACGTGTTCCACCTTGAGGTCATACTGGTTGATGCGGTTTGTCACTGTAATAGCAAACCTGTTAATGGAAACGTCGCTGTTGCTGCTTACCAGCTTCAGGCTCTCGCCGTCGCTGTCCAGCTCTACCTGGAAGGAGTCCACACCGGTGTAGCCCACAGGGGCGGTTTCGGTGATGGTGTAGGTCTGGCCGTAGGTAACGGTCGTGCCTTCCAGAGAGAAGATATTGCCATTGGCAGTCAGGGTCGCACCACCAAAGGTAAACGCAGCACCATTGAGCGCCTGTCCCTCACCGTCCACCTTCACGATCTGAGCGTCAGCGCCAAGCGTGACGGTGATGGGCGTGTAGGTAAAGGTGATGGTCACATCAGAGGCGGGCATGGTACCAGTGACGCTGCGCTGGTCATCCGCCACCGTCAGGCTGGCCGCCTCGGGTTCAACCGCTACGCTGACGGTGTAGCCCTTGGTTGCGCTGACGGAAAGAGCTCTGGCCGTCACATCAGAACCAAACGCAACATCACGAGAAGTTGCCGGAGGCGCGCTGGTACCATCGGTAAACACATTCTTAATCGTCAGCTTATACTCATTGGCGGTGAAGCTGCCGGTGATGGTCACAGGCTCGGCAGGCATGGTGAAGGTGCCGGTCTTGCTCCAGCCGTTGAAGGTGTAACCCGTGGCAGTGGCGGCCTCCGCCACCGGCACGGTCTCGCCGTACTTGTAGAACTTCGCCTCGGGAAGCGCAGACGCGCCGGGAACCGTGTTGGTGTACTCGTACTTCACCTCATAGCTGTTGCGGGTGTAGTACAGCTCCAGCACCAGGCTGCCGTCGGCGGCGATGGTACCTCTGGTCACGTTGTTTGCGTTGTCGGCATCGAAGGTGAAGCCCTCGAAGGTCTTGGGCTCTGCAGTGGCCGTTGTACCGGTAGTGCCGTACTTGGTCTCGGTCTCAGCCTCCGCCAGCTCATAGCCGGTGCCGTTCAGGTTCTCCAGGTAGTGCTGCACCTTGTACGCCGTATTTTCAGCGGGGGCGTAGGTGTAAGTGAAGCTGCGGTCAGCGGTGATCGCTAGATCAGTGGTGGGTGTTGTATCCCAGCTGCCCTCCTGGTAGCCGGTATCAGGCTTCTCACCGGCGGCGGGGATCTGCTCTGCCGTCAGGTAGCCGGTGCCGGTTTTGCTCCATTTGCCCTCGGTGTCATACAGGGTGACGACGGCCTCCTTCTGGACCTCGCTGCCGTCGTTCCAGGCGCCGTTGACTACGTCGAAGGTCACCTTCTTCTGGTACTTGTCGGGTGTACCGTCAGGCTCGTCGGGATCATGCACGCCGATCTCATCCACGGAGTAGATGACGGTGATGACCACGTCGCCCTGAACCGTGCCGGAGATCGCACCATCGACGGTATCCTTGGCATAGTTGGTGCCCTGATACTCGATGAAAGCCGGGATCTGCGCCGTCACATCGTATGCAGAGTTGTAGGCGGCGGTGGCGGTTTCCGCATTCTTCAGGGTCTTCCCGTCGTCGCTCACATAGTTGACGGTGATGCTGTACTGACGGGCGCTCTCGCTGAAGATGGCGTAGTAGGTCACATCGTCGGTGACCACAGGCAGCTCGGTTACCTGTTTGGCATCTGCCGCCGTGGCATTGGGATCCTCGGACCAGCCGGCGAAGGTGTAGTCCGTGGAATCGGTGGACGCCTTGGTGGGAGTCGCCCCACCGTAGGAAGGATCTGTGCCGTACAGGACGTTCTCATCCTTCTCCAGCTGCGTGTCGCCGTTCATCCAGGTGACGGTGAACTGGTTGCGGGAGAACTCGGCGGTGTAGGTGGCGTCCTTCGTCACCGTCGCAGGCCAAGTGGTGACCTTGCTGTCAGCCTCGTCAAACCAGCCGTCAAAGGTGTAGCCTGTGGTGGCGGTGGTATCGGGCGGGTTCGGGAAGGGGCGGTTGATGGGGCCGCTATCCGTGGTGGTGCCAGCATTCACGCCGCCCTCTTCCACCACGAAGGTGATGGTGGCCTGAGCGACCTCTACGGCCTTGTACGTCCACTCACCGCTGATGGTCACATCCTCATCGCCCATGGTCTGCGTCCCGGTCTTATTCCACCCGCTGAAGGTGTACTTGCCGTTCACGTTGCCATACTCATCGTGGGTGTAGAGCACGGGGTACTCCCTAGGATCCACTGTATAGGTCTGGCCGCTGATGTAGTAACCGTCACCCGTAGGCAGGTCAGGGACGGTCACTTTCTCGCCGTCAGCATCATACAGTGTCTCATCCTCGGGGAGGCCGCTCCAGGTATATTTCACCTGATAGGTGTTCACCAGGGCGATGGGGCTGCCGTCCTTGCCGCCAGTGCCAGTGGACCCATCCAGGGTCAGGGAGCCGGGCTTGTCATCCACCTTATAATTGGTGAGGCCGGCCTGGCTGCCAGGAGCCACGCTGTTGGTGGCGTAATTGCCTGACTCTCTCCAGGAGGTAGTGGTCTTATCCGGGACGATGGGGAAGGTGAGGACCAGCTTGGCGCCGGACCAGGTCACAGCGCCGCCCGCCGCGGTGGTCTTGGTCACCGCGTTTTCGGTGTAGTCGAAGCCGGTGACCTGGATGTTCTTACCCTTGACGGTGATGCTCACCTGGCTGGTGATGTTCTCAGCTTTCTCCAAGTCCCATTCGCCGGTTGCCGAATCGACGGGCACCCTGGTGACCGTGATCTGGTTGCTGCTGCCGTCGAACCCCTCGGGGAAATCAAAGTACTCAGACAGGGTGTCGGTGAGTACTGTGCTCTCGGTGGCCTCCACCTTGGAGGTGCCGATGCTGCTGGCAATGGAGGAGAACACCGCGTTCAGGTCGTCGGCGTTAGTAGCCGCCAGATAGTAGTTGCTGTTCTCCGCCCGGATGCCGAGGTCTAAGCTGCCCCAGTCAGCATCGTCCCACCAATCCTTCGCCGTGGCGTCGGGATAGTTGGAGGACACACCGTGCATATACTGGTTGAAATCCTCGGTGGTATCACTGGGATCGGCATCCTCAAACACGCCCACGGTGAACACTGTGACCTTATCGTCCTTCAAATCCTTGGCCTTGTTCACCGCGGTGGCGGCCACCGATTCGCTGAAGCCGCTGCCGTGGTTGGGCTGGCCGTCGGTGAATACGATGACCACCTGCTTGGCGTCATCCCGTGCGCCCACACCGGCGCCATGGCCACTGCCGTTAAGGACTTCTTCCGCCAGATCCAGGCCGTAGTCCACGCTGGTGGCGCCGGCGGCGCTCAGGTCGGTGACCGCGTTCTTAAGGGTCGTTGCGCCGCTGTCGCTCACGTCCGTCAGGCCCTTGACGACCTGGGTGTAGTTGTAGCTGTACCAACCGTCCTGGTAGATACCATCGCCAATAGTGTCTTCTTTCGTCCCCGCGAACTTGACGATGCTGATGCGGTGGGTCACATCGGTGGAGGAATCTGCCGCATTCTTCGCCACCTGGTCGATGAAGCCGTTGACCGCGGTCTTCAGGGCAGAGAGACGGTCAATGTTTTTTGTCTCCTTTAAGTACAAAGTTCCCGAGTACAGCGTATCAAACTTAGTTCCTACTTTGCTTCCATCAAGTTTGATTTCTTGTCCATTATAATGATAGCAAGCATAGTACTTGGTCGGCCTACCACCAAGACTTACCTGGTAGTATTCCCCATCACGGAGATAATAATAGTCTCCGTCATCGAGATCATACCCCTCAAAGTCTTTTGTTTCGGCGGTGTAATAGGTCTCTTCCCCGAACTTTTCATCCATGGAGCCGGATACATCCAGCACCAGGACGATGTCCAGGGGGGTGGTGGTCTCGGTGGTGGTCACCTCGTTGGTCACATAGGCCTCCAGACTCAGCTCGTAGCCGTCCTGGCCATAGGTCACCTTTTTGTCGATGACCACACCGTCTGCCTCCGCCGATACCTGGCTGGAACCAGACTTGGGATCCGCAGCCAATGCCTGGATCGGCAAGAGGCTGAGCACCATCACCAGAGACAATATCAGGGATAGTACTCGCTTGTGTGTTTTTGCCATTTCTCATTTCTCCTTTCGATAGTACAGATTCGGAAAAATTGAGATTTGGCAGCCGGGCTGGCTTAGCGGATGGGATCTGCTTCCCGCCGTAGCCCCCGTAGCTTTGCGCCCCGCGGTTTCCCGCGGTTTGCCGTTTCATTCTCCACAGCGCCGGATCCCCGGCGCCGTGTTTGCCCTACGCACCTTGGTGCGCCGTCTCCTGCTCTCCTTCGCGGTAAAGGTCACAGGCACGTCGCATGCAGGCGTCTCAGGCGATTTTTTCCTGCCTACAATCTGAGTATAGCATACGCCGGTTACAAAACCGGTTACAAATTCGGTTTTCCGTGCAGAAAGTTTTAAAAAAATCCTTCCAACTCTGTAACCCGCAGCAAAAAACCGCCGGGGCTGGCCAGCCCCGGCGGTCCTGCGGCACAGGAAGCCTTTCAGTCAATCCTGTCTGGTTCCCGCTCCTGATTTGATGCTATCATGCGAAGGCAATCCGCCTCCGGATACCCCAGCAGCGCCCCAAAGGCACAGGCCAACCGCCGCCGGGCTTCCCCGGCATAGGTCCCCGCCGCCTGCAGCGCCGCCTTTTCCTCCTTGAGGGCTTCATAGGCCTTGCGGACCGACTCCTCCCGATAGAAAATAATGTTGAACGTCCCCCGGTTGGCGGAGAGAGGGAAGAGATCGGTGAGGAGCATATCATCCTCAGGGAAAAACCGGGTGCCGTACTGGCCGCAAATTTCCTCGCAGAAGGGAAGATAGCTCTCCCGCTCCTCCCGGGTGGGGCAGGGATGAGCCAGGGCCATGGGTTTGAGCCCCGCGCGGACCATCTCATTGAAGCAATCAATCACCCCGCAGCGGTAAGAAAACCGATCCAGTTCCATAGTTTTCCCTCCTGTCGCCGTCTGTTTAAATGCTTATTTGCTGAGAAGCTCGTCAGCCAAAGCCGTGAGGCCCTCCCGGTCACTGTCCTTTACCGCACCGCAAAGGCTGTAATATTTCTCACAGAGGGTCACATCCTTCATGGCCTGGACAGCGGCAGTCATCAGCCGTCCGGCGGCGGGGGCCCAGGAGCCGTTCTCCACCAGGGCCACCGTGCGGCAGCGGTAGGTCTTGTCCCGCAGGTGGCAGAGGAAATGCTCCATGGCAGGGAAGAGACCGCCGTCATAGGTGGCGGAAAGCAGCGCCATCCGGCGGCAGCGGAAAGCGTCCTCCACCGCCAGGGACTGATCCTCCCGGCAGAGATCCCGCAGCGTCACCTTGGCGCCCTTTTCCGTCAGAATGTCCGCCAGAAGCTTTGCCGCCTGGGCAGTATTGCCGTGGATGGAAGCATAGGCCACCAGCACGCCGTCCTCATCCTCCGCCTGCCAGCGGCTCCAGAGGTCGTAATATCCCAGGTACTTCCCCAGATCCTCTGTCAGCACCGGGCCGTGGAGGGGGCAGATGCGCTGGATATCCAGTCCCGCCGCCTTCTTCAGCAGAGCCTGGACCTGAGCGCCGTATTTTCCTACAATATTATAATAGTAGCGCCGGGCCTCCTCCAGCCAGGGACGCTGGCGGCAAAGAGCGCCGAAGGTGCCAAATCCATCGGCGGAGAAAAGGGTCTTTTCCGCCGACTCATAGCTCACCATCACCTCGGGCCAGTGGACCATGGGGGCCATGACAAAGGTCAGGGTATGGGTTCCCAGGGACAGGGTCTGCCCTTCCGCCACTGCCTGGGTTGGATTGGCGCAGGCAAAATATTTGGGCAGCATGGTCAGGGCCTTGGCGCTGGCCACCAGGATCATCTCCGGGTACTTTTCCGCCAGGAGACCGATGCTGCCGGCGTGATCCGGCTCCAGATGCTGGATCACCAGGTAGTCCGGGCGGCGGCCCGCCAGAACCTTCTCCAGGTTCTCCAGCCACTCGTCGACAAAACGGAGGTCTACCGTGTCCATCACCGCTGTCTTTTCGTCCAGGATCACATAGGAATTGTAGGATACTCCGTTGGGAACCGGGTACTGGCTCTCAAAAAGATCAATGGCGGTGTCGTCCACCCCCACATAACGGATTGCGTCGGAAATATGCACTTCACTCATGTCAGGTTTCTTCCTCTCTTTCGTATATCAGGGCTCTCAGGCAAAGAGGGCCGTACTTATATATCGCTCACCGGTATCCGGCAGCAGCGCTACAATGGTCTTGCCGGCGTTTTCCGGGCGCCGGGCCAGCTTTTCCGCCGCCGCCAGGGCCGCGCCGGAGGAAACGCCCACCAGCACGCCCTCTGTCCGGGCCATCTCCCGGGCCAGAGCCAGGGATTCCTCCGTGGTCACCGTCAGGATCTCATCCACCACAGCCCGGTCAAAGTTGCCGGGGACAAAATTCGCGCCGATGCCCTGAATACCATGGGGCGCAGCCTTGCCGCCGGAGAGCACCGGGGACTCCGCCGGCTCCGCCGCAACGATCTGTACAGCAGGATTTTGTTCCTTCAGGTAGCGGCCCACACCGGTGACGGTGCCGCCGCTGCCCACGCCGGCCACAAACAGATCCACCCGGCCCTCCGTGTCCCGCCAGATCTCCGGGCCGGTGGAGGCGTAGTGGGCGGCGGGATTGGCCGGATTGTCAAACTGGCCCGCCAGCATGGCGCCGGGATGCTCCGCCAAAAGGGCGTTAGCCCGGTCAATGGCTCCCTGCATACCCAGCTCGCCGGGGGTGAGGACGATCTCCGCGCCATAGGCCGCCAGCAGCTTGCGCCGCTCCAGGCTCATGGTCTCCGGCATGGTGAGGATCACCCGGTAGCCCCGCACCGCCGCAATGGCCGCAAGGCCGATGCCGGTGTTGCCGCTGGTGGGCTCCACAATCACAGAGCCGAGGCGCAGCCGCCCCTCCTCCTCCGCCGTGAGGATCATCCCCAGGGCCGCCCGGTCCTTGACGCTGCCGGCAGGGTTACAGCACTCCAGCTTGGCCAGCACCTCCGCTTCCCAGCCCCGACGGCGGCCCAGCCGCTCCAGGGCCAGCAGGGGTGTTCCCCCGATCAGCTCCGTCATATCCCGATAGAGCGCCATTTCCTTCGCCTCCTTTTTATTTCGCCCTATATTATAATGAATCCCCCTCCCGTATGCAAGGGGAATATGGGGCAGTCCTGTCCTAATTCAAGGCTGTTGTTGACTTTTTTCTCAGTTTCGGTATACTAAGATGTTGAGATTTTAGGATTGGAGATTCCCCCATGCACGAATATTTGACGATTTTTCTCATCACCGCTTTGACCGGTGTTGGCGGACTTGCTCTGGGCGGCGGCTTTGCGGCGGCCATCCACAGCCCCTCGGACCGCTCTGTGAGCCTTCTCCTGCGCTTTACCTCCGGCGTCATGGTCAGCGTGGTATGCTTTGACCTCATCGCCGACGCCACCGAGGACTCTGCCATCTGGCCGGTGATCGTGTGGATCCTGATAGGCTATTTCGGCACCTATCTCCTTAACTGCTGGATCGACAAGCAGGCCCATCACAGCCACAGTCACGGCAGCCATGACCACCACGACCATCATGATCACCACGGCCATGACGGACACGACCACCACCATGATCACGCCGGGGAGCATACCGATCCCCGCCAGGAGATGTGCGCCTGCGGCCACCACACCCTCCATACCGCAGGGCTGGTGCTGGCAGCGGCGGTAGCCCTTCACAACATGCCTGTGGGCATGGCCATCGGCGCTACCTTTGCCGGAGCGGCCCAGGCCGCCGGCCACGGCGGTATCCTGGCTGCCCTGATCATCGGGCTGCACAACCTGCCGGAAGGCATGTCCATTGCCGCGCCCCTTCTCTCCAGCGGCTCCCGGCCTGCTGTGGCCATCGGCGTGGCGGCTCTCAGCGGCCTGCCCACCATTCTGGGCGCCATGCTGGGCTACTCCCTGGGCACCATGAACCCCACCCTGCTGTGCGTATCCCTGAGCTTTGCCGCCGGCGCCATGCTGTACGTTATTTTCGGCGAGCTGCTGCCGGAGTCCGAGCATCTCTGGCAGCACAAGCTCTCCGGCCTTGCCACTATGCTGGGCCTCCTGCTGGGCCTGGCTCTCATTTTCAGCCACCACCATTGATATGCTGACCGCAGCAAAAGGGCCGGCTTCCGGAACATTCCGGAGGCCGGCCCTTTTTGTGGTTTTTCAGAACGTCTGCCGCGGCGGCGCTGTCCGCCTCATAAGCAGGAAACAGACGCGTTACACATAGCTCTTTTCCACTTCCACCACAGCGTAGTAGTTGCCGTCCAGGGTCCGCACTGCTGTGCGGATCCGGTCCGCCACGTCGTGGTCAGTGAGAGGGCAGTTGAAGGGCACCACCACATCAAAAATCACATTGGTGTGGGTAGGGCCGGCGACCATGCGGAAATCGTGGATCGAAATCCCCGGGTCAATGATACTGGCCAGAGCCGCCACCCGCTCCCGGGTCTCGGCGGTAAGGCCGTCGTCCATCACCACCGGGTCCATATGGATGGTGGCCACGCACCCCAAGGTAGTGGCCAGCTCCCGTTCGGCGGTATCCACCACGTCGTGGAGGGCCAGGATGTCCCCGCTGGCAGGCACCTCCGCATGGAGGGACAATATCCGACGGCCGGGTCCGTAGTCGTGAACGATCAGGTCATGGATACCGATGATCTCCGGGTGGGAGAGGACCAGGTCCTGTACCTCCTGGACAAACTCCGGAGACGGCGGCTGGCCCAGCAGGGGATTGATGGTCTCCCGGGCGGCGTTGACACCTGCCCAAAGGATGAAGCAGGCTACCGCCGCACCGCACCAGCCGTCGATATAAATATCCCAGAAATGGCCCGCCAGGGTGCTCAGCAGTACCGCCGAGGTGGCCAGGCAGTCGCTGAGGCTGTCGGTGGCGGTGGCGGCCATGGCGGAGGAATCAATCTTTTTGGACACCAAGCGGTTATAGGCGGCCATGTACAGCTTGACGGCAATGGAAGCAATCAGGATTCCCACCACTACGGGGCTGAAATCCACCTCGCCGGGGGTAATAATCTTCTCTACCGAGGTTTTGGCCAGCTCCACGCCCATCAGCAGAATTACCATGGACACCACCAGGCCGGAGACATACTCCATGCGCCCGTGGCCGAAGGGGTGGTGGCTGTCGGGCTTCTGGGCCGCCAGCTTGAAGCCCAGAAGGGTCACCACTGAGGAGCCGGCGTCGGAGAGGTTGTTGAAGGCGTCGGCGGTAATGGCGATGGAGCCGCTGATGATTCCCGCCAGGGCCTTGCCCGCAAAGAGCAGCAGATTCAGCACAATACCAACGGCGCCGCACAGCACGCCATAGGCCCGCCGCACAGCGGCGTCGGACACATTATTATAATCCCGGATCAGCTTCCGGGCCAGGAAATGGATCATATGTACCTCCAGACACAACAAAAAATGTCCCGGCCAGGCGATGACATCAGAATGTCACCTTCATCGCACCTGAGCCTTGTGGGGGATAAAAGAAGCGTTTGGTGAACACATAACAGATAGGGATGAGCCACAGCAAGAAAGCATAGCCCACAGCGCCGTAGTCCGCCCCCAGCATAGCCAAGGGGATGCTGCAGGCAATGGACCAGGGCACCAGACCGGAAATGAGAATGCCGGAATTTTCGATATCCATGGCCAGCTCCTCCCGATCGTCATAGCTGCGGCGGAGGAGCTGCTCGGAGAGGATGCTGGTCACTGCCTGGTTGCACAGCACCATGGCCGTCAGGGCGGATACCACGATCATGGCCGGGAAGCGGCCCATCTTCCCCGCCAGGCTTTCCGCCTTGTGCTGAAGGGGCTCCAGGTCGCCGGTGCCCTCCAGGATGCCGGAGTAAAGGCCGGTAAGGATCACAATGACATAGCTGACCATCATGCTGGTGACGCCGCCGCCCCCCAGCACAGCATTGAGGGCCGTATCCGCCGGGTGGTAGCCGCTCCAGGCTACCGTCAGCACCTGCCAGGGGCTGAAGCCCTGGACTGCCACCGCCAGCACTGCCGCCACGGCAATGCTTCCTCCCATGGCCAGCTTGATGGGCACCTTGCACAGGGGCAGCAGGAACATCACCGCCGCCGGCAGCAAGGCCGTCCAGGAGATAGAGAAGTTGCCCTCCAGGGCGGACAGCACTGCCGCGTCCATCCGTTCCAGAGGATTGCGAAGGGAAAGGAACACATAAAGTCCCAGGGTGAGAAGGGTAGGGAGGAGTCCGGTGAGAAGCATTTTCCGGACATTGCGGTAAAGGTCGGTGTCCGTCACCGCCGCCACCAGGCTTGCCGCCGAGGAGGCCGGGCTGCACCGGTCCCCGAAGTAGACCCCGGACAGCACCACGCCCGCCGTCAGCACCGGATCCACCCCGCCGGACCGGGCCAGGGCCATGAGGATGACCCCCATGGTGCTGCTGACACCGTAGGAGGTACCCAGCACATAGCTCAGGGCCACACACAGCAGGAAGGCCACCACCAGAAACAGGCCCGGGGTCACCAGCTCCACTCCCTTGACGATGCAGAAGGCGATGGTGCCGCCTACCCGCCACACACCGGTAATAATACCGATCAGGAAGATGATTTCCACTACGATCAGGGACTTTTTGCATTTTTTCCAGGCCATTTTCCACAGCTGCCGGTGGGTAAAGCCCTGTCGGCGGCCCAGGGCCCAGAACAGGCCCAGTCCCCCCAGCAGGGCCCAGGATACCGACAGCCCGCTGGCCAGGCACCCGGCCACCATGGCCAGGAACAGCAGAAAACAAGCGATCAGCATATCAGTTTTGCCCCTTGATGGTCAGGGTATAGTGGCAGCACAGCCGATCCAGGTCCTCATCGGTAGCTGCAGGGATCCGAAGCTTCCCGCCGCAAGAGCGGCACACCAGATCCACCGACGCGCCATGGATCTCCATGGCGCAGTCCTTTCCGCCGCAGGAGCAGGAAATACCGCCCCGGGCGGCAATATCCCGCAGCTCGGAGAGCACCTCGTACATGATGACGCTGTCCACAAAGGGTTCTTCCCCGGCGTCCTTCTTTTTCTGTACCGCTACCTCCAGCTCCCGCAGGGCCCGCTGGACCCGGTAGGGCTCGCCGATATAGCAGCACAGCTGCCGGGTAACAGGGCAGGCAAGGCCCACGCCCTCGCCCTCCATCACCTGGGATGCAGGCACCTCCGCCCGGTGCTCCCCGCCGCATACGCCGCAGGGGGTCGTCACCAGAAACCGCTGCCCGTCGCTCTCCGCCTTCAGCTCGCTGCGGCCGCAGTCGCATACCAGAGCCACCGCCGCGGCATTGAGGGCAAAGGCCGTCCGCTCGCCATACACCGGCTTTCCGCACTCGGGGCAGATATACCCCAGAGCTCGTTTCTCTTCCGCCATGGAAAGGCCCTCCTTGGTCAAAGCATTCTGTTTATTATACGATACTTTTCTGCCATTTTCCAGTCCCAAAAGGAAATTTTTTTACCCCGCCCGGCAAAAGCTGGGCGGGGGCGGGTCAGGAGAGGCCGCCTTCAGGCGACGGTAAAATGGGCGTAGTAGATCTGCTGGTCATAATCCCCGGTCCCCCGGAAATCCATTACTGTTTTCCCCAGGCGGTAGCTTCCGGTGGGCAGCTCTCCATAGAGGGCAGACCATTTTACTTCCATCTCTGTATCCCCCTCCGGCTGGATCAGATATGCCTCCATGGTCCAGGCAAGGTCCTCAGTCAGCGGCTCCACCTCCGTCCAGGCGCCTCCGCTTTCCCGTTCCAGCCAGAAATAACTGCCGGTCTCCAATTCTCCCGTATATTGGCCCCCGGACTGGATCAGGTGGAGATTGAGACCCGTGGGCGTCACATCCTCCGCCTTCAACGCCAGCCCCCACAAATCCTCCCGAGCTTCCAGGCTGCCGTCGGGCTGTCCAGAGAGCCGCTGCCCCGCCGTTTCCTGCCCCAGGGTACGGCGTTCCGCCCGGCCGCTGACACCCCCACTGCCGCAGCCTGTCAAAAGCAGCGCCAGGAATAACGCCAAAATCAGCATTTTTTCCATCCTGTTTTCCTCCTCATTTTGTTCCGTTTCCCTGTTACAGACGAAACGCCGGGCTGGTTGTTCCCTTTTCCCGGTAAGTTTTCAAAATTTTTTTGATGTTTTTCCCTCCATCTGGCCATACTAGAACTGTACCGCGGCAACCGCCGCAAATTTTTCATATGTGGGAGGCGACGCCCTTGAACACCCCGCCCGCAGGCCGCACCATTTCCCTGACGCGGCCCGCCTATATTCTGTCCCACGCTGCCGTAGGCGGACGGCAGGAGGGCCTGGGCCCTCTGGCCCCCTGGTTTGACCACCTGTGTGACGACAGCTTTTTCGGGGAAAAAACCTGGGAGAAGGCGGAGAGCACCATGCAGAAAACCGCCCTGACCCTGGCCCTGGAAAAAGCAGCCTTACAGCCGGAGGACCTGACCTTTGTCCTGGCCGGTGACCTACTCAACCAGTGTATCGGCACCTCCTTTGGCCTGCGCTCCTTCCGCATCCCCTTCTTCGGGCTCTATGGGGCCTGCTCCACCATGGGGGAGTCCCTGGCCCTGGGGTCTTTGCTGGTATCCGGCGGCTTTGCCCGCCGGGTGGGGGCCATGACCTCCAGCCATTTCTGTACCGCTGAGCGGCAATACCGCATGCCGGTGCCCTACGGCAGCCAGCGCACCCCCACCGCCCAGTGGACCGCCACCGCCTCGGGCTGCTGCCTGCTGGGGGAGGAAAAAGCGCCACTGGCCGTCACCGCCGTCACCTGCGGGCGGATCGTGGACCTAGGCGTTACCGACGCCAACAACATGGGCGCTGCCATGGCCCCGGCGGCCTACGACACCTTGCAGGCCCACTTCGCCTCCACCGGCACCGGCCCCAGGGACTATGACCTGGTTCTCACCGGCGATCTGGGCGTCCTGGGCCACCAGATCGTCACGGAGCTCTTTGCCCGGGACGGGGTGGATATGGGCCCCAACTACCTGGACTGCGGCATGCTGCTCTATGACATTGAAAAGCAGGATATGCACGCCGGGGCCAGCGGCTGCGGCTGCTCGGCGTCGGTGCTGTGCGGCTACCTGCTGGGAAAGATGGAGGAAGGACAATGGAAGAAAATTCTCTTTGCCCCTACCGGCGCCCTGCTGTCCCCAGTTTCCACTTCCCAGGGCGAGAGTATCCCCGGTATCTGCCACGCCGTGTGCATCCAGGCGGCGGATACCCTGCAACAATAACGGAGGCAGCGCCTCCGGGGAGGACGTATGTATGCAATATCTCAGCGCGTTCCTGTGCGGCGGCATCCTATGTGCCATCGGCCAGATTTTCATCGACAAAACCAAGCTTACCCCCGCCCGTATCCTGACGGGGTATGTTGTCAGCGGCGTGTTTTTGGAGGCCATCGGTGTGTATGCGCCCATTGCGGAGTGGGGGGGTGCGGGTGCCAGCGTCCCTCTGACGGGCTTTGGCTCCAGCCTGGCCAAGGGTGTTGAAAAAGCGGTAGCGGAGCAGGGCTGGCTGGGAATTCTCACCGGCGGCCTCTCCGCCACTGCCGGCGGCATCGCCGCGGCGGTGATCTTTGCCGCCCTTGCCGCCCTGGTGTTCCGGCCGGGGGAAAAGCGGTAAGCACACAACGGAATACGCCGGGAGGCGGGGAAATGGTCTTTACCCTTTCTCCGCCTCCTTTTTGTCCCGTTCCTCCCCCTTTCCCGGAAGGCAGACAAACCTTTCGCCCCTTTCCGTCGTCCCCTATAAAAGCCGTATTGCAAAAAACGCGCCGTCGCTTTACAATGGAAGAAATTGGACGACTACCAAGGAGGACATACCTTATGGAATATACGCTCAAGCCCGGGATGCTCCTGGGCGCCGCCACCGCCGCCACCCAGATCGAGGGCGGCGACCAGAACAACAACTGGTACGACTGGTACCGCCGGGGCTACATCAAGGACAACAGCGATCCCTCGGTGGCCACCATGCACTATGACCGCTGGCAGGAGGACCTGGACCTGATGGCGGACATGGGGATCCAGTGCTACCGCTTCGGCCTGGAGTGGAGCCGCATCGAGCCCCAGGAGGGGGTATTCTCCCAGGAGGCCCTGGACCACTACCGGCAGGAGATCGCGGCCATGAAGGCGCGGGGCATCCGGCCCCTCCTGACTCTCCACCACTTCAGCAACCCCCTGTGGCTGGAGGAAAAGGACGCCTTCCTGGACAGCGACAACATCACCTACTATCTCCGCTATGTCCACAAAGTGGTGGAAGCCCTGGGGGACCTGGTGGAGGAGTACATTACCATCAATGAGCCCAACGTCTACGCCTTCAACAGCTATTTTGCCGGCGCCTGGCCTCCCGGCAAGCAGAGCTTCCTGGCGATGAGCCGGGTCATGACCAACCTTGCCGCCGCCCACATCGAGGCCTATGGCCTTATCCGCAAGACCCGGCTCCAGATGGGCTATACCGGCACCAAGGTCAGCTTTGCCAACCATATGCGGGTGTTTGTCCCCCGGGACGCCAAAAATCCCCTTCACCGCTTCTGGGCGGAGAAGTCCGAACAGCTTTTCCAGGGCAGCCTTACCGCCGCCATGTGCCGGGGCGCCCGCTCTTTCCCCATCGGGAAGCACCCCGCTATCGTCCCCGGTGAGTACTGTGACTTCCACGCCGTGAACTACTACACCCGTTCCACCGTCTCCGGCCCCGCCGACGGCGTGGCCGATGGCTGTCCTGTCAACGACCTGGGCTGGGAGGTCTACCCCCAGGGCATCGTGGAGGTGAGCCGCAAGCTCTGCCGCCTTCTGCCCCGGCCCATCTGGATCACGGAAAACGGCACCTGCGACAATGCCGACCGTTTCCGCTCCCGGTACATTGCCGAGCATCTGGCGGCCCTGTGCCGCAGCGACCTGCCCATAGAGCGGTACTACCACTGGTGCTTCTGCGACAACTTCGAATGGGTGGAGGGCTGCTCCGCCCGCTTTGGCCTGGTCCATGTGGACTACGCCACCCAGCGCCGCACCGTCAAGGACAGCGGGGACTTCTACCGTCAGGTCATTGCCCACGGCGGCGTCAGCGAGGATCTGTGGCAGCGGTACTGCGGCGGGGAATACCCGGTGAACGGGGAGGTGTAGGCCCATGGCATGGTGGAAAGACGCGGTTATCTATCAGATCTATCCCCGGAGCTTCCAGGATTCCAACGGCGACGGTATCGGGGACATTCCCGGCATCATCAGCCGTCTGGACCACATCCGTGACCTGGGGGCCGACGCCATCTGGCTCTCCCCGGTATACTGCTCCCCCAACGCCGACAACGGCTACGACATCAGCGACTACCGGGACATCAACCCGGAGTACGGCACCATGGCGGACATGGAGCGGCTCATCGCCGAGGCTCGCCGCCGGGACATCCGCATTATCATGGATCTGGTCATCAACCACACCTCCACGGAGCATTACTGGTTCCGCCAGAGCCGGGACAAAACCAGCCCCTACGCCGACTACTATTACTGGGCCGACGGTGGGGAAGGGGGGAAGCTCCCCAACAACTGGACCGGCTTTTTCGGGGAGGACTGCTGGGAATTTGACCCCCAGCGGTGCCAGTACTACCTCCATCTCTTTGCCAAGACCCAGGCGGACCTCAACTACCACAACCCGGCGGTGCTGGCGGAGGTCAAGGACATCATGCGCTTCTGGCTGGACAAGGGCGTGGCGGGCTTTCGCTGCGATGTCATCAACATTCTCTGGAAGGACAGCCTGAAAAGCGAGCGCAAACGCCTGGCCCTCACCGGCTCGGAGCACTACCTCTCCCTGGAGGGCACCCACGCCATCCTCCGGGAGCTGCGGAAGGTGTGGGACGAGTACGACGCTTTTACCGTAGGCGAAACCGTATTTGTCACCCCTAAGGAGGCCCAGGACCTCTGCGGCCTGGACCGCCACGAGCTGGACATGGTGTTTTCCTTTGAGCACATGGAGTGCGACCAGATCCTTATCAAGTGGTTCAAGACCAAATTCCGCCCCAAAAAGCTCTTCGACTGCCTCACCAAGTGGCAGAAGTCCCTGCCCTGGAACGCCCTGTATCTGGAAAACCACGACCAGCCCCGCTCCGTCTCCCGGTTTGGCAGCAAAGCCTATCCCACAGAGAGCGGCAAGCTCCTGGCCACCCTCCTCCTGACCCTCCGGGGTACGCCCTTTATCTACCAGGGCCAGGAGATTGGTATGACCAACTTTGACTTTACCCGCCTGCGGCAGCTGAACGATGTGGAGAGCCTCAACGTGGACCGGGTCCTTTCCCGGCTTCACCTTCCCCAGACCCTCCGCTGGCGGATGATCGCCGCCACCAGCCGGGACAACGCCCGCACCCCCTTCCAGTGGGAAAGCGGCGAGGGGGCGGGCTTTACCACCGGCCGGCCCTGGCTGGGCATCAACCATAACTGCAAGGACATCAATCTCGCCGCCCAGGAGGAGGACCCCGGTTCCCTCTGGCACTGGTATCAGGACCTCATCGCCCTGCGGCGGGAGAAAAAGGTCCTTCGCCGGGGGGCCTTCATCCCTCTTGAAAAGGGAGAGCAGGTCTTTGCCTACCGCCGGGAGCTGCCGGGACAGGAGTCCCTCACCATTGTTCTCAACTTCAGCGACAAAACGGCCACCACCGCCTGCAAGGGAACTGTCCTGCGCTGCAACTATCCCCGGGAGGAGTTTGACGGCACCCTGCGGCCCTGGGAGGCCGTGATTCTGGCGTGAGCCGCCTGCATGCGGCCCGCCCCTATACGGAGGGAGCTATGACCACACTGGACAAACGCAACAAATACTGCTTCGGCCTGGGTACCATCGGCCGGGACATGTTTTATTCCCTGGAGAGTATGTATCTCCTCTTTTTCCTCACAGAGGTGCGGCAGCTGGACGACGCCATGCTGGCCCTGGTGGGAGGCGTCCTCACAGTGCTGCGGATCCTGGACGCCTTCAATGACCCCATCACCGGCGTTATCATCGACAACACCCACTCCCGCTGGGGCAAGTTCAAGCCCTGGATCCTCACCGGCGCCCTGGTCAGCGCCCTGTGCCTTCTGGTACTTTTCGGCGACATCCCTGTGTCCGGGGCGGCCTATGTGGTGATCTTCGCCCTGGCCTACATCCTCTGGGACATCTTCTACGGCGTCAACGACATCGCCTACTGGACGCTGCTGCCGGCCCTGAGCCTTGACCAGCAGCAGCGGGAGCGCTACGGCGCTTTCGCCCGCATCTGTGCCAACATCGGCATGTACGCCGTGGTGGTGGGAGTCCTGCCCGCCACCTCCGCCCTCACCGACGCCTTCGGCGGCGATGGGAAGAAGGGGTGGTTTGTCTTCGCCGTTATCGTCTGCGCTCTGATGATCGGCTTCCAGCTCTTTACCCTCCTGGGGGTGAAGGAGCGCCGGGACTTCAAAGAGGAAAACAACACCTCCCTGCGGGAGCTGGGAAAGGTCCTCTTCGCCAACGACCAGCTCCTCTGGACGGCGGTGAGCATGGCCCTCTTTATGATCGGCTACTGCACCACCACCAGCTTTGGCACCTACTACTTCAAGTTTGCCTACGGCGATGAGAACATGTACTCCGTCTTTGCCGGGGTGCTGGGAGTGAGCCAGCTGGCGGCCCTGCTGGTATTCCCCCGGTTTGCTGCCCGGTTCAGCCGGAAAAAGCTCTACTCCGCCGCCACGGTGCTGGTGGTGGCAGGTTACGGCGTGTTCTTCTTTGCTCCCATGAACATGATCCCCATTGCCGTGGCGGGCGTGCTGCTGTTCGTGGGCCAGGCCTTTATCCAGACCCTGATGCTGATGTTCCTGGCGGACACCATCGAGTACGGCCAGTGGAAGCTGGGCCGGCGCAACGACTCCGTCACCTTCTCCGTCCAGCCCTTTATCAACAAGATCGGCGCCGCCATTGCCACCGGCGTGGTCACGGTGACGCTGATCATCTCCGGCATCAACCGGGCGGAAACCGCTGCGGACGTTACCGCGGAGGGCCTTCTCATCCTGAAAATTGCCATGATGGCCCTGCCGCTGGCGGCCATTCTGGTGGGGTATTTCGTGTACCTGCGGAAATACCGCATTGACGCGGCGTATTACAACCGCATCCTCGATGACCTGCGCCGCCGGGGGGATATCCGGTAAAAGGCCGGAATGGTTTTTCCTTGACGAATGTTTCCTCATCCGCTATGATAGAATAAAAAACACTTTTCTTCCCCTTATTTTCCCCTGTTTTATCTTGTTTTTCTTCCCGTTTTTGGTCACATGGCACAATTTCCCGGCGGCCCGTCGGCCCCGGAACAGAGGAGGGCTTTTCATGGATCTGAAAACATGCTATGCCGTTATGGGTGCGGACTATGAGGATGTGATCCGCCGCCTTTCCACTGAGGATCGGGTCGTCAGGTTCCTCACCCGCCTGCCGGACGACGGCAGCTTCGCCGCCCTTCAGGCGGCCCTGGACCGCCAGGACTACCAGGAGGCTTTCCGCTATGCCCACACCATCAAGGGCATCTGCCTGAACCTGGGCTTGACCGCACTGCTGCAGTCCAGCAGCGCCTTGGCGGACAACCTGCGCGCCGGTCAGGCTGACAGCAGCACCCCGGCGCTGTTCCAGGCCCTGCGCCGGGACTATGAGGACGCCGTAACGGCCATCCGCTCTCTCAGCGGCTTTTGACAGAACGCCTCCGTAAAGGAAGTGCTACTATGGAGAAGAAATACACCATATTGATTGTCGACGACACGGAGATCAACCGCTCCCTGCTGGCCGACATGCTTTCCGCCCAATACCGGATCCTGGAGGCTTCCAACGGTGTGGAGGCCATTGCCATGCTGGAACAGCACCACACGGAGATCTCTCTGGTGCTGCTGGATATTGTCATGCCGGTCATCGACGGCTTTGAGGTCCTTTCAGTGATGAACCGCAACCAGTGGATCGAGAGCGTCCCCGTCATCACCATTTCCGCTGAGACCTCTTCCTCTTACATTGACCGTGCTTACGATCTGGGCGCCACCGATTACATCAGCCGCCCCTTTGACGAAAAGACCGTCCAGCGCAGAGTGAAAAACACCATTATGCTCTACGCCAAGCAGAAAATGCTGGAGGACATGGTCACCGAGCAGATCCTGGAAAAGGAAAAAAGCAACTACCTGATGGTGGAGATCCTCAGCAATATCGTGGAATTCCGTAACGGCGAAAGCGGCCTCCACGTTCTCCACATCCGCACCATTACAGAGCTGCTCCTGCGGCAGCTGGTCCAGGAGACGGATCAGTACCGCCTGACCGGCGCCCAGATCTCCCTGATCGTCAACGCCTCCGCCCTCCACGACATCGGCAAAATTTCCATCCCCGAGGCTATCCTCAACAAGCCCGGCCGTCTCACCGCCGAGGAGTTTGAGGTCATGAAAACCCACAGCGTCATCGGCGCCCAGATGCTGGATAACGCTCCCAGCCAGGATGAGGCACTGGTGCAGATCGCCCGGGATATCTGCCGCTGGCATCACGAGCGCTACGACGGTCGGGGCTACCCCGACGGCCTCAAGGGCGATGAAATCCCCATCGCCGCCCAGGTGGTGGCCCTGGCGGATGTATACGACGCCCTTACCAGTCCCCGGGTCTATAAAAGCGCCTTTTCCCACGAGAAGGCCATGGAAATGATCCTCAATGGAGAGTGCGGCACCTTCAGTCCGCTGCTTCTCCGCTGCCTGACGGCGGTGGGCCCCCGGCTGATCGACGCTCTGAGCGCCTCCACCCCCGACCGGCTCACACGCCTGGAGGGGCAGCAGCTGGCCAGCCAGCTGCTCTCCGGCGGCCAAGCCTCCAACCGCACCCTGGCCCTGCTGGAGCAGGAACGCACCAAGTACCGTTTCTTTGCCTCCATGTCCAAGGAGATCCAGTTCGAGTACAATCTGGGCTCAGACATTCTCACTCTCTCGGAATGGGGCGCCCAGCAGCTGGGGCTTAGCGAGCTGATTCCTCATCCCGCCGCCAGTCCCGAGCTGGCCGCCGTATTCTCCCCCAAGGATTTCGAGGACCTGGTGCAGCGCATCAAGACCGCTACCCCCAATTCACCGGTAATCAACGTCAACTACCGCCTGCGGATCTTTGGCCAATACCGCTGGTTCAAGGCGGTGGCCCGGCCCCTGTGGGTGGAGGAGGAGCGGCCTACCCTCACCGGCTGCATCGGTAAATTCCTGGACGCCCACGAGGAATACGAGGAGCTGGCCACCTTCCGCCGGCTGTCCATGCAGGATTCCCTCACCAAGCTGCGCAACCATATGTCCGCCCGGAAGGTCATTGAAGCCGCTCTGGCCCACAGCGACAACCGGCGATATGCCCTGCTGCTGTTTGACCTGGATCATTTTAAGTCTGCCAACGACCGCTTCGGCCACCTGTTCGGCGACGACGTACTGAAGGCCGTGGCCCATAAGGTGCTGCGGAGCATCCGCAGTGAAGATGTGGCTGCCCGGGTAGGCGGGGACGAGTTCCTCATCTTTATGGCCTATACCATTGACCAGGTGGAACCCCTGATCCAGCGGATCTTCACCTCCCTTACCGGCACCTACCGGGATTTCCCCATTTCCCTGAGCCTGGGAGTAGCCCTGGCCCCGGAGCACGGGACGGACTATGAGACCCTTTTCAACCGGGCGGATCAGGCCCTCTACGCTGCCAAGAAAAACGGCCGCAACCAGTATCGTCTCTATAACAGCTCCATTCAGGGCTACCTCTCCGTTCTCTCCCCCATTGACAGCGACAGCGCCCAGCTTGCCTCTCAGCCCTGACGTCTCGTATATACTCTCGTCCTCCATTCCGCTCCAAGGGATGGAGGACGTTTTTTTGCGGTTGTTCTTGATTTTTTGACAGAATTCATTCATACTGTGGAGGAAGAATGCAAGGAGGCTGTCTATGGGACGTATCAGCAAGGAAAACTACTATCTGGACATCGCCGAGACCGTCATCGGGCGGGCCACCTGCCTGCGCCGGTGCTACGGCGCCATCATCGTAAAGAACGATGAGATTATCTCCACCGGCTATAACGGCGCGCCCCGGGGCCGCAGGAACTGCGTAGATCTGGGCTACTGCACCCGGGAGGCCATGAAGGTGCCCCGGGGGGAACGCTATGAGCTCTGCCGCAGCGTCCACGCTGAGGCCAATGCCATTATCTCCGCCGCCCGGCGGGATATGGTGGGAGGGACGCTGTACCTGGCGGGAAAGGACGCCGCCACCGGGGAGATCCTCAGCGACGCCACCTCCTGCGCCATGTGCCGCAGAATGATCATAAATGCCGGTCTGGAACGGGTCATTATCCGCACCAGCCCCACGGAATATACCATCGTCCAGGTGGAGGATTGGATCCGGGAAGATGATTCCCTGCCCGAGTACCATCAGGAGCATCCCTGCTGTTGTAAGGAGGAAAAATGATATGCTGACACCTGAAGCCGCAGCCACGTATATCAGTATCCTGAAAGAGGAACTGATCCCCGCCACCGGCTGCACCGAACCCATCGCCATTGCCTACGCCGCCGCCCAGCTCCGCGCCACTTTGGGCGCCCAGCCTCAGCGGATCCTGGCCGAGGTATCCGGCAATATTATTAAGAACGTCAAAAGCGTCATTGTTCCCAACACCGGTGGCCTCAAGGGCATTCGGGCCGCCATTGCCGCCGGCGTGGTGGCCGGGGAAGCAGATCAGATCCTGCAGGTTATTTCCCGGGTCCCCCAGGAGGCCCACGCTGATATCGCCCGCTACGCCCAGGACATTCCCATCGAGATCGCCTGCGCCGAGACTCCCCGTCTGCTGGACATCCGTCTCACCGGTTGGGCCGGGGATCACAGCGCTCTG
Organism: Oscillospiraceae bacterium; assembly: GCA_017887695.1. Classification (GTDB taxonomy): domain Bacteria; phylum Bacillota; class Clostridia; order Oscillospirales; family Oscillospiraceae; genus Pelethomonas. The sequence continues at coordinate 6,836 of JAGHHM010000131.1, read as the reverse complement.
GTTCATATTGCCAACAGCCACAGCAACGTGGTCCGGGTGGAAAAGGACGGGGAGGTACTGCTGGAGAAGCCCCTCACCGACTCCCCTGAAGACAGCCTTACAGATAAAAGCCTTTTGAATGTAGCGGATATTCTGGCCTTCGCTGATACCGTTGACCTGTCCCTGGTCAGCGAGCTCATCGACCGGCAGATTGACTACAACAGCGCCATTGCCCAGGAGGGCCTGGAGAACAGCTGGGGTGCCAATATCGGCTCTGTCCTCCTCAAGGATTATCCCACCGACATTAAGACCGAGGCCAAGGCCTGGGCCGCCGCCGGCAGCGATGCCCGTATGAGCGGCTGCGAGAAGCCGGTGGTGATCCTCTCCGGCTCCGGTAACCAGGGCATTACCGCCTCTGTGCCGGTGATCCGTTATGCCGAGCACCTGGGCGTGGGCCGGGACAAGCTGCGCCGGGCCCTTCTGGTCAGCGACCTGGTCACCATTCACCAGAAAAGCGGCATTGGCCGTTTGAGCGCCTACTGCGGCGCCATCAGTGCCGGCGTGGGCGCCGGCGCCGGCATTGCCTACCTGCTGGAGGGCACCTATGACGCCATCGCCCACACCATCGTCAACGCCGTGGCCATTCTCTCCGGCACTATCTGCGACGGAGCCAAGCCCTCCTGCGCCGCCAAGATTGCCGCCAGCGTGGACGCCGGCATCCTGGGCTACCATATGTACCGCAATCACCAGGAATTCAAGAGCGGCGACGGCATCGTCACCAAGGGCGTGGACAACACCATCGCCAACGTGGGCATCCTGGCCAAGGAAGGCATGCAGGAAACCGACCGCACCATCCTCCACATCATGACCCATCGCTGCGACTGATCTGACAGGGTCCTTCCGGTATCCATTGCTGCCGGGAGGGCCCTTTTTTCTTCCCAGCCCTCCCGGAATGTCCGCATAGTGCGGACAGATACCCGTGCTTCAGAAAAGGCCGCTTTTCGGAAAGTTTTTCCCCATTTTTGAAATCTTTTGTTGACATCCCTAATAGCCCGGCGTATACTGTCCACATAGGAACAACGAAAACCGAACTTAATGTTTGTGTTGGGAGGACAATTATGGCACAGCTCATGGACGCACTGGTCAAGCCCGTTGCCGGCCCCGGTCTGGAACTCCGGCAGGTCCCTATTCCCGAGCCCGGCCCCGGCGAAGTACTTATCAAGATCCACAAGACCGCCATCTGCGGCACCGACGTACACATCTATAACTGGGATCCCTGGGCCCAGGAGCACATCAAGCCCCCCATGGTCATCGGCCACGAGTATGTGGGTGAAGTGGCCAAGCTGGGCGCCGGCGTTACCGGCCTGTATGTGGGTCAGCGGGTCAGCGGCGAGGGCCACATCACCTGCGGCCGCTGCCGCAACTGCCACACCGGCAACATCCAGTGGTGCAAGGACACCCAGGGCGTGGGCGTGGACCGTGACGGCGCCTTTGCCGAGTATGTCTGCATCCCTGAGAGCAACGTGATCATCATTGACGAAAGCCTGCCCGAGGACGTGGTGGCCTTCTTTGACGCCGTGGGCAATGCCACCCATACCGCCCTTATGTGGAACCTGGTGGGCGAGGACGTCCTCATTACCGGCGCCGGCCCCATCGGCATCATTGCCGCCGGCATCTGCAAGTACGCCGGTGCCCGCCGGGTGGTCATCACCGATATGAACGACTACCGTCTGGACCTGGCCCGGAAGATGGGCGCTGACGCGGCTGTCAATGTGGGCCGCGAGGACCTCACCGAGATCATGCGCAAGCAGGGCCTGGTGGAGGGCTTCGACATCGGTCTGGAAATGAGCGGCAGCGGCGCCGGCCTCCAGCAGATGATCTCCGTCATGCGCAACGGCGGCAAGATCAGCCTCCTGGGTATCTCCAACAAGCCCGTTCCCATGGATATGAACAGCGTCATTATGAAGGGCCTGACCCTCCAGGGCATCTACGGCCGGAAGATGGATAACTGGCACCAGATGAGCTACATGGTCCAGGGCGGCCTGGATCTCACTCCCGTCATTACCCACCGCTTCCGCTACACCGAGTTCCAGAAGGGCTTTGACGCTATGAACAGCGGCCACTCCGGCAAGGTCATCCTGGACTGGAGCAAGTAACCTCTGTTTTTTCCCATTCTTTTCTTTTGAAAAAGAAAAGAACCAAAATACCCACAGGGCACAGGGAAAACTTTTTTTGCGAAACTGGCGTTTCGCATCACGAATACATTCTTTCCCTTTCCACAACATAAGCGAAACAGCGTTTCGCGCAAAGGTTCTTTTTGCTTCTTTTTCTTCCAAGAAAAAGAAGGAACAACCTACAAGGAGGACGAGCACATGAAGACAGCCATTGAGAAGTATCGTGCAGAGCTGGCCGCCATCCGCGAGGCCGGCACCTGGAAGGATGAGCGGATCATCACCACCCCCCAGCAGTCCCGGATCGACACCACTGCCGCCAAGCATGTGGTAAACATGTGCGCCAACAACTACCTGGGCCTCAGCGACCATCCCGCCCTGAAGGAGGCCGCTAAGGAGAGCTATGACAAGTGGGGTTTCGGCCTGAGCTCCGTCCGCTTTATCTGCGGCACCCAGGCCATCCACAAGGAGCTGGAGAAGAAGCTCAGTGAGTTCCTGGGCATGGATGATACCATCCTCTACTCCTCCTGCTTCGACGCCAACGGCGGCCTCTTCGAGACCCTGCTGGGCCCCGATGACGCGGTGATCTCCGATGAGCTCAACCACGCCTCCATCATTGACGGCGTCCGGCTGTGCAAGGCCAAGCGTTTCCGCTACAAGAACAACAATATGGAGGACCTCCGTCGCTGCCTGGAGGAGGCCAAGGCTGCCGGCTGCCAGGTGAAGCTCATCGCCACCGACGGCGTATTCTCCATGGACGGCTACATTGCCAACCTCAAGGGCATCTGCGATCTGGCCGACGAGTACGACGCTCTGGTTATGGTAGATGACAGCCATGCCGCCGGCTTCATGGGCGACAAGGGCCGGGGCACTCCCGAGTTCTGCGGCGTCCAGGGCCGGGTGGACATCATCACCGGCACCTTCGGCAAGGCTCTGGGCGGCGCCTCCGGCGGCTTTACCGCTGCCCGCCAGGAGATCGTGGACCTGCTGCGCCAGCGCAGCCGCCCCTACCTGTTCTCCAACACCGTGGCCCCCGCCATCTGCGCCGCCACCCTCAAGACCCTGGAGCTGCTCACAGCCTCCACAGAGCTGCGTGACAAGGTCCACGAGAACGCCCGGTACTTCCGCGCCGAGATGGAGAAGCTGGGCTTTGAGCTGCTGCCCGGCGAGCATCCCATTGTCCCCGTGATGCTCTACGACGCCAAGATCGCCCACGAGTTCGCCGACCGGATGCTCCAGAAGGGCGTGTACGTGGTGGCCTTCTGCTACCCCGTGGTGCCCAAGGGCAAGGACCGCATCCGCACCCAGATTTCCGCCGGCCACACCAAGGAGGATCTGGACTTTGCCGTGCAGTGCTTCAAGGAGGTCAAGGCGGAGATGGGCCTGTAAGCCGCCTGTTTTCTCCTCACATCCCGAAATTCTATACACAAACCAGCCCCGGCGGGAAAATTTCCCGCCGGGGCTTTTTTCCGCCGCACCGGCCAGAAGGGAAGGGGGCTCCAGGGGCGGCTCCGCTCCCCGGCTGCCGCCGACGCCCCGGAGACGGGATCCTTTTCCTGCCAGGCCGGGCACCCGGCCTCTCTCCGGCAAAATGTTTTGTAAAGCTTCCGTCCGCCTTGACAATATCGATAATCGATGTTATAGTCAAATTACAAAATATCGATTATCGATGTTTAAGGAGGTGACCGCCTTGCCCAGAGAGAAGTATCAGACCCTGACGGAGCAGATGTTCTACATCCTCCTGTGCCTGGAGGAGGAGCAGTGCGGCGTGGACATCATGGAGCGGGTGGCCGCCATGACCGACGGCCGGGTGGCCATCGGCCCCGGCACCCTGTACAGTCTTCTGGAGAGCTTCCAGAAGGAGGGCTTTATCCGGGAGACCAAGGTGGAGGGGCGCCGCAAGAGCTACCAGATCACCGTCCGGGGCCAGCTGCTGCTGCAGGAGGAGGCCCGACGGCTGGAGGAGCAGCTGCACCACTATCGGACATATGGAAAGGAGGGTCGGCCATGAGCGCCAAACGAAAGTACCGCCTGGAAACGTTCCTGCCCTGGGACGGGGCCTATGTGGAGCGGCATCTGGAGAAGATGGCACGGAAGGGCTGGCGGCTGGAGAAAGCGGGAAATCCCTTCTGGACCTACCGAAAGGCGGAGCCGGCAAATCTCCACTACGCCATGACCTATTTTCCTACCGCGTCCGTGTTCGACAGCGACCCCACGGAGGAACAGGAGACCTACGCCGACTACTGCGCCGCCGCAGGCTGGGAGCTGGTGTCCGCCTACGGCCCGCTGCAGATCTTTGTCAATGAGAGGCCCCACCCGGTGCCCATTGAGACCGACGAGAGGGAGAAGCTCGCCGCCATCCACGGCGGCATGAAAAAGATGCTGCTATTGCCCTTCGGCATCCTGCTGCCCCTGCTGCTGCTGACCCTGGTGGCAGAATTCCGGGAAGCAACCCGCTATGCCCCCCTCTCCTTCGTCAGCAGCGACGTCCAGCTGGGACTGCTGGTGCTGGACGGGGGTCTGGCGGCATACGTGGCCTGGATCCTTTTAGCCTATCTCATCTGGTACAACCGATCCCAGCGGGCGGTGGAGGCGGGCGGCGCCTGCCGGCCCACCGGTACCCGGCTGCGCCGGATTGCCACCCGGCTGTTTCTGGCTGTGCTGTTGGTGGCATCGGCGGCACTGCTTCTCCGGGAACCTGTTATGTGGGTCGCCCTGCCTCTGGTATTGGGACTGACCGCCCTGCTGATGGCCGCCATCTTCGGCTGCTTCTGGTGGCTGAAAAGCCTGAAGCTGTCCCGGAAACAGACCCGGGCCGCCTATTTCGCGGCAGCGGTGGTACTCTCCCTGGTATTCCGTCCTGTCACCCAGTGGAGCGCCAACGCCATCAAGCCCCTTCTCCCCAGCTCCGGCCACAGCCCGGTTTCCTCCTATACGGTGGAGACGAAAAGAAGCGGTGATATCACCTATGACATCTACCAGGACGACATTCCCCTGACCCTGGAGGACCTGGGCTATACCGTGACGGAAGAGGATCATTGCTCCTACTGGGGAAAGGAGCAGTCCTCGGTGCTGGCCCTCTGGAGCCATTACCGCCAGGATGCCTACGGGGAGAACAGCACCCTGCCCACCCTGGATTACCAGACGGCGGATATCCCCTGGACGGGGCTGCGGGAGTGGTGCTGGGAGAACCTGTCCGGCTACTACGGCCCCTACGGCCTACATGTTAGCTTTGAGGAGACGGACGCCGCCCCCTGGGAGGCGGACCGGGCCATGATTTGGCCGGACTCATCTCCCAACCTGCGCTACCTCCTTCTCTACGGGGACCGGATCGTAGTTCTGACTCTGGGATTCACCTCCACGGCAGAGCAGCGCTCGGTGATCACCGCCGCCCTCCGGCCCTGACAGCCCCCGCAGTATGCCGCCCCACCCAACGCCCTGACAGAAAGGAGCGATGACCATGGACGAAAAGAAAAAGTATCGTCTGGAAAGCTTTCTCCCCTGGGACACGGCATCCATTATCCAGCACTTGGAAAAGATGGCCAGGAAGGGCTGGCAGCTGGAGCGGGTAGGGGCCTATTTCTGGACCTATCGACAGGCAGCGCCGGCAGCGCTCCACTACGCCGTCACCTACTTCCCCGACTCCCAGTTTCAGGGAGCCTTCGGGGAGCCGACGGAGGACCAGGCCTCCTACTGCGACTACTGTGCCGCCGCCGGGTGGCAGCTGGTGTGCTGCTACGGGCCCCAGCAGGTCTTTGTCAGTGACCGGGCCCACCCGGTGCCCATCGAGACAGACGAGAGGGAAAAGCTCACCGCCATCCACCGCAGCATAAAAAAGACCTTGCTGCTGCCCCTGGCGGTTTTGCTGCCGCTGCTGTTGGTGCTGTACTGGCCCGCCTGGAGCCATCGCGCCCAGATTTCCTCCCTTCCTGGGGTCAGCCAAAGCCTCCCTCCGGCATGGGATATGCTGCCCTTCGCAGTGGCCCTCTGTATGCTGGTGGTAGCGGCGGACTATCTGGTGTGGTATCTCCGCTCCCGGCGGTCTGTGGACCGGGGCGGGGCCTGTCTCCCCGCCGGTACCCGGGTCCGGCGGATCCTTCAGTGGCTGCCGGTGGCCGCCTACGCCGTGTACGGGCTGGTGCTGCTGTGGGCCATGGCGACGGCAGGGCGTGTGTTGTACCTTCTGGCCCTGGCAGGAGGCACGGCGGTGCTGGTGATCGGGACCTGGGGCCTGCTGCGGCTGCTGAAACGTCGGAACCGCCAGGCGGACGAAAGCGTGGTCATCGCTCTGGCGGTGTGTGTGGGGTTGATCTTTCTGGCCATCCTGGGAAGCAGTCTGATCCCGCTCAGTCCTCTCTAACCGTCTTCCGTGGCAGCAAAGGGAGCCGCTGCCGCCGCTGATATTTCCATTGTCTGCCACGTCCCATACCGCCTTTGGGAACTGCTCGTAAAAAATCCCTGTCCGGTGTAAGCGGACAGGGCTTTTCTTTCGCTGTTACACCTCCAGCGCCACGGAGGGCTTCTTTTTGCAGGTGGCCAGGCTCACACCCACCAGCAGTACGCCGCACACCAGGGAACCGGGAATGGCAGCTCCCAGGCCCAGAGGCTGGCCCAGCACCTTCCAGATCACCGTAACGGTAAAACCGCCGATCATGGCGGAGAGAACGCCGGCATTGGTGGCCTTTT
>JAGHHM010000130.1 GCA_017887695.1 Oscillospiraceae bacterium | reverse complement strand
CCCCCGCCGCAAAGAGGAGTGGTATGGAAGCTTACTTAAGGGCCTTCTCCCTGTCAAAGAACTCCTTGGTGGTCTTGAACACCACGCCGGACAGGGCGAACACGGCGATCAGGTTGGGGATAGCCATGAGGCCGTTGAGGGTATCGGCGATGTCCCAGGCCAGGCCCAGATCCATGGTGGCGCCCACCAGGACCACCAGGGTGAAAATCACCTGATAGGGCTTGATGGCCTTGGTGCCCAGGATGTACTCCCAGCAGCGGGTGCCGTAGAGGCCCCAGCTGAGGACCGTGGACAGAGCAAAGAGGCCAAGACCAACGGCAATGAGCAGCGCGCCGATCTTCGTACCGAACACCGTGCCCAGGGCCTGGGAGTTCAGCGAAGTGGTACCGGAGACGCCGTAGTTGAGCTGCTCCTCGGTGAGGGCCACCAGAATGGTCAGACCGGAGAGGGAGCAGATGACGATGGTGTCCATGAACACCTCGAAGATGCCGTAGAGGCCCTGCTTGACGGGGTTGGACTCGGAGGAGGCAGCGTGGGCAATAGGCGCGGAGCCAAGGCCGGCCTCGTTGGAGAACACGCCCCGCTTGACGCCCCACTCGATGCAGAGCTTGATGGTCATGCCGGCGGCGCCGCCGGTGACAGCCTCAGGGGAGAACGCACCGCGGAAGATCAGACCAAACACCCGGGGCAGCTCGCTGGCGTGGGCGATCAGAACGATCAGGCAGGAAATGATGTAGATGAGGGACATGAAGGGCACCAGCTTCTCGGTGACACTGCCGATGCGCTTGATGCCGCCCAGGAGCACCACGCCCACAATGATCATCAGCACCACGCCCAGCACCAGGTTGATGGTGCCGGCGCTGTCCGCCGCGGAGGGGATGAAGGCCTGGATGGCGGTGTTGACGGAGTCGGTGATGTTGCCTACCTGCACCGCGTTGCCGATGCCGAAGGAGGCCAGGCCGCCGAAGATACAAAAGACCACTGCCAGCCACTTCCAGTTCTTGCCCAGGCCGTTCTTGATGTAGTACATGGGGCCGCCCACCCAGTCGCCGTAGGCGTTGCGTTCGCGGTACTTCACCGACAGCAGCACCTCGGAGTACTTAGTGGCCATGCCCAGCAGGGCGGATACCCACACCCAGAAAATGGAGCCCGCGCCGCCCAGGGTGACGGCGGTGGTGATGCCGGCGATGTTGCCGGTGCCCACCGTGGCGGCCAGAGCGGTGGTCAGGGCCTGGAAGGGCGTTACCTCGCCCGCCTTGGCCTCATGCTTGTGGAACATCTTGCCGATGGTGTTCTTCATGGCATAGCCAAACTTCCGGAACTGGAAGCCTTTCAGCCCCAGCGTCAGGAAAATACCGGCGCCCATGAGCAGTACCAGGGCCGGAATACCCCAGACGATTCCATTGAGCCAGCTGTTGCCGGCAGCTATGGCGTTATAAAACCCTTCCATACTCTCTCTCCTTTCAATTCCCAGCACATAACTGTAAAGAGACGGGAGCGCCGCGGTTTGGCAGCGCTCCCGTCTCCTGACTCCTGCAAAAATGAAAATGCCTTTCCCAATTATTTTTCATCGACCGGCTAGTCCGATGATCGCTGGACGGCATTCTGTCCTTTCGCCTGAGAGTTTACGGGAATCGACCGCTTGCACCTTCGGCATCTGCGTTGGCAGACTTCTCCAGAATCCTGATGCGACTGCAGTCCTACCTTCTGTTTGGTGCCTGTACGTTTTACGTCGTTGGCGGGTCGGCGCCTCTGCGGGGCGCAAACCACTCTCCTGCAGTCTTTATCCAGTTGCGTGTTTGGTGGACCCATTGTAGCAAAGAGAACTTCCTCACACAAGGCACTGCGTCTTTTCTTATCGGGTCCTTAACGTAGCCTTCACAAAATCTTTATGCTTGATATTTTTTAGACTATATATAAAATTGGTAGTATATTTTATTATATTCTTGCTTTTCCGTAACAATTTTAAAAAATTTGCCTTATATAAATTTGGATTTTTTTGGTAATACATATTGAATATGTCAATTGCTTCTATAAAAAATAATCAACCCTCCTCAAGTACGAGGAGGGCTGATTTGGCGATTATATCATACCGAAACTGCTATGTCAGGCTTTAGGAACGCAGTTCCCTGCCGTTACTGAAAAACTCCCTGGTTGCCTTCACTACGACACCCGACAACGCCAGTACACCAATCAGGTTGGGAATAGCCATGAGACCGTTAAGTGTATCCGCAATGTCCCAGGCGAGGCCCAGATCCATGGTGGCGCCGACAATAACAATGAGAGTAAAGATAACCTGATAGGGCTTGATAGCCTTGGTGCCAAAGATGAACTCCCAGCAGCGGGTACCATAAAGGCCCCAACTGAGAACCGTGGACAGGGCAAACAAGCTCAGGCCGATGGCGATAATCAAGGCACCGATCTGGGAACCAAACACGGTACCCAGAGCCTGGGCATTGAGGGCAGTTCCGGGGTCCTTACCGTAGGTAATGCCAATGGTATCCGCAGTAAGCAGCAGAGTAAGACCCGTAAGCGTGCAGATCACAATGGTGTCCATGAAGACCTCAAAGATACCGTAGAGGCCCTGTTTAACCGGATTCGGCTCAGAAGAAGCAGCGTGGGCAATGGGGGCAGAACCAAGGCCAGCCTCATTGGAGAATACGCCGCGCTTAACACCCCAAGTAATGCAGAGTTTGATGGAAATGCCCACCGCACCGCCGGTGACACCTTCAGGAGTGAAGGCGCCCTTGAAGATCATGCCGAACACACAGGGTACATCTGCTATATTGGCAAAAACAACAACCAGACAAGCAATAATGTAAATAGCTGCCATAATCGGTACCAGTTTTTCTGTTACGCTACCAATACGCTTGATACCACCCAACAGCACAATGCCCACAATCAGAGCCAGGACAATGCCCAGTACCAGGTTGATGGTAGATACATGGTCCGCAGCAGCGGGAACAAACTGCTGAATCGCGTTATTAATAGAACCGGTAATGTTACCCACCTGTACAGCGTTTCCGATACCAAAGGAGGCCAAACCTCCGAAGATACAGAAAATAACTGCCAGCCATTTCCAGTTCTTTCCCAACCCATTGCGAATGTAGTACATAGGACCGCCTACCCAGTCGCCATGGGCATTGCGCTCGCGGTATTTTACCGCCAGCAACACCTCGGAATACTTGGTGGCCATACCAAGCAGAGCGGAAATCCACAGCCAGAAAATGGAGCCCGCGCCACCTAGGGTGACGGCAGAGGTGATACCGGCAATATTACCGGTGCCCACCGTGGCGGCCAGCGCTGTGGTCAGAGCTTGGAAAGGTGTGATCTCACCTTTTTTTGCCTCGTGCTTATGGAACATCTTGCCGATGGTGTTTTTCATGGCATAGCCGAACTTCCGGAACTGGAAGCCTTTTAGCATTATCGTAAGGATAATGCCGGCACCCATCAGCAGCACCAGGGCGGGAATTCCCCACACAATGCCGTTGAGCCAGCTGTTGCCAGCTTCTATTGCCTTAAAGATACCCTCCATACACGTTCTCCTCCTTATTAGAGTACATATCGGAGACAAAACGGGGCGCCGCAGTCTTGCGGCGCCCCGAAAAAGAACAAAACACCCATGCGCTCAGCAACCATCCTTTCTGCTGAGTGTATGTTGTATGTATGCACGTGATTCTGTCCTTTTGCCTGAGAGTTTACGGGGATCGGCCGCTTGCGCCTTCGGCATCTGCCGCAGCAGATTTCTCCAGAATTTCGTCCGTCCACAGTCATGCCTTACGGCACCCGTACGTATTACGCCTTAGGTCAGGAGGATATTTTCCTTCTTTTCTCCTGCGGACATCATCCGATATGTGGTTGTAATTATATCTTAACAGAATTTTTATATCTTAGCAAGTGTTTTTTCCACGTTCTTATCAACTTATTGACTTGACAAGCTACACTGGTATAATAAACTGTAAGAGAAGAATTCCACCAAATGGTGGCAAAAATGATAATCCCTTTTTCTTAGCGTACCTAAATAATGGTATTTTGCTGGAAAGGAGCTACTATGACATTATCTGACGCCGTTTCTACCAGGATTTCCCTGCGGTCATATCTGCCGGATCCTATCAGTCCCCAGCAGGTCTGTCAGTTGGATAAAGCAATCGCCCAATATAACCGGCAAGCCGGCCTTCATATCCAACTGATATGCAATCGGCCGGACCCCTTTTCCTCTCTGACGAAAAGTTACGGGATGCTGACCGGCGTGCGGAATTATCTTGTATTTGCCGGACCGGAATCGGATCCGGATCTGGCAGAAAAATGCGGATATTACGGAGAATTGATCATCCTTACCGCCACAGCTATGGGGCTTGGAACCTGTTGGGTGGGCGGTACCTATGACCGCCGCAGCTGCCTGTGTCACCTGTCTGAGGGAGAAAAACTGGTATGTGTGGCAGCCATCGGCCATACTCCTGAGGAACGCAGTGGACGGGAAAAGCTGATCCGGCGTATCGCTCAGCGAAGCAGCAAAAGCGTAGCAGAACTGGCCTCCGGCCTGAGCCATGCCCCCAGCTGGTTCATGTCCGGTATCACTGCTGTACAGCGGGCGCCCTCTGCGAGAAACCTTCAGCCGTACCGTTTTGTTAAAAAGCGGGATAACTCCGTTCAGGTACATCTGACGGAAACCAATTCCTTTTCCAGCGTAGATCTTGGAATCGCCAAGCTCCACTTTGAACTGGGTGCCCATGGCGGCGTATGGAGCTGGGGAGACGGCGGCACTTTTCATAAAGCAGCAGAGGAAAAATCCTGCGGCGCTGTGATCTGGCGCGGTACTCCTGCCCAGCATCAGTACCTCTTGGCCCGTCACAACGGGGGCCACTGGAGCTTTCCCAAAGGACATGTGGAAAGCGGTGAAACTGAGATTCAGACTGCTGCCCGGGAAATTTGGGAAGAAACCGGCCTTCAGACGGAAATTGATACCAAATTCCGTCAGGTGGTTACCTATTACCCCAAGCCGGGTGTGATCAAAGATGTGATCTTTTTCATTGCCAGCCCTACTGGCGGCAGCGAGCATGCCCAGGAGGCAGAGATTGCAGACCTGGGATGGTTCTCCTTTGAAGAAGCCCGTCCTTTGGTAACTTTTGCCACAGATGAGGAGGTCCTTCTGGCAGCAGAAGCCTACCTCACCCAGCAAGAGTAATGCTTTGCAGTATGATGCAGCTATATGGGGCGGCGCCGCAGGAAAGCGGCGTCGCTCTTTTTCATATCCTTCTGCCCCCGATACGCCCCGGCAAAGCATTTGACAGATTCCGAAAAGGGCGTATACTATAACTATTTCTGCAACGAGGAGGAACCTATGGAAAATTATTTCGCCCTTCATATGAGCGATGACGATATCCGGGCCATCAGCAGCATTGGATTGGCCCATTTGGGTGACGCAGTGTATGAGCTTTTGGTTCGGGCCTATCTTTGCTCCCATGGAAAAGCTACTGGCAAAGGACTCCACCGGGCTGCGGTGGAACTGGTAAAGGCCCCAGCCCAAGCCAAGCGGGCCGACATTATCCTTCCTCTTCTCACAGATGAAGAATTGGCGGTATTCAAACGGGGGCGCAATGCTCATGTCAATACGATTCCCCATAACGCCAGCCGTTCTGATTATCTGAAGGCAACCGCTTTGGAGTGCCTGCTGGGGTATCTTTATCTGCAAGGAGCCACGCAACGTATCAATGAGCTATTTGACGCAATGATGGAGGTGACAAGGGATGCCACTTGACGCTATATGTCTTTCAGGAGTTTTGGAGGAAATTCGGCCTCAGATTGTAGGCCTTCGAATTGAAAAAGTCCAACAGCCTGCCAGAGATCAGGTTATACTCTCTCTGCGGGGCGGACGGCGGCTCCTTCTTTGTGCAGGTGCTTCCCAGTCTCGGATCCACCTCACTTCCCTTTCCCGGGAAAACCCTGCTGCCCCTCCTATGTTCTGTATGCTGCTGCGCAAGCACCTGGGGGGCGGACGAATCTCTGCTGTGGAGCAGCCGGGCCTGGAGCGTGCAGTCATATTGACTGTTGATATGATGGATGAGCTGGGAGAACCCGGGCAGCGGAAGCTGATTCTGGAATGCATGGGCCGTCGGTCAAACCTGATTCTTACTGATGGACAGGACCGCATTATCGACTGCCTGCGGCGGATTGATCTGGAAATGAACGAGGAACGGCAGGTTTTGCCGGGACTGTACTACCGCCTCCCCCCTGCCCAACAGAAAGCGGATCCTGTTGCAGCGGAGGAGGAACTGCTGCGCCGCCTCCTGCATGAGGTTTCTCCAGATACGCCGGCAGACCGATTTTTGCTGGATACTTTTTGGGGCCTTTCACCTCTTGTCTGCCGGGAGATTTCCTGCCGGGGCTGTGGGAGCTGTGATGCGCTCCTGGATACGCCGGAGCATAAGGAAATGCTGGCTCAGGCGTTTTTTCAGTGGCAATCAGATGTAAAAGAAAGGGCCTTTACACCATTTCTGCTTTCAAAAGATGGACATCCTTCTGATTTTTCCTATCTTCCGATTACTCAGTATGCCTCTGCCATGGAGGGGACTGCCTGGGAGAGCTTTTCCGCTATGCTGGACACCTTCTATGAAACCAGGGAGCAGCAGGAACGAGTTCGTCAAAAGGGACAGGACCTACTCCGCACCGCCTCCAACGCCAGAGACCGCCTGAAACGGAAGCTGGCGCTTCAGGAAAAGGAATACGCCCAAACCCAACAGCGAGATCATCTGCGGATCTGCGGGGAGTTAATCACAGCCAACCTTTACCGAATGGAAAAGGGGCAAAGCCTTCTGCGTGCATCCAATTATTATGAAGAGAGTTGTCCTGAAATGGATATTCCCTTGGATCCCCTGCTTACTCCCCAGCAGAATGCCGCCAGATATTTCCGGCAATACAACAAGGCCAAAGCTGCGGAAGTTCATTTGTCACAGCAGATGGAAATTGCACGGAAAGAGCGGGATTGGCTGGAAAGCGTGCTTGATGAACTCAGCCGCGCAGAGACAGAACAGGATTTCAATGACATTCGTCAGGAACTTATGGCAGCGGGATATGGCAAAAAATCTGTTTCAGCGGGAAAGAAAGATCCTCGGCGCGGTAAGTCCCGTCCCCGCGCTTTCCGCTCAAGCGAAGGTTTCCGGATTCTGGTGGGCCGCAGCAACACGCAGAACGACCAGCTTACCCGGGAAGCTTTTAAGTCTGATTATTGGTTCCATACCCAGCGGATCCATGGTTCCCATGTGATTCTATGCACTGAGGGACGGGAACCGGATCTTCAGTCCCTTCATGAGGCGGCAATTCTGGCAGCTTGGTTTTCTCAGGGGCGGGAAAGCGGACAGGTAGCGGTGGATTACACCCAGGTTCGCCATGTGCGCAAGCCTCCTGCGGCCAGGCCGGGAATGGTGATTTATGATACCTATCAGACCGCCTATGTTGTTGCTGATGAAGCTGTGGTGAAGAAATTGTCGGAGGATGGAAATAAGTCCACCTCTGCTTCGTAAAATCTTATAAAAAAATCAAAATTAGGGCTTGACAAACTGTTTACTATTTTGCTATTATCTTTTCAAATAAATGGAAACAATAGAAAAAGCGGATGAATGACTCAGGAGAGACCGCACTAGCGGCACCGAAGGAGCAATGCCACACTCTCTCAGGTAAAGGGACTGGGTCTGGACGCGAATCTGTGAAGCATAGTAATGCACCGGCGGGGCAACCAGGTAGGACGTTAGGCCGTTCATCTGGGAATCTCTCAGGTTAAAGGACAGAGGCACAGCAGCTAAGGCCAGCTGCTGTGCCTCTGTCCTTTTCATTTTGACGTTCGCTTTATTATCTTTGGGCATCCAGATATACTGGCCATCCAGTCGGTATGTTGTCAGCCATATTCCAATCCAGTTTCTGGAGAACAATTGTACGGAGCAGCAACATGAGCAATCTGAAACGAACCCAACTTTATGATCTACACACGGCTGCCGGCGCCACTATGGTGGATTTCGGCGGCTGGGAAATGCCGATGAAATATCCAACGGATATTGTGGCAGAGCATCTTTACACCCGGCATTCCTGCAGTCTTTTTGACGTGTCCCATATGGGACGCATTCTGGTGGAGGGGCCTGAAGCCGTTCCTTTTCTCCAGCATGTCCTTTCCAGTAATGTAGCAAGTTTGGATGTCAATCGAGCCCAGTATGCCATACTCCCCAATGAAAACGGCGGCACAATTGATGACGCCTATCTGAACCGTTTTGAGTCGGATCGCTACTTCCTGGTAGTAAACGCTGCCAATACCGACAAGGACCTGGCTCATCTGAGCAAGCATATCCAGGCATATAATGCCAAGATGACGGTTGTTACCAGCGACTGGGCCGCCATTGCTGTACAAGGCCCTCAGTCAGAAGAGTTCCTGCGCGCTGTAACCGGCGGTGAGTTCATCACCGCTCCTGGACGCAATGCTCTGAATACTCTTTCCGCCAATGGCCGGACTCTTTGGGTAGCCAGAACCGGCTACACCGGTGAGCCTGTGGGCTATGAAGTATATGTGGAGAGCGATAATGCAGACTGGCTATGGAATAGCTTGGTGGAAGCAGGGGCAAAGCCTGCGGGTTTGGGTGCGCGGGATACCCTTCGCCTGGAGGCGGGGCTCCCCCTCTATGGCCATGAAATGGGGCTTGCTCCCGACAGTACAGAAATCCCTATTTTGCGGTACCTCTGGCAAAATTTGCTGTCAGCTTCTCCGAAGAGAAGGGTGACTTCATTGGCCGGGCAGCCTTGGAGAAGCAGTTTGCCGCATACCAGCACATTACCAACGGAGATTGTTCTGATCTCAGCGTCCTTCCCCGCCGGATTCGTCCCATCACTCTTGTGGGCAGAGGTGTTATGCGTGCCGGTATGCCTATCTACCAGGGAGATACCCAGGTGGGCTTCGTTACCAGCGGAACCATGGTTCCCTATTATACCAGCACCAAACAAACAGATCATGCAATGCGTGCCATTGGATTTGCATATCTTGACAGCAGGATACAGACTGGAGAGCAGGTGGAGGTAGATATCCGCGGCCATCGGATCGCTGCGGCAATCCCTGCCTGCCATATGCGGAGCAATACCCCGCCATACGCCTGCCCGGTTGTGTATCATCCCTGATAAATGGAACCCTTAAAATTTAAATAAAGACGGAGGAAAAGCCAATGAGTGATCTGAAACGGACCCAGCTCTATGATGTGCATGTGGCTGCCGGCGCCACCATGGTGGATTTCGGCGGTTGGGAAATGCCCATCAAATACCCCTCGGACATTGTGGCAGAGCATCTCTATACCCGGCATTTCTGCAGCCTCTTTGATGTGTCTCATATGGGACGCATCCTGGTGGATGGTCCTGAAGCTGTCCCTTTCCTCCAGCACGTTCTCTCCAGCAATGTCATGGCCCTGGATCTCAACCAGGCCCAGTATGCCATCATTCCCAACGAAAATGGCGGCGCGGTAGACGATGCCTACCTCTATCGCTTTGAGGAAGAGCGCTATCTGCTGGTGGTCAATGCCGCCAATACCGACAAGGATTTGGCTCATCTCAATGAGCAGATCAAATCCTATGACGCCAGGATGACCGTCATTACCGGTGACTATGCCGCTATCGCCGTTCAGGGCCCCAAGGCCAAGGAGATCCTTCAGGTTCTCTCCAGCGGCAAAGCTGTTACCGAGCCGGTAAAGAATGCCCTGAACACCCTTGATTTTGAGGGTCGTACCGTCCGGGTGGCCAAGACCGGTTATACCGGCGAGCCCATTGGCTATGAAGTCTATGTAGCCAGCGCTGAAGCGGAGTGGCTGTGGAACCGACTCATTGAGCTGGGCGCCAAACCCGCTGGTTTGGGCGCCCGGGATACCCTCCGTCTGGAGGCGGGGCTCCCCCTCTACGGCCACGAGATGGGCCTCGCTCCTGACGACACTGAGATTCCCATTTTTGCCGTGCCTCTTGCCAAGTTCGCCGTCAGTTTCTCTGAGCAGAAGGGTGATTTTATTGGCCGAGCACCTTTGGAGAAGCAGTTTGCCGCCTTCAAGAAGATCATGAGCCGGGACTTCAGTGACCTTTCCGTCCTGCCCCGGCGGATCATGCCCATCACGCTTCTGGACCGCGGCATCATGCGGGCAGGTATGCCTGTCTACCGCGGAGATGAGCTTATCGGCTATGTCACCAGCGGTACTATGGTCCCCTACTACCGCCATGAGGGCAAGGGCCTGGAGACAGTGATCCTGGACGATACGGCCAACCGGGCCATCGGCCTTGCCTATCTGGCCAGCGACACCCTGGAGGACGATGTGGTAACGGTGGACGTCCGGGGCCGCCGCCTTAAGGCTGTCATTCCTCCCTACCATATGCGGGTAGACGCTCCTCCCTACGCTCGGCCCATCATTTACCGGCCTGACGAGGAGGCCGTTGCCGCCGCTTCCGGTGACCGGTCCCCCAAGGCCCTGGATCTCATTG
>JAGHHM010000129.1 GCA_017887695.1 Oscillospiraceae bacterium | reverse complement strand
CTGACAGGCCCTGCCTGGCGGCTTGAAGTTGTGCGCTCTCGCGAAGAAATGCGCCGGGAAGCCTATGGTTTCCTGCCTGATGGGTGATTCGACAGCGCTTGCCTCAGCAATTGTGCGGTGCTGCCTTTAGTAAAATCCATCGCTTCCCAAGATATGCCGCGAAAAATGGAAGCCGTGGCAGCGCATGCTGCCACGGCCGGTTTCCCGCAACAAAGTCCCCCTGCTTCCATAACTCGTGGAAGGGACTATCTCCAAGCAGGTCTTCTGACTCGCGCATAGGATGACATCTGCCATCTGCGGCCAGATCCTGCCTTCCCGGTTTCCCAGTGACTGATGTAATCAACGGATCTGACCTCAACGCTCACAGCGGCGGTACCGTCCGGGATTTTCACCCGGTTCTCTATTCTTCCCGACAGGATCATGTCCTGCCGGAACACTTGAAGCGTATGAATTTTCTCTCTGCATTGTACCACGTATCATGGGCTTGTCAACCGGTTTTTTCATATTTCGGCACAACAAACTCAAGATATGAGGTTTATCCCTCCAGTACCGCCATTATTGCGCCATCGATCTGGTCCGCCAGCTCCATGGCACGCTTCAATACAGTCTCCCCCTGCCGCCGGTACTGTGCGGCAAGGTCTTGATCCTTCAAACTCCCTACATTGATCAGCACGTTCAGCCAGGCGCCCCGGACACAGGCACGCAGAGACAAGGCCGCCACGCCCAGATCACTGGCGGCGCTCTCATTGAAGCGGCCCGGCAAAGCGGCTGTCAGCGTCAGAGTCTCCGTCGCCAGCTCCATAACATGTAGGGGTGTTTCCGTACACTGGGCCAGGCCCTTCTGGATAGCAGCAGAGCGTGCCGCCTTCTCCTCATCCGTAGCCTTAGCCATAGCAAAGGCCCGGCTCACCTGGAGAAAAGCCTCTGTATCCTCGTCCATCGCTTGCAGCAGCTTTTCCCGCAGGGTTTCCGCCTTGTCCCGAATGGCGGCAATCTCCTCACGGTAGGCGGCGTACTTCTCTTTCCCCAAGGTCAGCTCACAGACCATAGCGGTGAGGGCCGCTCCCATAGCCCCCTCCAGGGCAGCGGCGGAGCCACCCCCGGGGGCCGGAGCATCGGAGGCCAGAAGCGCGGTAAAATCCTTTACCGCCTGCTCCGCCAGCAGATGAGAATGGGTCTGCTGATGTTCCATCTTTCCGCTCCTTCCCCTTATTCTCCGTCCAGCAGGCGGTACTCCATCACCTGCTTGCGGCAATCAAAGCCCTCCATCTTGAGGTAATACTCCGCACAGTCCAGCAGGGCCTTCGCCGGCGTCAGGCCCACCAGCTCACTGCCGATGATCCGCACACCATAACGATCCGCTAAAGCCCGGATCATCTCAAAGGCATAGTAGATGGGAGTACCCTCGTAGTTCACCAGGTTCATGGACACCTGGGCGATGTTGCGCTCCTCCAGCATGACGCCAATGGCCTTGCAGTACTGGAAGCCGCCGTTGGAGCCACGGATGGCCCGGGCGATCTTGTTGGCGATCTCCAGGTCGCTGGTATCCAGGTTGACATTATAGGCAATGAGGGGCATCCGGGCACCGATGGCAATAATGCCGGCGGTGGGATGGATCTTCCGCTCTCCATAATCCGGCGCCCACTCCGGCTGGAGCAGCTTCTCCGGCATGCCCTCGAACTGTCCCTTGCGGACCTTGGCCAGATTGACACGATCCGGAGAGGTAGCGGAGTCCTCATAGAGGAAGGAAGGTACCTTCAGCTCTTCCCAGATTCGCTGGGCCACCCGCTTGCTCATTTCCACGCACTCCGCCACGGTCATATCCATGGTGGGTACAAAGGGGATCACATCGGTAGCCCCCATTCGGGGATGCTGGCCCTTATGCTTGGTCATGTCGATGCGCTCGGTAGCTTTCTTGGTCAGACGGAAAGCTACCTCCTCGATAGCCTGGGGGGAACCCACCATCGTAAATACGCAGCGGTTATGATCCCCGTCGGACTGGACATCCAGCACCGCGCAGCCGGGGACGCTGCCCGCGGTATCCACCAGCTCCTGAAACACCTCCGGATCCGACTGCTTGCTGACACTGAAATTAGGAATACACTCTACCAGTTTTGCCATATCGTTTCCTCTCCGGGCTCAGTTGGCCCCTGTTGTATTTGAATAGGTTTTGCCGCCCTTGACGACGGTATGAACCAGGTTGCTGCCCATGCGGTAACAGACATAGTTAAGATCCCGGGCCTCCCAGATCAGGAGATCTCCCCGTTTTCCCGGTTCCAGAGAGCCCACGGCCTCTGCCCTGCCAATGGCAGCGGCGCCATTGAGGGTAACGGCGGTGAGTACCTCCTCGGGAGTCAGCCGGTAGCGCAGGCATCCCAGGTTCATCACCAGCTGCATGTTCAGACAGGGGCAGGAACCGGGGTTGAAATCCGTAGCCATGGCCACCGGCACACCTGCCTTCACCATCTTCCGGGCGGGGGCGTAATCTGCCCCCAGATAGAAGCTGGTAGCAGGCAATAGGCAGGCCACTGTGCCGCCCCGGGCCATGCTGTCGATACCCTCATCCGGGCAGACAATCAGATGCTCCGCCGATACAGCGCCGATCTCCCCCGCCAGCTGGGAGCCGCCGATGGGGTCGATCTCGTCGGCGTGGATCTTGGGCCGCAGTCCGTACCGTTTCCCGGCCTCCAGGATCCGCCGGGACTCCTCTGCCGTAAACACTCCCGTTTCGCAGAACACATCGCAGAATTCCGCCAGCTGTTCCGCCGCTACCCGGGGGATCATCTCCTCGCAGACCAGGGAGACATATGCCTCCCGGTTCTCTTTATACGCCTGGGGCAGAGCATGAGCCCCCATAAAGGTGGCCACAAGGTCGATGGGGTGGCGCTGATTCAGGGCCCGGATGGCCCGCAACTGCTTGCACTCCTCCTCCGTGGTGAGGCCGTAGCCGCTTTTCGCCTCGCAGGTGGTAGTACCAAAGCGGAGCATCTCGTCCAGGGCTGCCGCCGCCTTGTCCGCCAGTTCCTCCTCCGTGGCGGTCCGGGTAGCCGTCACCGTGGAGAGAATACCCCCGCCCTGGGCCAGGATGTCCAGATAGGGCACCCCGTGGAGCTTCAGCGCCAACTCGTTCTGCCGCCAGCCGCCAAACACCAGATGGGTGTGGGCGTCCACCAGCCCCGGCGTCACCAGACGGCCGCCGGCATCCAGAACGGGGCAGCCTGTTCCCTCCGGCGCGCCGGTACCCAGTGCAGCGATGACGCCGTCCTCGATCCGCAGCCAGGCGTCATGGAGAAGCTGGATCTCCCCCTGGGCCTTCCCCCCCTTGGCGGCACTGCCCACAGGGGTGGCCAGAAGGCCGATGTTCACCACCAACAGATCGCTCATGAATGACTCCTTTCTGGTATTCATTCTTTTTCTTGGAAGAAAAAGAATCAAAATAAACTTTTGCGCGAAACCATGTTTCGCTTTCGGTGTTTACTAAAGGTGCCTTAACATCTCCATCATAAGCAAAACGGAGTTTTGCGCCAAAAGTTTTCTTTTCGTCCTTTTCTTTTTCAAAAGAAAAGGACATCGCTCTCAGCCCTGCAGCGCTTTGGCTACCACGTCGGGATCGGCCAGATAGGGCAAGGTAATGTGATCCTGTCCGGCGTAGAGTTTGTTGTACTCCGCAGCGGTGGTCAGGGCATTCTCGTTTCTGGCCCAGGCCCGGCGGGAGACACCTACCATGGTATCCCAGGGCATAGCCATACGGAGAATAGTATCCACCCGCTCGGAGCCGTCCAGCACCATGCCGAAGCCGCCATTGATGGCCTTGCCGATGCCGGTGCCGCCGCCGTTGTGGAGAGCGACAAGACTCATGCCCCGGGCTGCGTTGCCGGCGTAGCACTGGGTGGCCATGTCGGCCATAATGTTGGAGCCGTCCTTGATGTTGCTGGTCTCCCGGAAGGGAGAATCGGTACCGCCGGTGTCGTGGTGGTCGCGGCCCAGCATAACGGGGCCGATCTCCCCCTTACGGACCATCTCGTTGAACTTCAAAGCAATACTCATACGGCCCATGGCGTCCTGGTACAGGATGCGGCACTGGGTGCCCACCACCAGCTTGTTCTTCTTGGCGTCCCGGACCCAGACATAGTTGTCATAGTCCTGGTAGCGGCGGTTATGGGCAAGAATATACTCCGCTGCCGCCGCGTCGGTCTTGTCCAGATCCTCCGGATTCCGGCTCAGGCAGCACCAGCGGAAGGGGCCGTAGCCAAAGTCAAAGAGGCAGGGCCCCAGGATGTCCTCCACATAGGAGGGGAACACAAAGCCGTCCAGGTCGTTCTCCCCATTTTTGCAGATGGAGGTGACCCCGGCATCGTAGACCGCCTTGAGGAAGCTGTTGCCATAATCGAAGAAATAAGTGCCCCGGTCGTGGAGCTTGCAGATCATCTCGTAGTGGTGCCGCAGGCTCTTGTCCACCAGCACCCGGAAACCCTCGGGATCCTTATCCAGCATCTCGGTACGCTGGGCAAAGGTCAGGCCCTGAGGACAGTAGCCGCCGTCGTAGGGCACATGGCAGCTGGTCTGGTCACTGAGAAGGTCGATGTGGACGTTATTATCGTAAAGGTACTCCAGCAGATCTACCACGTTGCCGTGGTAAGCGATGGCACAGGGCTCCTTGGCCGCCATCTTGGCCTTGGCCATAGCCAGTGCCTCCGGAAGGCTGTCGGTACGCTCGCTGACCCAGCCCTGGGTGTAACGAGTGTCAATGCGGGAATCGTCCACCTCCGCGATGATGGACACCGCTCCCGCGATCTCCGCCGCTTTGCCCTGAGCGCCGCTCATGCCGCCCAGACCGGCAGAGACAAACAGCCGCCCTGCCAGATTGCCGTCGGCAGGGATCCCCAGCTTCAGCCGTCCGGCGTTGAGGAGGGTATTGAAGGTACCGTGGACAATACCCTGGGGACCGATATACATCCAGCCGCCGGCGGTCATCTGTCCGTAGTTGGCCACGCCCAGAGCCGCCGCCCGGTTGAAGTTCTTCTGATCATCGAAAGCTCCTACCATGAGGCCGTTGGAGATGATACAGCGAGGGGCCAGCTTGTGGCTGTGGAACAGGCCCAGAGGATGGCCGGACATGACCACCAGGGTCTGCTCATCGGTCATGACCTCCAGGTACTTCTTGATGAGCCGGTACTGCATCCAGTTCTGGCACACCTGGCCGGTCTCGCCGTAAGTCACCAACTCATAGGGGTACAGCGCCACGTCAAAGTCCAGGTTATTGTCGATCATCACCTGGAAGGCCTTGGCCTCTACGCAGTTGCCCTTATACTCGTCGATGGGCTTGCCGTACAGCCGTCCCTCGGGGCGGAAGCGGTAGCCGTAGATCCGGCCGTGCTCCTCCAGCTCCTGAGCAAACTCCTTTGCCATCTGTTCATGGTGCTGGGGTGGGATGTACCGCAGGGCATTCATGATGGCCAGTTCCTTGTCCGCCTGGGACAAAGTGGATTCCCGGCGGGGAGCCCGCCGGTACTGAGGGGCAAAGGCCGGATAGGCCGGCAGCTCGTCATCCAGCTTGATGGTCATCGCGTCAGTTGTGTAGTACTCCATAAGGCCTTCTCCTTTACATTACATAATTCGGTTTTCTATGAAAAAGTTGACGGTATCGTTTCTCAATGATAAAATGGCTCTATCATAAACGGAGGGCATTGTCCATGAACCATATTGCGCAAAATCCAAACGAAAGCATTGATCAGCTGCTCCAGGTCATCCTCTCTCTGAAGGATATGGACGAGTGCCGCGCCTTTTTCAGTGACCTTTGCACCATGCAGGAGTTGGTGCTGATGGCCCAGCGGGTACAGGTGGCAAAGCTTCTGATGAACGGCGAAACCTATGAAAAGATCCGCAGCCAAACCTCCGTCAGCAGTTCTACCATCACCCGCATCAGCACAGAGCTGCAATACGGCTCCGGCGGCTACCGCACGGTGCTGGGCCGCCTGGTTGACGGCTCTGAACCCCCACAGGACTGATACCGCGCTCTCCCCTGGAGCTTCTGCTCCGGGGGTTTTTGCTTACTCGAAGTCCGGAACGATCTCCGCCGCCAGCTCCAGCAGTTCCCCGCTGCGGACCATGGCCTCCACCGCCTGGATATCCGGCCACAGTTCCCTGTCCTGCTCCATAAACGCCACTTTTTCCCGGACATGGCTGAACACCGCCTCCCCCACCGGAGAGAGGCCTTTGCCGTAGCTGCCGATCATCCGGCGGATGTCAATGGCCTGGCAGGCGGTCAGCAGCTCAAAGGCCAAAACCGAGCGGGTATTTTCCAGAATCGTACCCGCCTTTCGGGCAGCAGTGGTACCCATGGAGACAAAGTCCTCCTGGTTGGCGGAGGAGGGGATGGAATCCACGCAGGCAGGGTGGGCCAGCACCTTGTTTTCCGAGGCCATGGAAGCCGCGGAATACTGCACGATCATAAAGCCGCTGTTGACACCCCCCTCGGTGGTGAGGAACCTGGTCAGACCGTTGGAAAGGGCCGCGTTGACCATACGCTCAATGCGCCGCTCGGAGATACTGGCGATCTCCGAACAGGCGATACCCAGGAAATCGAAGGGCAGCGCCATGGGCTCTCCGTGGAAGTTTCCGCCGGAAATCACCGCCTCGTCCTCACAGAACAGCAGAGGATTGTCCGTTACGGCATTGAGCTCAATATCCACTTTGCTCTTGACAAAAGCCAGAGCGTCCCGCACCGCGCCGTGAACCTGGGGAATGCAGCGCAGAGCATAGGCGTCCTGCACTCTGGCTCCCTGGCAGCGCTCCAGAATCTCACAGCCATCGGTGAGCAGACGGAGATTTTTTGCCACCTGAATCTGGCCGATATGGCCCCGGACAGTGTGCATGCGCTCCTGGAAGGCATCCAGTTGGCCGGTGAGGGCCGTCAGGGTCAGAGAGCTGATCAGATCCGCCAGACGAGCTGCCTCCATGGTATCATACAGGTTTAAAGCGCCTACACTGGTCATGGCGCAGGTGCCGTTGGTGATGCCCAGGCCCTCCTTGCACACCAGAGTATCCAGCACCGGAATCCCCGCCTGAGCCATGGCTTCGCCACCGGGCATCCTCCGTCCCTGGTACATAGCCTCACCCCGGCCCAGCAGCACAAGGCCCATATGGGACAAAGGCGCCAGATCGCCGGAAGCTCCCAGGGAACCCTTCTGAGGAATCACTGGCGTGACGCCTTTATTAAGCATTTCAATGAGCATCTCCACCAGTACAGGCCGTACGCCGCTGATGCCTACACACAAGGCATTGGCCCGCAGGAGCATCATGCCCCGCACCTGTTCTTCCCGGTAGGGCTCCCCGGTAGCGGTGCAATGACTGAGAATCAAATTGGTGGACAACTGGCTGCTCATCTCATCAGAGACAGCTACCGTGGCAAAGTCGCCGAAGCCCGTAGTAATGCCATAGGCCACCCGTTTTTCGCTGGCAATCTTTTCCGCCAGTGCCCGGGACCGTTCCATGGCCTCTCTGGCCGCCGGTGCCAGTTCAACCCGGGCGTTATGCCGGGCAACGGCAATAAATTCCTCCAGAATCAGGCTGTGTCCGTCCAGAACCACAGTTTGAATGGATTTGGGGCTCTTCATAGTGTGCAGACTCCTTTTTTGCTTGATTTTGTTGTTATTTTACAGTAAATAAGTGCCGCAAGCAATAAAAAGAGAGCAAAATTAACAATCTCTTTCCTGTCCTGATACTCCAGTACATCGGTTCATCAGTTCGTTTTTTATTTAATGTGCTGCATCAAAGAAGTACAACACAAAAAAATTCGGCCTCCTTTGTAGGGAGGCCGAGTTTTTTCAAACCCACAGAAATCTATTCTCTACTTTTGCAGCTTACTGCCTCGCTTGGAAAGCCGCTGGAAAATTCTCAGCAACGTAATCACCGCAGCAAAAGCCAGGATCACCTCTGTGACAAACTGGGCATAAGACAGGCCGTAGAGGGGGAAAAGGCGGTTGAGGACATACAACGCCGGAAGCTCCAGAACGATCTTCCGCAGGATGGCAAACACCAGAGCCCGACTGCCCATACCGCAGGCCTGGAATACACCCACTGCCACAAAGTCCATGCACAGGAATGGAAGGCCCAGGCAGAAGCCGTGGAGGAACTTGGTGCCGTAGTCGATGATAGCCTGGTTGTTCATAAACAAGCCCACCAGCGGTCCCGCAAACAGATAGTATCCCAGGGAAACCATCACCATGAAGGGCATGGCCAGCTTGACCACAAAGACCAGGCCTTCCTTCATCCGCTTGGTATTGCCGCTGGCGTAGTTATAGCTGATAAGGGGCATAAAACCCTGAGAGAGGCCCTGGGAGATATACATGGGCACCATGTTCACCTTTTGGGCAATGCCCATGGCCGCCACAGCGTCAGCGCCATAAACAGAGGTAAAATTGTTGAGCACCGTCATGCCGGTAACGTTAAGGAGATTCTGGATCGCCGCTGGAATCCCCACGCCGCAGACTCCCAGCACAATGGAACGGTCCGGCCGGAACATGGAGGGCCGGATGCAGACATAGGTATTGCCGCGCTTGACATACAGCAGAACAAAGAAATATGCGCAGGCCACGCAATTGGAGAGGAACGTGGCGCAGCCCGCCCCGGCAGCTCCCATATTGAGGCCCCAAGGCAGGATAAAGATGGGATCCAGCACGATGTTCAGGAGGCATCCTGTCATAGTGCCTACACTGGCATGGAGAGAAGCGCCTTCTGAACGCACCATATACGCCATGACTACGTTAAGAATCGCCGGCATCGCTCCAAAAGTCACTGTCCACTTCATATAGCCGGCAGTAGCGGCCAGAGTGTCCGCCTTGGCGCCCAGCAGAGCCAGCAGCGGCCCCTGAAACACGGTGCAGCCCAAAGAGAACAAAAAACCGCTGATCACGCAGCCATAAAAGCCGAAGGCAGAACTGCGGCTGACAGTGTCAAAGTCTTTCCGCCCCAAAGCCCGGCTCATCATGCTGGAGGTTCCCACGCCAAAAAGATTATTCACGGCATTGAATGCCAGGAGGATGGGCGCCGCCAACGTAACGCCGGCATTTTGAATCGGGTCGTTAAGCATTCCCACAAAATAGGTATCAGCCAGATTATATAGTACCATCACCAGGGAACTGAGGATGGTCGGTATGGCCAGGGTCATCACCGCCCTGGGGATAGGCGTTTCTTCAAAAAGCTGTGTTTTTTTCTTATCTTCCATTACTGTCCTTTCTCCCCATCAGCCTCGGTTTTTCCGGAAACAGCTACCTTGATGACGCCGTCCCGCCGGTTTTCAAACAAATCATAAGCTCTGGCAATATCCCGCAGCGGAAAAGTATGGGTAATGAGGGCTGTAGTATCCAGTTTCCCCCTCTCAATCAACCGGAGAATCTCCTCACAATCACATCCGTCCACCCCGCCGGTCTTGAAGGTCAGGTTCTTCCCGTACATCTCCGGCAGCGGCAAGGTTTGAGCGTCATCGTAGAGTGCCACTACTGTAACAATGGCATTTGGCCGGGCACACTGCCAGGCCAAACGAAAGGTGTCCGGTGCGCCCGCTACTTCCAGCACCCGGTCCGCACCGCCGTGATCGCTGTTCTTTTGTGTAAAGGATATTGCCTTTTCAGGTGTTGTGGTATAGACGTCAGGATAGTGCTCCTGGACAAAGGACAGCCGCTGAGGATCCTTCTCACAAACAATCACCCGGCGAGGCTCATAAAGAAGAACACATTGCAGGGTACAAAGCCCCGTGGGTCCTGCTCCCAGGATCAGCACCGTGTCCTCCCTGCTGATCTCAGAAATCCGGGCGGCCCAGAAACCGGTAGCCAGAATATCCCCCACGAACAGTGCCTGCCGATCGCTGACGGTATCCGGAATACGGCACAGCCCTTGGTCGGCATAGGGTACCCGGACATACTCCGCCTGGCCGCCGTCAATCCGGCAGCCCAGCGCCCAGCCGCCATCGGGATCTGTACAATTATTCACCCAGCCGTGGCGGCAGAAAAAGCACTCCCCGCAAAAGGTCTCTACATTCACCGTGACCCGGTCTCCAGTCTTTATCGAAGTCACCGCCGCGCCCACTTCCTCTACCACGCCTACCATCTCGTGGCCTACGGTGATCCCAGGCACCGCCCTGGGCACAGAGCCATGCTTGATATGGAGGTCACTGGTGCAGATGCTGCTGAGAGTAACCCGGACGATAGCATCCTTTGGGTCCCGCAGCACCGGTCGGGGCTTCTCCACCAGAGTAAACCGGCCGTTCTCCTCGTACTGATACGCTAACACGTCTGTCTACTTCCTTTCCCGCATCCTGCACCATGGTCAAAAAGGCCTGCTGCCACGACACGGACACTGTAATCGTTTCCCTCGCAACCAATAGGATTCATTATAGCCGCCATAGCGAGTATTGTCAATTCCTGCCCGTTTTCTCCGAAGCAGCACCACTCCAAAACTACAAAAAATAGCAAGGCATCCGCACTTTACTGTAAAGTCAGATGCCTTGCTGAACCTTTATAATACTTGCCTCTCCAGGATTCGTTCCCGCAGAGACAGGATGTTTTTCTCAATCTGTTCCATCGTTGCCAGAAACGCCTCGTCGCCTTTCCCGGTGGGATCCTCCAGCCCCCAGTTTTCTGTGTAACTGGCAAAGGTCTGCGGACATGCCACATTGCATCCCATCAAAATCGCCACGTCCGGCTGCGGAATCTCATGGAGCAGCTTGCTGTATTGACTCCCCTCCATATCGATCCCCCACTGCTGCCGCATGAGCCGTACCGCATCTCTGTTGATATGCTCCTGCCGTTGCGTGCCTGCTGAATAACTATCAATCACATCTCCAGCCAACCTCTTTCCCAGGGCCTCGGCCATCTGGCTGCGGCAGGCATTGTGGACGCAGACAAAGGCCACCCGCGGTTTCCTTCCCTCCATCACAGCACCTTCTCCAGCAGCGCCTTTACCTGCTTTTTATTCAGGGTGCGGCCAGCGGAGAGCACCTTTCCGTCCACTACCAGGGCGGGCACTGTCATGATCCCCATCTGCACCATCTCCACCAGGTCCTCCACCTTGCGGATCTTTGCATCCAGACCCAGTTCAGCCGCCGCCGCCCGGGTCTCCTCATACACCGTATCGCAGCTGGCACAGCCGCCGCCTACTACCAGGATCTCCATTTTTCTCTCCTCCTCTCAGTTTCTCAGGGTCATCTCCGCCGTCACCAGTTCTTTCCATCCGTCCATGATGGGACGGATCACTGCCGGTCCAATCCGGGAGATGATCACCAGCTCCCCCTGCTCCCTAGCAGGGCAAGGCTTATAATCAATATACTTTCCTACCACATCTACCTGGCTCCAGCCGGTATCCAGCGGCAGAAAGCCTTTCATCCGCCAGCACTGAGGCGCCAGCTGCCGGAGAAAAGCATCCACTTCCGCCTTCTTCACCGGCCCTGCTGTCCGCAGCACCAGGGTCTTGGGCTTGGATTCAGAGGAATTGAGGGACGCCTCATTCCCCACATACTGATACCGCCGCAGGTCCTCCTCCAGGAAGGCCATATCCACCTCTCCAAAGGCGGCGGCACAGATGGGAGAGACGGGGTTCAGCTCCCGCAGGGTCTCCAGCACCTTCTCCTGCTCCTGAGGTTCCACCAGATCCGTCTTGTTCAGCAAAATCATATTGGCGTGGCGTACCTGCCGGGACAGCTCTTCCCGGCTTTCCAGATCTGCCAGGAAGTTGGCAGCATCCACCAGGCAGATAAGGCCGGAGAATACATAGACGTCCGGCGCCAGTACTTCCACTGCCTGCAAAAGTTCCTCCACATTGGAGGGATCGCCGATGCCGGAGCTCTCCACCAGTACATAATCAAGGTTCCGTTGGGCCAGCTCCGCCAGAGCCTTCACAAAGTCCAGCTTACGGCAGGAGCAATAGATGGAGCCCTGGCTGATCTCCCGCAGCTCCAGGCCATCTTTCTCGATGAGCTCCCCGTCAATGTTGACCTTACCCAGGTCGTTCTGGATCACCCCTACCTTCTTCCCTTCCAGATTGTGAAGGATCCGCTTGAGGAAGGTGGTCTTGCCGGCTCCCAGGAAGCCGGTCAATACAAATAACTTAGTCTGTGCCATATCCATCATCTCCTGTTTTTATCGTGTCATAAGGAACCGCCCTGCAAAGGCAGGTCAAATCAGAAACTGCTGGGCAAAATTAAAGAAATATCCCACCAGGATAATACCTCCTGTGCAGATGGCAATAAAGGCCGCCAGCAGCCGCGGCTTTACCGCTTTTTTCAGCATGATCAGAGAGGGAAGGCTCAGGGTGGTCACCGCCATCATGAAGGCCAGGACAGTACCCAGGCCGGCGCCTTTGAACAGCAGGCTCTCCGCCACCGGGATGGTGCCGAAGATATCCGCGTACATGGGTACGCCCACCAGCGTGGCCAGTACCACCGCCAGCGGATTTCCATCCCCCAGAATAGTCTCCACCCAGGTCTGGGGAATGACGTTGTGGATCACAGCCCCCACACCTACACCGATGAAAATATAGGGCGCTACTTTCCGGATGGTAGAGAGCAGTTGCTCCTTAGCATAGACCACCCGGTCCCGCCGGGTCAGCGTGGCGCTGTCGCTCTGGATGTGGGGTGCGTTGCGGATGAAGTCCTCCACATACCGCTCCATCCCCAGCTTATCCAGCAGCGTTCCGCCCAGAACTGCCACTACCAGCCCCAGGACCACATACACCACCGCCACTCGAGCCCCAAATATGCTCATCAGCAGCACCAGGGAGCCCAGATCTACCATAGGTGAAGAAATCAGGAAGGAAAAGGTGACCCCCACCGGCAGCCCCGCGCTGGTGAAGCCCATAAACAGCGGTATGGAGGAGCAGGAGCAAAAGGGCGTCACCGTCCCCAGCAGAGCCGCCAGGATATTGGCCCACAACCCCCGGAACCGTCCCAGGATCCGCCGGGTACGCTCCGGCGGGAAATAGCTCTGAATATACGAAATGCCAAAAATCAATACTGACAGGAGCACAAATATTTTTACCGTGTCATAGAGGAAAAACTGAAGAATTCCTCCCAAAGTTTCTCCTGTATCCAGCCCTGCGGCTGCCAGGGCCCTGCCGATCAGTTCATTTAGCCATTTCATTCCAAGAATCTGGTTCTGGAAAAACAGCCAGGCAGCGCTGATCGTCTCCATCTCCACTCCCCCTTACCATAATACTTCGATTTTTTTCGATATATCTCCCACAAAAATATTGCCTGCCTGGCACTATTGTCCGCAGGCGCAGCCCGTTCCGTCGCCATAAAGGGCTGTCAGCTCCACCAGCAGCTGGGCCGCCCGGAGGCTCCCCTCCTTACTGATGGCGTAATGCATCCACTTCCCCTCCGGATGGCTGACAACGATGCCGGAATCGCAGAGGATCTTCATATGGTAGGACAAGGTGGACTGGCTGATCTGAAGATCCGATAACAGGACGCAGGCACACTTTTCCCCGCCCCGGAGGATCTCCAGGATCCGCAACCGGTTCTCATCGCACAGCGCCTTGAACACCTTGGCATCCGCAGCATAGTCCCGCACTTTACCGCCTCCTCACATTGATACTTTTCGATGCATTGGCAGTATAGCACTCACATCGATATCTGTCAATATGTTTTTGAAAGGTTTTCAGGCGGTGTCTTTTCCGGCATATGTCCGCTAAAACAGCGGCGCAGCCATCTGGCTGCGCCGCCATAGTAAAGAACTAAGCTTGTCCTCTCAGCAGTAACGGTCCCGGTGAGGATTGATGTCCCTGGGAAGGCCCACAATGTCCAGAATCGTAATGCCGCTTTCCGCTACGCAGCGGCGCACCGCCTCGATATCCTCCTCCAAAACCAACAGCGACATGCCGCAGCAGGCGCTGGCAGTGCGAGGCACCGGACAGATCCGGGCGTTGGCCCCGTGGGCGCGGATGTACTGATAAAGGGCCATACCCTCTGTGTGGTTGTGAAAGAGGATATAGTAATCGATAATTTCCGGCGCGTCCATCAGCCCAGCATTTCCACGAAGGCGCCGATCCGGGTGCGCAGCTGCTCGCTGTCACCATCATCGTAATCGGTCTCGATACCCAGAACAGGAATGCCGGCCTCCTTCAGGGCACGCTCCACACTGTAACCCTCGGTATCATACAGGCAGCAGAACTTCAGGTTCACATCGATAACGCCGTCCACATGATACTCCTTGGCCAGACGCAGGATATCCTCCACACGGCCGGGGTTGGGGGTGAAGCAGGCGCAGTTGTTCTTCATGTACCGCTTGGACAGAGCCATGTACTGCTCGTCCAGGGTGCCCAGGCCTTCCTCCACCAGGTTCTCAAAGTAGCGGGTGCCGGTACACATCTCCTCACAGACTACGGCGGCACCGCTGGTCTCCACGATATGATGGAGCTTCCAGTTGGGGATAGCCATGGGGGTACCAGTGATCATGATGCGCTTGGTGCCCTTCTCAAAGACGCTGACACCCTGACGGTTGCGCTCTTCCAGCTCATCGGCCAGCTTGTTGCACATCTCCGCGCAGCGGGCGGGATCGTCAAAGAAAGCGATCTGGGTCACCAGCAGGGCGTCGGTGCCGCTGATGGGGATGTTGTCGGGATTCTTGCGGGCTTCAAAGACCCGGGCCAGGGCCTTGCGCTTGTTATTGATCAGACGGATAGCCTCGTCCAGTTTCTCCGGGGTAATGGTGTTACCGGTAAACTCCTCCACCTTCTTGGCAAAGGCGACGATCTCATCCTTCCACTTGAGCATATCGCACTCCCGCTTCATCTGGGGCAGATCCATAATGTACATGGGGACATCCTCCCCCAGGATCTCATAGGCCTTCTTCTTGCCGTCACAGGTGGTCTCCCCCACATACATATCGGCAATACGGAAGAAGGGGCAGGTACGGCCCAGCCGGGCGCCCACAGACGCCTTTACCAGCGGGCAGGTGCTCTTGGGCAGGACCTTCTCCCCGTCGGGAACCCAGAACTGGGATCCGCCGCACAGGCCGGTAACAATGCCGTTGGCCGCCACTACAATTTCATCAGGCACAAATACACAGAAGGTACCAAAGACCTTACGGCCTTCCTTCTGGGCCTCCAGCAGCTCCGCAGGGCGGATACCATGGATGTCGGAAACCACGAAATCCCAGAAGGCCATGCCCTCAGGACGGTTTTTCTGGGACAGATATACGTCACCAAAGGCAACGGGCAGCGCCGCACAAAGGCCGTCGTGGGTATCCACGTCCATCCCAAGCTCTTTCCACATTTCTCTGCGATCAGCCATTTGTTTCTTCTCCTTCAACCTGAATTATTTATGATCCCCGCCTTTGGCGCGGAAGTCAACGTTTTTTCGTCACCTCTGCGGCACACAGCGCAGCGCCCACAGCCCCGGCGTACCGCCCCTGGGCCACCGCTTTTACCTCTGTCCGCAGCTGCCGGCCCAAGGCTGTCCGGATATAATCGCTCTCGCACAGCCCGCCGGTGAGACACACCAGACTGTCATCCTCCAGCCGCTTGGCCTGGGAGGCCACCTTCTTCACAATGGAGTCCACCACAGCAAAGGCGATATTCTCCTTCTTCTCCCCTCTGCCGATAAGGCTGATGACCTCCGATTCCGCAAAAACCGTACACAGGGAGCTGATGGACACGCCGCCCCCCTGCCGGGCCAGCTCACACATATCATCGGGCCGCAGCCCCAGGGTGTTGGCCATGACCTCCAGGAAACGGCCGGTGCCCGCAGAGCATTTGTCGTTCATAATGAAATCCTTGATCTGGCCGTCCTCCACCCGGATAATCTTGGTATCCTGACCGCCGATATCAATGACTGTCAGATCCCGGCTGCCATGGAGCAGCATGGCCCCTTTGGCGTGGCAGGTGATCTCTGTCACCGCCTTTTGGGTATAGGGCACCGCCACCCGCCCGTATCCTGTGGACACGCAGCAGTTATCCGCCGGGTCATACCCTGCCCCACACAGGCGGGAGCGGATCTCTTCCGCCGTATCCACGCTGCTCCACCCTGTAGGCAAAACAAACGACAGAACAATTTCCTGTTTCGGATCCAACACCACGGTTTTGGCGCAGGTGGAACCGATATCAATTCCTATGTAATGCATCATGGTTTTTCTGTTCCCTTCCGCTTGGTGGTATTTGCTGGCGCGGCCATGTAGATAGTAACATAGTTTTGTCGCAATATCAAGGTATATATCTATATATTAAATAGATAATATAAATATATGTGTATAGCATAAAGTTTGATAATGCAGATTTTTTTACCAAATAATCAAAAATTAAGTCAAAATATCTTATTGTAAGAATCTATAAATATAATTTTATATTTTAATATTTCCTCCAAGTACTTCACGAACGCTCCTTCGGCCCGTATCCCATATAAAGCGTCCTTCCCGAATCAGCTTACCTGTCTACTAAAAAAGCATCCGCGTTTTACCGCGGATGCCTTCCACTATTTTCTACTGTATTTACCTTATTAAAGAAAATACTCCGTGCCTTCCAACAGCATTTCTCCTGTTTTTCTTTCCCAATTATTGGTTGAGAATTTCCATAAACTCCTCTCCGGTGATGGTTTCTTTTTCATAAAGATACTTTGCCAGCTCATCCAGCTTCGCTCGATTTTCCTCCAGGATGGATATGGCCTTTTTGTGCTGCTGTTTTACCAGCTCCACCACCTGCCGGTCAATTTCCGTCTGGGTTTCCATGGAGCAGGTCAAGGAGCTGTCGCCGACCAGATACTGATTGGTAACAGTTTCCATAGCCACCATGTCAAAGTCCTTGCTCATACCATAGCGAGCGATCATGGCCCGGGCCATCTTTGTAACCTGTTCAATGTCGTTGGAGGCACCGGTGGAAATTGTGCCGAAGGCTACCTCTTCCGCTGCCCGACCACCAGTATAGGTGGCGATCTTATTTTCCATCTCTTCCTTGGTCAGGAGATAGTGATTGCCCTCCTCCACCTGCATGGTGTAGCCCAGGGCGCCGGAGGTACGGGGAATAATGGTGATCTTCTGCACCGGAGCTGAATTGGTCTGCTTGGCCGCTACCAGCGCATGGCCAATCTCATGGTAGGAGACAGTCCACTTCTCCTTGTCCGTAAGAATGGCGTTTTTCTTCTGATAGCCGGCAATTACTACCTCAATACTCTCCTCCAGGTCGGATTGGGGGGCGTAACCCCGCCCGTCCCGCACCGCCCCCAAGGCTGCCTCATTGACAATATTGGCCAGCTCCGCGCCGGAAGCACCGGAGGCCATACGGGCGATTTTATTGAAGTCCACATCCTCCGCCACTTTGATTTTCCTGGCATGGACTTTCAAAATCGCCTCACGGCCCTGAAGATCCGGCAGCTCTACCGGCACCCGACGGTCAAAGCGGCCGGGTCGGGTCAAAGCCGGATCCAGTGATTCAGGCCGGTTGGTGGCCACCAGGATAATAACGCCGTTGTTGCCCTCAAAGCCGTCCATCTCCGTCAGCAGCTGGTTAAGGGTCAGCTCTTTATGCTGAAATGTTTCGCAAATAACACCGCGGATCGCTTCTTTGTACATCGGCGCTGCCAGGCTCTGCTCAATAGATTGCTTGAGAGCCTGGTTTTGATACCACTCCACCACGTCCATGATAACCTGGAAATAGTAGTAGAACGACTGCCGACTGATCTTACAAGCATCTACCAATTCCTTTACGGTGCTTTTATCGAGGTCCTTGTGCTTGAGGATCTCATTAAGCGGATCCTGTATCTGGACCCGGATATTCTGGTAATCAATCCTTTGCGGCCGCTGTGGGAAATAGACCTGACCGGAAACCTGTTTGCCGCTGCCGCCCACACCGACAAAACAGAGCTGGCCAATAACGTCAACCGGCTGCGGCTGGGTACAAAGCATGATTACTATAATTCCGGGGTATTGCTGATCGATCTGGAGGAATGCAGAAAGAGCATTTCACCTGAACACCTGTTTCAGTTTGTGGCCAAACACGAAAAAGAGATGATGCTCCCAGACCAGGATCTCCTCAACGCACTTTATGGCGACCGGATTCTGCCGTTGGAGGACGCTATATGGAACTATGACGCGCGAAATTATAATACCTACCGAATGGCCAGTTCCGGCCGCTATGACACAAACTGGGTATCTGCACTATGCCCATCTGAC
The DNA here is from genome assembly GCA_017887695.1 of Oscillospiraceae bacterium. Lineage (GTDB taxonomy): Bacteria > Bacillota > Clostridia > Oscillospirales > Oscillospiraceae > Pelethomonas. The sequence continues at coordinate 6,528 of JAGHHM010000129.1, read as the reverse complement.
CAGCCGATACCTGGAAAATGCGGCGCAGTAAAAGACTGCATATTTCCCCGTTGGCATCCCTTATCATCTGACCAGGCGCAGCAACACCTGAAAATTGGGCTTCACGCAAGAAGGAAAGCCGCCGCTCCCAACGGGAAGCGACGGCTCGTTTTTTCATGCTGGCGCACGCCTTTTGTTATGACTCAGGCAGCTTGTGCCGCTTTTACTCTTTTGTGAAAAGGGGCATAGCCACCCGCTGGCTGTATGCCTCCAGGAACTCCTTCCGGGGGCCGTATGCTCCGCCGCAGGCGGATACTTCTTTGCCAATTTCCATTGCCAGTCCATCAGCCAGCGTCATGGTTTTCTCTACTGAAGCGGCCATGACTGCGTTGAGTAAAGACAGCGCCTCCTCTGTTTTCCCGGCTCTCATCAACGAAACAGCCGTTTCCTCCGCCGCTGCCGCCTCCCGGGCGATCGCTGCCTCCAGTTCCCGGAGACTCTTGCGGACACGATCTCCATAGCGATCCTCATCCACGCTTATCGCCATCGCCAGCCGCTCCATCACCCACCACAGAGAGCTTTCGCTGTATCGCTCACCGCCATCAGACATTGCCTCCGGCAGCCATCCGGTCCAATACACCGGCAGATACACGGAACAGCAAGGGATAGAGGGTGCATAGCGGCAAACGATCCCCAGCTCCTCCTGATACGTGCACAGCAGTGACGCCGCCGTCTGGGAGGCATCCCAGGTCATGGCATGCATGCATATGGTAATGAACCCGCCGCCGCAGGCGCCGTAACGGGGTTCCAGAATTTCTCCATCAAAGTGATCCCGGAAAATTGCTTTCACTGCATCCAGATCCAGCGGAGTGTTATGGCAGCCAATCAGGCGGCACAGTCGGCGCCAGCGGGGCACAGAATGGGTCTGACGAGGCGCCGGATCTGTGTAGGCCTTGGCAAAATCCACAGGTTCTTCCGGTGACAGCCAACGGCGCTCCCGGGCATACGCCTCCATCCCATCAGAGCAAAGATCATAATCCGTCCCAATGGTATAGCAATTGGAAATGGCCGCCCAGTCCTGAATCCGCTTTGCCGCCCACTCACGGCCCGATGTCTCCATCAGCCAGATCTCCTGTCGGTCTACCAGCATATAGGAGTTCTCATACCGTCGGTCATAGAGCATATTGGCATTGGCATTCTGCCCATACTGCTCCAGCAAGCCGGCAATCACATCAATGGCTTCTCGGGCCGTGGCGGAACGCTCCAGCGCCAAGCGCAGCAGATCCATTCCCAGCAGTCCCTCTTCTGTTTCCTTTGGACAGCGGGAGCCCTGCGCCTCATTGCCGATGGCCAGCCCCTTCTCATTTACCCCCATCTCAAAGCCCCAGATCCAGTAAGGCTTTGCTCCCAGCACGCTGTATGTATGTTCCGCCTGAGGGATCGTCAGATGTGTACACCGGAGCTGTTCCCCTGCCGGGTAGCTTCTGCCGGGAATGTACACCAGGGGCTGCGCCTCGCCCAAAGGCCTGTCACTGTTTTTGGCAAACAGATTCTCTCCCCCGGCATAGGTCTTTCTGCCCAGGGCGATTGTATCGCAAGAGAGCATATGTTACTTCCTTTCCGTTGTATCGCAAATACTTTGGCCGCGCCATTTTATTTGACCTGGGCGGCACGCACCGCCTCCAGCTGCTCCGCGGTAGGCTTCTTCCCGAAGATTGTCCCCAGGATATACCCCACCGCCGCCATGGGCAGGCCAATCACTGCCACATGGATGTCACCGGGAGTACCCAGCAGCAGCCATACGATCACGGAAACAATGCCCAGGATCAAAGAGAGATTTGCCGCAGTGGAACCGGGCTTCTTGGTGTAGAGGCCGCCAAACAGGGGGATGGCGATCAGCGAATTAATGGTGTAAGTAACGAACATCATGGAAATGATGGTCGTAAACTGGGTGGTGAGCAGCAGCGCCAGCAACACAAACGCCACAATAGCCAGCTTCGAAACAATGAGCTTCTCCTTTTCCGTAGCATTTTTACGGATCATGCCGGAATAGATGTCGTTGGTCACGCAGATAGAGGCGGAGAGCAGAGAGGAGTTAGCCGTGGTGAGCACTGCAGACACGATGGCTGCCACATACACCAGGGCGATCACGCCTGGCATATACATATCGATCATCGTACCGATAACGGAGTCGCCCACAGTGGTCTCAGCCAGCAGCACGTTGCCGGACAGGCCGATGATGGGGATGAACACGCCGAAGCCCAGGGCCTGACCAATGATATACATCCAGATGCCGCGCTTGGCATCCCGAGGCGTGGCCACGCTGTTGATACGGGACACATAGCCGGACTGCAACGCCATATGCATACCAAAGCTGGATACAAAGGTACCCAGAATGGTAATAAAAGAACAACCATTCGCAGTAGAGAAAATGCTCATCTTCTCTGGTCCAGCTGCCTCAGCAATGGCACCCAGGCCGCCAGCCTGTCCCACAAGCACGATGACACCAGCGGTAAGGCCGATCATAATGATACCACCCTGGATGGCATCGGTGGTAGCAACACCCTTATAGCCGCCTAAAGCCGCCGTAACAAAAAAGAGCACACAGCCCAGCGTCAACGCAGCGCCCCTGGACAAACCCACATAGGTAGTAACCATGGCGGCAAAGGTGTTGAGCATAGCGGAAGCCATACCCACCTCGGCAACCATAACCACCAGAGTGGAAATCAGCCGGGTGCTTTCTCCATAACGCAGCGTCATGATATCCGCTGTGGACACCTGACGGAGATTGAACACCCGCTTGTAGAGGAAGAGGTACATGACGCCCACCAGTACCACCTGAATGGGAATCCAAAGCCAGATCATGCCCTGGGAATAGAAATTGCCCACATAGGCTACCATGGTAGCGCCGCCGCAGAAAGTGGAAAACAACGTTCCACCCATAATATACCAGGGAACCTTGCCGCCGCCAATGGCAAAATCCTTAAATGTTTTGGTGCCTCTTCCGCAATAAATGGCAATTAGGGTAATAATGGCCACATATCCCAGAATCACACCGATCTTTAACGCTGCAGACATGCTTTTCTTTCCTCCTTTTTATTTGCCGCCGGACAATGCCCGACGTGGTTTATTGTTATTTTAGATAAATAAATTTCATTTGGGAAGTTTAAATTGTGGATAACCGCTATGCGCCATTCGCATACCAAATTTCTCTCCTCTACTTGTCTCGGCATTTTTCTTCCGCTATAATGTATCATACATTTATGTAACACATGGGAGGAAAAGGCCGTATGAATGTCCAGGCGCTGCGTTATATCATCGCCGTTGAGCACAGTCGTTCCATCAATAAAGCGGCTCAACATCTATACGTTTCTCAGTCCTCCATCAGCCGTGCCATCAAAGAAATTGAAGGCCAGATCGGCATTACCCTTTTTCACCGCACCAACAAGGGGGTCATCCCCACCTACGACGGGCAGAAATTTATTGACCAGGCCCGCCACCTGCTGCACGAAATGGAGCATCTGGAAGGGCAATACTTCCGCTCTCCCAGGGTCGCTCAGGATACACTGCTGGTGGCTACCCAGCGGTGTACCCCTGTTATCCACGCTTTTATTGCCTACTATCGGCAGTTCTGTGCCCAGAGGGAATTGTTGAACCTTGCTATTCAGGAGGACACCACCGACGGCATCATCCAACTGGTTTCCAGCGGGATTTACGGCATCGGTATTCTCCATTACACCAGCGATCAGGAGGCCAGCTTTCTTAGCCGCTGTGAGGCGATGGACCTGGAATATCATTCGCTGGACCGCAGCCCTGTATGCGCCCAGGTCCGCCCCGGCCACCCGCTGTCCGCCTACTCCAGCATCACCGTGGATATGTTGGCTCCCTATCCTCACGTCACCTACTCTGATGAAGATATCACCTGCATCAACTACTGCTCGGATGTCTCACAATACAACCCCAGCATCCTGAAAAAGCGCATCGTACTCCAGGATCGTGGCACCTTACTTCAGATCATCAACAGCACGGACAGCTATTACGTAGGCTGTGACTTTGGCTGGCTGTATGATCAGGGAGTGATGGGCATCCTGCCTCCCTGTTACATTCCTCTGCGAGACGTGGATTTTACGCTCAATACCCTCTGGGTACAGCGTACTGGTAGGAGCCTGACAGAGCCAGAGGGGCAATTTATCCATATTCTGGAACAGATTTTTGCCGCACGCAGCAAACAATAGATTTCCTCATTACCGGGAGGGTTTCTATGAATACGTTTTCCGCCAGGAAGCTGGCCATTACCTATGTGGGCGTATTTCTTGGTGCAGGATTTGTCTCTGGGCAGGAGCTCTGGCAGTTCTTCGCCTGTTTTGGCCCCGCCGGTTTTGCCGGGTTTCTTTTTTCCTCGGCAATATTCTTCACTATCAATTACATCTTGCTGGATCTGGTTCGTTCCACAGACGATCAGCGTCTCAGTCACCTTCTGACCCGTGGAAATCACTCCTGGGTAAAAGCCCTGGTGGATATCCTTCAATATCTTTTCCTTTTCGGCATCGTAGTGATCATGATTGCCGGGGCCACATCGCTGATCCGGCAGTTTATCCCCCTGCCCGCCCCAGTGGCAGGAGCAGCTTTTTCTCTGCTGGTACTGCTGGTGTCATTGCTGGGCTTACAGGGTTTGGTGGCCACCTTTTCCCTGTTGGTTCCTGTTACCACAGCTTTGGCAGTCATCCTGGGCCTGGCGGTATCTGCCGCCAGCGACTTCCACTTTTCTCCTGCGGCAGGAAGCGTATCCCTGCTGCTCCCTACCTGGTGGGCCGGAAGCCTGACATACGCCGCATATAACCTTTTTGGCACAGTGGGTATCCTCATTCCTTTTGCCCCTCTCCTGCCTGACAGGAAAACCCTGCGCCGGGGCCTGGGTTGGGGAACGGGATTGCTGGCACTGCTGGCAGGGGCGATTTTGTCCGCCCTGATGGTTCGTCCTGATGCCGGCTCCGCCGACCTGCCTATGGCCGCTCTGGCCAGCCAGCTCCACCCTGCTCTCGGCGTAGCATATGGCCTGCTGATGGGCCTTGGTATGTTTGCCGCCGCCCTGGGAAGCCTCATGGCGCTGATCAACCAGATGGCGCTTCGCTGGCCGGCTCTGGGTTCCAAAAAAACAGCGGCCCTCTCTACCCTTGTAATGGGTGCCTTTCTCCTCAGCCTGATGGGCTTTGTGGGGCTTATCGGCGTTGTCTATCCCCTTTTCGGTTATGTAAGCATTCCTCTCTTTTTCTGCCTTCTCCTCAACTGGCGCCAGGCCCGCTGCCAGACGCCGGTTTTGGAAAACAACTCTCCTTCCTGATTTCAGCACTTCCTATCTTTTCCAGGAGGTATCGTTTTATGAAGCATTTTGTTCTTGCCCCCGATTCCTTTAAGGGCACGCTTTCCGCCGCCCAGGTATGTAACATCCAAGCCCGGGCTATCCGTGATCACTTCCCCGATGCGGATATACGGGCCATCCCCATGGCCGACGGCGGTGAAGGAATGGTGGATGCCTATCTGGGGATTATAGGAGGAAAGCGGATCCTGGTTTCTGTGACAGCTCCTTTGGGCGGGATTGCGGAAGCCGCCTACGGCCTTCTGCCCGATGGCAGCGCCGTCATGGAGATGGCCGCTGCCGCAGGACTCCCTTTGGTGCTCGGCAGGGAAAATCCCCTGGACACCACCACCCGTGGCGTAGGAGAGCTTCTGCTCCACGCTGCCAAAAATGGTATTGGCCGGGTACTTCTGGGGTTGGGCGGCAGCTGCACCAATGACTGCGGCATCGGTATGGCGGCAGCGCTGGGTTACCGGTTCCTTGACAACACAGGAAATACGGTGGAGCCTTTGGCCCGGAATCTGGGCCGCATTGATAAAATTCTCCCGCCTGCTGAGCTTCCCCCATTGGAAATCCGTGCCGCTTGTGATGTTACCAATCCTCTTCTGGGGCCCCAGGGCGCCACCCACACCTTTGGTCCCCAAAAGGGAGCTGATCCCGGGATGGTAGAGCAGCTGGAGGCTGGGATGACCCATTTTGCCCAGGTGCTGGAGGACTTTTCCGGCATTGCCGTGGGTCAGCTTCCTGGGGCAGGCGCCGCCGGTGGGATGGGCGCTGCTGTGGTGGCGCTGTTGGGCGGACAGCTGGTACCCGGCGCAGAGCTGCTTTTGGACAGCACTGGTTTTGACACGCTTTTAGAGCAGGCGGACATGGTCTTTACCGGGGAAGGCCGCATCGATTGGCAGAGCGCCTCCGGCAAGGTTCCCGGTACCGTAGCCGCCCGGTGCCGCAAAGCCAACGTCCCCTGTGTGGCGCTCTGCGGCTCCGTGGGCCGAGGGGCCGAGGCTTTGTACGACATTGGCATGACCGCCATTTTCAGTGCTGTCCGGGGCGTATCTGATTTTGACACCATCCGAAAAACCAGCGAAGCGGATCTCTTCTTCCTCACCGACGCTGTGGTACGGCTGTTGGCGCGATAGCAAAAGGACAGCAGCTGCAAAAACCTCTCTGCGTCCATCTGTTTTCCCTGGTTT
>JAGHHM010000128.1 GCA_017887695.1 Oscillospiraceae bacterium | reverse complement strand
CTTCGGCTGTCGCCCTTTTGAAGGGATAGGCGAATCTTGTTTCTTTTCTACTAAACTGCCTGCTTCTGTGGAAAACTTCCCTGGTTCCGTCAGAAAAAACTGTAAAATCCTTCAGCACGAGGGCCGTCAGGCGAAGTGAGAGAACCGCCGTACCGGTTACGACGTAGCCGCAGGCCCAGCGGAGATTCAGTGGCAACCGGGCCGCAAATTATTCCCCCGACTGATTGGAGAAAAAGAGGGGGTCTGGGGTCTCCCCAGCGCCTTTTTCCCCCATTTTTGGGCGGCCAAAAATGGGGCCTGCGGAGCAAAACCGGCCCCGGGGCTCCCATGGGCCATTCGAAAGCACCAGGCCGCCAAAAAGAAGCCGTCAAGAAGCCCATGCCGGGCCCGGCGGCAGCATGAAAAGGAGCGTTCCATGTATCTTCACCTAGGAAACAACATATCCGTCCCCACGGATGACATCATCGGCGTATTCGACCTGGACAACGCCTCCTCCGCCCGCTCCACCCGGGACTTTCTTTCCGCGGCGGAGGAAGAAGGTATGGTCATCGCCGTGGGACAGGACCTGCCCAAGTCCCTGGTGGTCTGCTGCCCCCGGGGCAGCTGGCAGCGGGTATATCTGTCCCCTCTGGCTCCCGCCACCCTGCTGGGACGGCTGGAGAGCCTGTCCTTTGGCTGACGGTATTTGCTGATAAATAAGACCCATCCCATAAGCCGGGGCCGGTTTTTGCCGGTCCCCTTCACTGCGAAAGGAGAAAGAAACCATGAGCGAGATTCAAGTCCTCTGGCGGGACAGAAAACGCTATTTTGGCCTGCCCCTGTCCTTTACCCGCTACCGGCTCAGCGAGGACCGCATCTTCTGCGAAAAGGGCTTTTTCAATATCAAGGAGGAGGAGATCCTCCTCTACCGGGTCCGGGACCTGGAGCTGCATCTGAGTCTGGGCCAGCGGATCTTCGGCGTGGGCTCTGTGATCGTCCACTCCTCGGACAAGACCATGCCTACTCTGGAGCTGAAGAACATCAAGACGCCCCGGGAGGTCAAGGAGCTTCTCTACCGGCAGGTGGAGGACTGCAAGGACCGCCGGCGGATGCGCACCATGGAATTCGTAGGCGCTGACGGCGGCGAGGATGCCGGCGACCCGGATCTGGATCTCGACGGCATGGATGAATAAGCTGTTTTTTACCTGTTTCCCTAATCGAATCGGAGGTTAACCCTATATGTCTGAAATGAATGAAAACATGACCACCCATGTGGAGCACGCCTACGGCGGCTCGGAAATCCAGGTTCTGGAGGGCCTGGAGGCGGTACGCAAGCGGCCCGGTATGTACATCGGCTCCACCAGCGAGTCGGGGCTCCACCACCTGGTCTATGAGATCGTGGACAACTCCATTGACGAGGCCCTGGCGGGCTACTGCGACACCGTCAATGTGACCATCAACGACGGCGACACCATCACTGTCAGCGACAATGGCCGCGGTATCCCTGTGGACATCCAGCCCCAGACGGGCCTTCCCGCCCTGGAGGTGGTGTTCACCGTCCTCCACGCCGGCGGCAAGTTCGGCGGCGGCGGCTACAAGGTGTCCGGCGGCCTCCACGGCGTGGGCGCCAGCGTGGTCAACGCCCTGAGCGAGTGGCTCATCGTCCAGGTCCACAAGGGGGGCAAGATCTATGAGATGCGCTTTGCCCGGGGGGAGATCACCCAGAAAATGAAGGTAGTGGGGGACACCGACCGCACCGGCACCACCGTTACCTTCAAGCCGGATCCGGAGATGTTCGACACCACCGTCTATAACTACGACACCATCCACACCCGGATGCAGCAGCAGGCTTTCCTCAACGCCGGCCTGAAGATCACCACCGAGGACAAGCGCCCTGGCCACGAGGATCGGGACGAGATGTGCTATGAGGGCGGCATCCGGGAGTATGTCTCCTGGCTGAACCAGAACAAAACCGTCCTCCACGAGGACGTGATCTACATGCGGGGCATGAAGGATGACTCCTCAGCGGAGATCGCCCTGCAATATAACGAAAACTACAACGACACCATCGTCTCCTTCGCCAACGACGTTCACACCCCGGAGGGCGGTATGCACGAGGAGGGCTTCAAGCGCTCTCTTACCACTGTCCTCAACGCCTACGGGAAAAAGACCGGCATTATCAAGGGAGACGACAAGGTCTCCGGCGACGACTGCCGGGAGGGTCTCGCCTGCGTCATTTCCGTCAAGCTCACCGACGCCCAGTTCGAGGGCCAGACCAAGGCCAAGCTGGGCAACGCCGCTATCCGTACCCTGGTGGCCTCTGTGGTCAGCGAGGGACTGGAGACCTACCTGGAGGAGAATCCCCGGGTGGCCCGGACCATCCTGGACAAGGCCATGATGGCCAACCGGGCCCGGGAGGCCGCCCGGAAGGCCAAGGAGTCCATCCGGCGGAAAACCGCCCTGGGCGGCGCCGCCATGCCCGACAAGCTCCGGGACTGCAATGAGAACAATCCGGAGCTCACCGAGCTCTACATCGTAGAGGGCGACTCCGCAGGAGGCTCCGCCACCCAGGGCCGGGACTCCCGGTTCCAGGCCATCCTTCCCCTGTGGGGCAAGATGCTCAACGTGGAAAAGGCCCGGGTGGACAAGGTTTACGGCAATGATAAGCTCCAGCCTGTCATTACCGCCCTGGGAGCCGGTATCGGCGATGAGTTTGATCTCAACAAGCTGCGCTATCACAAGATCATCATTATGGCCGATGCCGATGTGGACGGAAGCCATATTCGCACCCTGCTTCTGACCTTCTTCTTCCGCTTCATGCGGCCCCTCATTGAGGAGGGCTATGTCTACGCCGCGGTGCCGCCTCTCTACAAGCTGACGAGAGGCAAGACCACCCGGGTGGCCTTTGACGATATCGAGCGGGAACGGATCGCCGCGGAGATGCGGGGGGACAACCCCAACGCCAAGGTGGACATTTCCCGGTTCAAGGGCCTTGGCGAGATGGACGCCCACGAGCTGTGGGAGACCACCATGGATCCCACCACCCGCACCCTCAAGCGCATTGAGCTGGACGACGCCGTAAGAGCCGACGCCACCTTCAATGTTCTGATGGGTGAGAAGGTGGAGCCCCGGAAGGAGTTCATCGAGCGCAACGCCAAGTACGCGGTGAACCTGGACTATTGATCCGCTTTATTCGGCAAAAACACCGGGCGGAGCCCGGGCCAACAGGCCGGGAACGCCCCTGAGAGAGAAAGATTCAGCCCCTTATGGTAAGGAGGAACACCATATATGTCTAAAAAACCCCAGTATGATCCTGAGGAGATTCGTTTCCCGGACCAGAAGATTGTCACGTCCTTCCTGGTCCCGGAAATGGAGAAATCCTACATTGAATATGCCATGAGCGTCATCAAGAGCCGGGCCCTGCCGGACGTGCGTGACGGCCTCAAGCCGGTCCACCGCCGGATCCTCTACGCCATGTACGAGGACGGCCTGACTCCTGACAAGCCCTTTAAGAAGTCCGCCACCTGCGTGGGCGACGTGCTGGGCCGGTACCATCCCCACGGCGACGCCTCCGTTTATGACGCCCTGGTGCGTCTGGCCCAGGACTTTTCCATGCGCTACCCGTTGGTGGACGGCCACGGCAACTTCGGTTCCGTGGATGGCGACCCCCCGGCAGCCTACCGTTACACCGAGGCCCGGCTGGCCAAGATCTCCGGCGAGATGCTCCGGGATCTGGAGAAGGACACCGTAGACTGGGATCCCAATTTTGACGAGAGCCGGAAGGAGCCCCGGGTCCTGCCCAGCCGCTTCCCTAACCTCTTGGTCAACGGCTCCAGCGGTATCGCCGTGGGTATGGCCACCAACATCCCGCCCCACAACCTGCGGGAGGTCATCGGCGCCTGCATCTGCGTGCTGGATAACCCCAATGCCGGTCTCAACGACCTGATGGAGCACATCAAGGGGCCGGATTTTCCCACCAAGGGCATTATCATGGGCCGCTCCGGCATCCGGGAGGCCTATGCCACCGGCCGGGGCCACATCAAGGTCCGGGCCCGTACGGAGATGGAGGAGTTCGGTCAGAACCGTACCCGCATCATCGTCACCGAGATCCCCTACCAGGTCAACAAGCGCATGCTCATCAAGAACATGGCCGACCAGGTGGAGGAGAAAAAGCTGGAGGGCATCAGCGATATCCGGGATGAGTCCGACCGCAACGGTATGCGCATCGTTATCGAGCTCAAGCGGGACGCCAATCCCCAGGTGGTCTTGAACCGACTCTTTGCCCAGACCCAGCTCCAGACCACTTTTGCTATCAATATGCTGGCCCTGGTCAACGACCAGTCCCAGCCCAAAATTTTGTCCCTGCGCCACATTCTGGACGAGTACCTGAAGTTCCAGGAGGAGATCATTCTCCGGCGGACGAGGTACGACCTGAAGAAGGCTCAGGAGCGGGCCCATCTGCTGGAAGGCCTCCTCATCGCCCAGGACAACATCGACGAGG
>JAGHHM010000127.1 GCA_017887695.1 Oscillospiraceae bacterium | reverse complement strand
TTGGTAAGGATGAGGTCGGCGGTTCGAATCCGCCCAGCAGCTCCAGGAAACACCTGAGATTTTCGGATCTCGGGTGTTTTTTTGTTGATCTGTATTTTCCGTAGGAAGTTCAAATATGCGCCAGATGCTGGCTGCACACTGTGTGATCTAATCTGATTCTACTTTTGACGAGGCTTGAGTGATCCAGATGTGACGTTGGTTGAAGGATCTTCTGGTCTGCTTGCAAAGCCGCTCTTTTTGAAAAGGGGTGGCTTTGTGCATGTAGCTGCATCTGCGGATAAGCTTTCAGGGGGAGCCTTTCCTCAAAATTAGCCGCAGCGGAAAACGGCCGTAAGCTGTCCCGGGGAGGAAAGTTCTCCGGGCTGTGCCGCAGTGCGGACGACACATTGTTTTGGGGAGACTGTGCTGGCAGTGGAAAACACCCTACCGGGTATCTGTGGACTGGACTGACGCGCAGGTGCCGGTGTGCCGCTGCTCTTGCCCCAGCCGCCAGTTTCCCTGTAAACATGCTCTGGGGCTCATGCTTGAGCAGTTGAGCGGAAAGCCTTTTGCGGAGGCCGACATTCCTCAGGACCTTGCGGAGAAGCGCGCCAAGCAGGCTGCCAGAGCTGCTAAGAAAGCGGAAGCCGCCCAGAACCCGGCGGAGAAGAAGCCGGCCAGGACCAATACGGCCGCCCTAGCCAAGCGACTTAACCGACAGCTGGAGGGTCTGGACATGGCGGAGCAGATGGTGGAAGATTTACTGAACGCCGGTGTGGGCAGCCTGGCAGGCACTTCGGCCAAGACCTATGAACAGCTGGCCAAGGAGCTGGGCAATCATTATCTTACGGGCCCCCAGACCACCTTTTCCCGCATTGCGTTGGCTGTGCATAACAGTCAAGAGTCGCCGGACCAGGCGAAGCGCTCCTATGATGAGGCTTTGCGGGTTCTTATCGCCCTTCGCTCTACGATCAAAAAGGGCAGAGCTTTTTTGCGGCAGAAGCTGGAAGCAGGAGCGTTCTCTGCCGAGGATACCATCCTTTTTGAAGCTATGGGGGGCGTGTGGAAGCTGGAGGACCTGGTAGCCATTGGAGCCTGCCGTGAGAATGTCCGACTGATACAGCTCTCCTTTGACGTCTCCTATGACGCAGCCAGACGGGAATATGTGGAGCGGGGGTTCTGGCTGGATATTGACACGGGCCACGTGGACCAGACATGGAACCTGCGGCCGGTAAAGGCCTTGAAATATGTAAAGGGGGAGGACAGCTGCTTCTCCCTGCTGGAGATTCCAACCTTGTATATCTACCCCGGTGAGGGCTGCCGCCGTATCCGCTGGGAAAGCAGTGTCCCCCGTCCGCTTACCCAGGAGGAACAGTCCGGCCTGCCGGCACTGGCCCAGAGCGACCTGGCCACAGCGGTGAAGGTGGCAAAAAATCAGATAAAGAATACCCTTCTGCCAAAATTCCTGCCTGTACTGCTCCCTGTAGGGCAGGTGGGGATGATCAACGGTTCCTTCGTGCTGGAAGACCCTGTGGGCGGGCGCATCGTGCTGCGGGATCGTCCGGAGGATGGCGCCGACCATGCTTCTGCCGCCCGTGTAGCAGCCGTGCCCGGAGGCCTCCATAGAGGGGACGCCCTCTTCGGACTGATGTTCTATGACAAGAAGGACCGTTCCCTGTGCCTGCATCCGTACAGCGCCGTGACCCGTTCCCGGATCATCCGGCTTCAGTATTAAAAGGGGGGAAGTAGGATGGATTTACAGCCTTTGTATGAGGTACAGGAGCGGCTGGAGCACGCTGCCGTGGCGGGTACCGGGATTTTAAACGAAGACTTTCGTCTTAAGCGTGCCCGGGAGGGGCTGGCCCCGCTGGCTGCTGCCAGTCCTGTGTTTGCGAAGATCAGCGCCGGGCTGGAGGCCCTGCTGGCCGCTCCCCCGGAAAAGCGGGGCGGCGCTCTGCTGGATGTGCTGGCCCTGGTGGATGCGGTGGTCTACACCCAGGCGTCTGCGGGCATGGCTGGGGAATTGGAGCCTCTGCCCCATGGCGTGGGGACCTGTCAGGAGGTGTCCTATGGTCAGCTGAGGCCTTTGCTGGAGGCCCTGACCGGTACCGGCGGCGGGCGATATAACCTGATCAAAGAGGCGTTTGCCAATCATCCGGAATATTTTGCCGACTACCGGGTCATTCCCGCTCTGGTGGCTGGCCTGGGGGACAGCTATGGAGAACTGGCGGATCTGAATGCTGACATTCTGGGCCGGCAGGGACCCGGGATCCTTCCGCTGCTGGAGGCGGGCTTTGACCCTGCCGGCGGTCGGGGAATGGCCCGCCGGGTGGAGGTCATGTCCCGGGCTGCAGGAGCCCAGGCCAATGACTTTTTCCTGGCCCAGCTGCCTCAGGCAAAAAAGGAGATCCGTCTGGCTATTATTGACGCCCTGGGCTGCCAGGAGGCCAACGCTCCGCTTTTGCTGGAGCTGTGCCGGACGGAGCGCAAGGGAGCTGCCCGGGATCTGGCCCATCGGGCACTAGCCCGGCTGAACAGGCCGGAAGGGGAGGCCTATTTGGTAGAGCAGGCAGATCATGATCCGGACCAGATGCTGGAAATCCTGGGGTGTCTCCTCCCCAGTGGCCAGCCGTCTTACCGCAAAAATTTTCAACGATACGCTGGAGCAGATGGAGGCAGATTCCCAGGCTGTACTGCCTCAGGCCGTGTGGAAACGGCTCAAACAGCTGTGCCTGGTGTTGGAGGGCAAGAAGGGGCCGGAAATCTGCGCCCTCTACCGTCGGCTGGCCGGCCTGACGCAGCGGCAGCTGGATCGGCAGGTGGAAGGAGAGAATGGGAAACCGGTGCGGCTGCGATTTGCCTGCTTTGATAGGGAGCACCAGGGGTCCTTCCGGCTGCTGGCGGCTCTGGCCCTATGCCGGACCATCAGGACGGACGGAGATGAGGAACTGTGCCGCCTGGCTGTGGAGCTTCAGGGCCAGGTGGAAGATGACTTCCTGGCCCCGGCCGTGGCCGCACGGCTCATGACTCAGCCCCCGGCGGAGAGCTATGCCTGGGCGGAGAAACAGCTTTTGCGGAGCGGTCTGCTGGGTACCAAGGTGCGTCAGGAGGCGGTTTGTCCTATCCAGTATGCCCTTGAGGCTGCGGCTGATCCGGCCCTGGATATACGGTGGTTTACGCTGCTGATTCGGGTGGGCAGCGGGATGGACGAGGTGCTGCTGAATCTGCTGAGCAGGGGAAAGGTGCCCGACCTGCCGGAGGCAGTAGGGAATTATCTGTATCACATGGGGCTGAAAAGTTCCCATTACATCCAGACGCAGCGCATTATTGAGGTGCTGGCAGAGCAGGGATGGACAAAGTGGGATCACTTTGTGGTTCGGTGGACCCAGAAAAACAGTCAGAGTACATCTTTTTACGGGGTGCTCTACATACTGGACCAGATACCTGTTTCGCCTCAGGAGAAGGCGGCTGAACTCAGGGAACTGGATCGATTGGTGCAAGGGAAAACACTTACCATCCAGCGGGGCCGCTGGCCTGCTGCGGAGGTCCAGAAGTACCTGAACAGATGGGAGCAGCAGAGCGTAGAGAGAGGAGAAGAACAGCATGGCTGAGAAAAACGTACAGCGCCTTCCGGCGGAGGAGCTCTACCAGCGGGAGCTGGAGGCCCTTATTGCCGCTGAGCGGGAGGCAGTCCCCACCGGCTGGCGGATGTCCCCCAGGTCCGTACTGACCTATATTACCGGCGGAGTGACAGTAAATGGGGTTGAGATTACCCCCAAATATATGGGCAGCCGCCGCCTGGTGGAGATTGTGATTGCTACTTTGGTAACCGATCGGGCCCTGCTGCTGATTGGGGAACCGGGTACGGCCAAATCCTGGCTCAGCGAGCATCTGGCTGCCGCCGTCAACGGGGACTCCACCAAGGTCATTCAAGGCACCGCCGGCACCACAGAGGAGCAGATCCGCTACTCCTGGAACTATGCTAGGCTTTATTCCCGAGGGAGTGAGCCGCACCTCGGTTCAGGAGGATTTTTATCGGCAGCTGCGGGAACTTCGGCTGGAGAAATACCGTGGGCTGGAGGGGCAGCAGCTGGATCTGGATCTGCGGGAGCGGCTGCAGGTGAAAAATCAGCAGGCGGCGCTGCTGGATCTGCGGCGTTCCTGCTTCCTGCATCGGCTGCGGGGGCTGGATATCCATTTTGCCGCCTTGCTGCCCTCCCGGCAAGAAGGGGCCAACTGGGGAGAATACTGGGCGCTGCGCTGGAGCCCGGAAGTGGAGATCGAAGTGGTGGAGTCCTCCCTGCTGGGGGATACCGTGGAGGGAGCCGCCGACTTTGCCCTGAAAGAGCGGGGAGAGGCCTGCACCTCCCTTGTCCAGGCAGCCGCGGTATTTCAGGATGCCTTTCTGTGCGGTATGCCTGCCGCTGCCCGTGAGGCTCTGTCTGTGCTCCAGAGCTTGTCTGTGGATGCGGCCGCTCTCACCGATGTGGCGGAGACGGCTGTGCGCCTTTCCCAGGTGGTGCGGTACGGAAGCCTGCGCCGGTTTGACCCGGCGGCGGTGGTTCCCCTGCTTGAGCAGCTTTTTCTGCGGGCCTGCCTGACGCTGGAGGAAGCCTGCCAGTGCGATGCCAAGGCAGCTCCCGCCGTCACCGCTGCCATGGACCAGCTCAACCGGCTCCCCCTGGAGCATGATTGCCTGGAGGAGGAACGGTGGCTGGATGTGCTCCGGCGGATATCCGACCGGGACGACCTGAATACACTCTGCTCCGGCTTTGCCATGGCGGCGCTGCTGGAGCGGGGAGCGGTGGACGAGGAGCTGCTCTCCCGGGAGCTTGCCCGGCGGCTTTCTCCGGGCGTGCCTGCCGATTTGGGTGCGGGCTGGTTTGAGGGCTTGGCGTCCAAAAACCGTTACGCCCTCATTGCCCGGCTGTCCCTCTGGAAGCATCTGGACAACTATCTAAGCGCCCTGGATGACCTCCAGTTCCGGCGGGCCCTTGTGTTCCTCCGCCGGGCTTTTTGCGGCTTTACACCGGCGGAGAAGAGTGATATTGCGGAAAACCTGGGAGAGATCTGGGGTGTGAACCAAAACCAGGCCGCCGAGGTGCTGATGGGGGAGCTGTCCCAGCAGGAGCAGGAGGTGCTCAAGGGCCTGGAGGACTTTGACTTTGATGATATCTAGGAGGGAGGAGTGCCCGTGATACAGCAGGAACAGCTGGCCCGCTGGCGGCTAATTCTGGGAGCGGAAAGCCAGTCCGACTTTGGGGGAATGGGCGCCGCTCCGCTGTCCCAGGAGGAGCTTTTGCTGGACAGCGCGCTGGCCGCCATCTACGGTGGGCCGGAGGAGAGCTTTGGCCCGGCAGGCCAGGGCGGGGGACGGGGGCCCTCCGCACCTCATATTGCCAAGTGGCTGGGGGATCTGCGCAGCCTCTTTGACCCGGAAATGGTGGCTGTGGTGCAAAACGACGCCATTGCGCGAAAGGGACTTAAGCAGCTTCTGCTGGAGCCGGAGCTGCTGGAGGGGCTGGAGCCGGACCTGAATATGGCCTCCACGCTGCTGATGCTCAAGGATCAGATCCCCAAAAAGTCCAAGGAGGCAACCCGCAGCTTTATCCGCAAGCTGGTGGAGCAAATCAACCGCCTTCTGGAGGAGGACATGCGCCGGGCGGTTACCGCCGCATTGAACCGGCGGGCCCATGCCCCTCTGCCCAGCGCTGCTGCCATCGACTTTCTCTATACGATCCGCCGGAATCTCCATAACTATCGGCCGGAGCTGGGGACCATTGTTCCGGAGCGGGTATGGTTTTTTGACCGCTCCAGCCGGACCAACCGCTGGCATGTGATTTTGGACATCGATCAGAGCGGTTCCATGGGCCCCTCTGTTTTCTACTCCTCTGTCATGGCCTGTATCTTGGCCTCCATGGCGGCGGTGCGCACCCATGTGGTAGCCTTTGATACCCAGATTATGGATCTGACACCGCTTTGTGTGGATCCGGTAGATCTGCTTTTCGGCTTTCAGATGGGAGGAGGGACCGACATTGCCAAGTCCATTGCCTACTGCCAGGGGCTGGTGGAGGAGCCTGCCAAAACCATTTTCTTTTTGATCTCCGACCTGGAGGAGGGAGGCAACCGGGCGGCCCTGCTGCGCCGCCTGGAGGAGCTGAAACACGCAGGCGTTACCGTGGTGGTTCTGCTGGCCATTGCTGACGGCGGCAAGCCCTACTACGACGCGCAGACGGCCCAGCGTATTGCCGGGATAAATATACCCTGCTTTGCCTGCGCCCCAGACCGCCTGCCGGAGCTGCTGGAGCGGGTTCTCAAGGGGCAGGATCTGGCGGCATTTGCTGCCAGGGATTCCGGGAAATCCTCCCCACCCAACTCTGGACGGTGATACATATGTCCGCCGGAACAGCCGGGGCCTGCTTCCGGACGCAGCTGCCAAAGTGTAACGATGGAAAGCACCTGAAATCGAAAGATTTCAGGTGCTTTTTTCAGCAGATGGAAGTATTCACAGGTTACGTATGGGATACAGGCAAAGTGACGGTAAATTCCGTTCCCTTGCCCACTTCGCTTTTTACATGGATCGCCCCGCCGCTTAATTGCACAATGCGGTATACCAGCGGCAGTCCCAGTCCGTTTCCAACGGAGGAATGGGCAGTATCCACCTGATAAAACTTGTCAAAGATATGACCAATTTCAGACGGACTGATGCCGATGCCTTCATCCCGAATGGTTATGACAATGCTGTCTGTTTTCCGGAGGGAGGAAATAAAGATACGCCCTCCCTCGTGGCTGAATTTGATGGCATTGCTGATGAGGTTCATCCAGACATGCTCCATCATTTCCACGTTGTTGGTATACGGTCAGAGAGTCATAGATCAGCTCTGTGTTTCCCACGGTTAGTTTCCTTTCCGTCAAAATCTTGGCCCGCCGCAGCAGCGCAGCGATCCGCAGGAGCATTTCCTCCTCCTCAAACGGCTTTACCATATAGTCATCCGCGCCCAAGAGAAAGCCCTTCTTTTTGTCTGGCAGAGCCTGCTTGGCGGTTACCAGTAAAACCGGCATATCCATGCCGGCTTGGCGGATCTGCTTGAGCAGCTCGTACCCATCCGTTTTCGGCATCATAATGTCCAGTACGATCAAATCAACGTGCTTTGTTTCCAGCACCTCCAACGCCTCCAGCCCATTACAGGCCTGAAGCGGTTCATAGCCTGCGTCTGCCAGCGCGTCCTCCATGAGTGCGCGGATACCTTTTGTGACTGGCTGGTCAGAGAGTTTAAGCGTGAGAACCGGATCGACCTGTCAAAGGACATCAGTGCCATGCAGCGCATCCGGGAGGCGGCAGAAAAGGCAAAGATTGAGCTGTCCAGCGCCATTACCACAGAGATCAATCTTCCTTATATCGCCACTGGAAAGGATGGTCCCAAGCATCTGCTCTATGTCCTGAGCCGTGCGAAATTCAACGAACTGACCGGCCACCTTGTGGAGCAGACCATAGAGCCGGTAAAAGCGGCCCTTTCCGATTCCGGTCTGACCGCCGCACAAATCAGCAAGGTATTGATGGTTGGCGGCTCCAGCCGTATCCCTGCCGTCCAGGAAGCGGTCAAAGCATTTATGGGAAAGGAACCTTTCAAGGGCATCAACCCGGATGAATGCGTCGCTATGGGAGCGTGTCTGCAGGGCGGCGTTCTGGCAGGGACGGTAAAAGGACTGCTGCTTCTGGATGTTACGCCCCTTTCATTGGGACTTGAAACCGTAGGCGGCGTATGCACCCGTCTTATTGAGCGAAACACCCCGATCCCGATTACAAAAAGCCAGATTTTCACCACAGCATCCAGTTTCCAGTCCTCCGTGGAAATCAATGTGCTTCAGGGCGAGCGCCCCATGGCTCGCCAGAATAAAAGCCTGGGAAAGTTTAAGCTTAACGGGATCCGCCGTGCACCTCGCGGTGTACCGCAGATCGAGGTCACCTTTACCATTGACGCCAACGGTATTGTCAATGTCTCCGCCATGGACAAAGACACCGGGAAGCGGCAGGAAATTACGATCCAGGGCTCCAGCAACATGAGCCGGGAGGAAATCGAGCGGGCGGTGCGGGAGGCGCAGCAATACGCCGCCGAAGATGCCAGAGCCAGGGCGGACGCACAGGTAAGTGACCGCCTGGAGAGCCTGCTGTACCGCAGCGAAGAGATTCGCAAACGGATGGATAAGGAGCAGAGAAAGCAGCTTGACGAAGCGGTAAAAACAGCCAAGCGGGCCCTCAGGCATAAGGATGCCGGGGAGATGAATGCCGCGGCGGATGCTTTGGAGGCTGTCATTGGCACTCAGGATACCGCGGACAACGCAATGTAAAAAACAACCTAATTTTAGAAGCCCCCGAAAACGCTGGTTTTCGGGGGCTTCTGGCTGAAAACTTTACGACACGCCGCCGCCGCTGTTACCTTTTGGGACAGGCAGGGAGGATTGTGTATTGTTTTCGTACGCTGGGAAAGCTATGCTTTTTGATGGTATCTATTCTCCCACCAATGCATCCTGGTATCTCGGAAGGAGTCATGCATATGGAAAACAGCCTTTCCCGCATTCTCATTGAAACAACTGTGCGGCAGACGCTGAAAGGATTACAGGAAAATCCCAGGCGGAGCATCCGCAACGTGGTTGATATGGCGCTGCAATTTTCTGAGGGACGGTTTCAGAGCCGGTTTTTCGAAACGGCACAGGAGCTGCTGAAAAATGAGGGCAGTGCCTATTATACCTTGGTACAGGATGCCGCCAGCCATATTGAAACGGAGCATCTGGTAAAGTTTGGCATGAACCTGGGGTACAACAGCTGTACCTGGGGAGCCCGGAATATCCGGCTCCATGAAAAACAGATGGGATGCAATATTCCCTGGACTGTATTGTTCCAAATTGACCAGGCCTCCTACCCGGAACATCTGGCGCAATACCATAGTGCCATTGAAGAAGGGGAAGGGCTGGGTATTTTTTCCTGGATATTGGTCACCCAAGAGGACCCGGCGCCGCTGCTTCCTCTGGTGCGGGAGTATTCCGACAGCGCGTTTTTCCTGCTTTGCCAGCCGGAATTTGTGACCGAGGCTTTTCTGGACGCCGCCTCCCGGATCCATCATCTTATGCTGGCGGTGGATTTCCGCCCCGGAGCGGGGGACGCCTGCGCCCTCCTGCGCAGGGCAGCTCTGTCATATGCTGTGTATTATTCCTACGCCCAAGAGAGTGTGGAAGGCATTGTAAGCGGGACCCTGTTTCAGGAGACACAGAAGCTGCATCCGATCTTTACCGTGCTGATTCCTGAGCCGGGCTGTCCCGACAGCGTACGCCGTGCCGTTTACCAGGCGGCGGCGGAGGCCAGGAAAAGCCAGAATTATCAGACCATTCCATGGGAACTCTATTACGATACAAGAAATATGGATGAGATCATCTCCGACGACGCCTGCTGCGTATTTTTTGACAGCCGGGGGAATCTGTACACACCGGACCATCAAAGCACAGCTGCGTACGGGAATCTGTTTGAAGATGGGCTGACGCCGGTGATCCGGCAGGCTTATCCCAAAGCTGCCCCCCTGCCGGAAGCTTGATACAGCGCTGAAAAGGCGCACCGCAGTACATGCGGCGCGCCTTATGGGTCCGTTATGGGGAAAATGGAAATAACGGGAGGAGATGGAAAAGAGACAGGATGCTCAGGACGGTTCCCGCTGGCCGATTTCCCGGCAGATAGAGACAGCACCTTTTTCCATAAGATCTTTTATCTTGCCCACAAATTGCCCGGCAGGTATGCAGTCCTTGCTCAGAAGCCAGCGCTCCATGGCGCAGATGGCGGTGTCGCTCAGGAATCCCATTGTAAACTCATCAATGGTAGCGCTTCCCAAAAGGAAGGCAAGGCGATCCAGTAAAAGAGGACGGATATACTCCCGGAAATGGTCGATGAAGGAATTCTGACCCTTGATTTGCATGGCTTTGCGGTAAAAGACGCGATTTTGGTAGAAATAATCGCAGGCCTTTTCAATGAAAGCCCAGTGCTCGTCATAGCTGGAGCCCGGACGCTCGTCCTTGATCCAAGCAATGAACCCGGTGTCAAAAATCCAGTTTACCAGATCATATTTGTCTTTGAAATGATAGTAGAAGCTTTTGCGGTTCATGTCGCACCGCTGACAGATCTGGCCCACATTGATTTTTTCAAAGGGAAGCTCCATCATCAGCTCCTGCAAAGGGGTTGCCAGCGCATGCTTGGTAATATTGGAATCAGCCATATTCCGCCTCCTTCCGCATGACAGAAAAACCTGTATGCGACATCAGGATCCAGGTGGTTTTGCGGGGGAAACAAAAAGACGAGACTCACCTGTCGCAAGCAGATAAGTCTCGTCATTTAAGATAATACCAGGAAAACTCCGATCTGTTGGCATCATCACACAGCCGTGCCGACTACTCCCTTATTAAAACATAAGTCTACCATAGAATCTGTTTTTTCCCAACAGGATTCTCTCTGCTGTTTTGGGACAAACTGTCTTGTGTGTCCTAAAATGTAACACTGATATGGCAGGTGAGGAAAAGTGTAACGTGGGAGACACTTTGCCCAATGAAAAAGTGCCTACGATCTCATACAATACAGTCCGTACACAATACACAAGGAGGCTTTTACCTTGACATTCCATCAACTTTCATCTTCCGAGGCGGTCCAGGCGTTGCACTCCAACCCCTCCGCCGGCCTGGATTCCCAGCAAGCCAAAGAAAAGCTAGCTCAATTTGGCGAGAATAAATTGGCGGAAAAAAAGAAAAAAACTAATTTTCAGCGTTTTCTGGCCCAGTTTAAGGATGTCATGATTCTGATTCTGCTGGCTGCGGCGGCAGTTTCCTTTGTCATCGCCTGCGTGGAAGGCCAGCCCAAGGAATTTTTTGAGCCGCTTTTGATCCTGTTGATTGTCGTTCTCAACGCTGTAATGGGCGTCATGCAGGAGAGCAAGGCGGAAAAGGCCCTGGACGCCCTGAAAAATCTCTCCGCTCCCCATGCGCGAGTCATCCGGGACGGCAAGGAATCTGTTATCGACGCCTCCCAGCTGGTGCCTGGAGACATCATCCGTCTGGAAGCCGGTGACTTTATCCCGGCGGATGGGCGGCTGCTGAAAAGTGTCAGCCTGAAATGCGAGGAGTCCGCCCTTACCGGCGAATCCGTGCCCTCGGAAAAGAACGCGGACGCCGTAGTGGAAGAAAAGGCCCCTCTGGGGGATCGGAGCAATATGGTTTTCTCCGGATGTTCCGTTACCTACGGCACTGCCCTGGCGGTAGTGACTGCCACGGGAATGAACACAGAGATGGGCAAGATCGCCAATCTTCTGGACAGCGAGGGCGACAGCCAGACGCCTCTGCAGCAAAAGCTGGCCCAGCTGGGAAAATATCTGGGCATCCTGGCGCTGGCAGCCTGCGCCATTATCTTTGTAGTGGGCCTTGTTAACGGTATCCCGGCTTTGGAGATCTTTATGACCGCCGTTTCCCTGGCGGTGTCCGCCATTCCCGAGGGCCTTCCGGCCATCGTCACCGTCGTTCTCTCCATCGGCGTCCAGCGGATGGTAAAGAAAAACGCCCTGATCCGCCGCCTCCCGGCGGTAGAGACTCTGGGAAGTGCCTCCGTGATCTGCTCGGACAAGACCGGTACCCTGACCCAGAACCGCATGACATTGGTAAAGGCTTATGTGGATGGCCAGGATGGGCTGGAGGATATCCACACCCAGAATTCCGAGCCGGTACGGCAGCTGCTGCGGTATGGCAGCCTCTGCTGTGACGGTACTGTGACCTTCCAGGGGGATGAGGAGCAGCACATCGGCGACCCCACTGAGACGGCCATCGTACTTGCCGCCCACAAAAACGGCATGCCCAAGGAGGAACTGAACCAGCGCTATCCCCGCCTGGCGGAGCTCCCCTTTGACTCCGACCGGAAGCTCATGACCACCGTCAATGAGATGGACGGAAAGTATGTGGTAATCGTCAAGGGGGCTTTTGACATGATGGCGCCCCGCTGCGTGGGGGGCGATCTGGAGAAGGCCAGGGGCATTGTGGAGCAAATGAGCTCGGATGCCCTGCGGGTCCTTGCCATTGCCTGGAAGGTAATTGACACGATCCCCCAGAACCCCACTTCCGAGGAACTGGAATGTGGCCTGACTCTGATGGGCCTGGTGGGCATGATCGACCCGCCCCGACCGGAGGCGAAAAAGGCGGTAGCCGTCTGCCGCAGGGCCGGCATCAAGCCGGTGATGATTACCGGGGACCATGTGGTCACCGCCGCCGCCATCGCCCGGGAGCTGGGTATCCTGCAGCCGGGGGACAAGGCCATTACCGGCGGGGAACTGGATGCCATGACCGACACGGAGCTGGACAAACAGGTGGAGCACATTTCCGTCTATGCCCGGGTCTCGCCGGAAAATAAGATCCGCATTGTCAAAGCCTGGCAGCGCAAGGGCCAGGTCGTGTCCATGACCGGTGACGGCGTCAACGACGCGCCGGCTCTCAAGGCTGCTGATATCGGCTGTGCCATGGGCATTACTGGAACAGACGTGGCCAAGGGCGCGGCGGATATGACATTGACCGACGACAACTTCTCCACCATCGTGGACGCCGTCCGGGAAGGCCGGGGCATCTACGCCAACATCCGCAAGGTGGTAGGATTCCTGCTGGGAACCAACATCGGCGAGGTTATTACCGTGTTTACCGCCATGCTGCTCTGGCACAAAACGCCGCTTCTGTCCATGCAGCTTCTGTGGATCAACCTGGTTACCGACAGCCTGCCTGCCATTGCCCTGGGTATGGAGGCGGTGGAGGCCGACGTCATGGAGCAGAAGCCCCGTCCCAAGGATGAGGGGATCTTTGCCCATGGCCTAGGGATCCGGGTGGTCCTTCAGGGCGCCATGTTCGCCGCTTTGTCCCTGATTGCCTTTGTCATCGGGGAGAATGCCGTGGGAACTTTGGCCGGCGGACAAACCATGGCTTTCCTGGTGCTGGCGGTCTCTCAGGTGGTGCAGGCGTATAACATGCGCTCGGATCACTCCCTGTTCAAGATCGGTCCCTTTACCAACCATAAGCTGAATTGGTCCAGCCTGGTTTCCCTTCTGCTGGTGGCGCTGGTGCTGTTTACGCCGGCCCGCATTCCCTTCGGCCTTGTGGCGCTGCCCGTGGAAACCTATCTGGTAGGCGTTGGCCTTACCCTGGTCCCCGTTGTGGTGATGGAGCTGTCCAAGGCCTTTGGCCTGGTCAAACATCAGCATTAAAGCCGGTATCCTGCAAGAGGGACTGCCGATGGGCAGTCCCTCTTGCAGGAAAACCTGCTTGAGCGGCTTTTCCTGGAGAAAAGCCTTTTGTGTGTTCCAATTGGGAGGGAGTATGTTATGAAAGCCATAAAGGAAAAGGCAAACGGAATTGTTTTCGGCGTTTTTGAAGTAATCGTGGGCCTGCTGCTTCTGATTAATCCGGCAGGATTTACCTCCGCCATTATTATGTTAGCCGGCGTTGCACTAATGGTGGGAGGGCTGATTGAGATCATAAAGTATTTCAGGACGGATCCCATAGAGGCCGCCCAGGGACAGATGCTGGTAAAGGGGCTGGTGGCGGTTCTGGCAGGCGGATTCTGTACATTCCAGACGGAGTGGTTTATCATCACCTTCCCGGTGCTTACGATCATGTACGGTATTGTCATCCTGCTGACAGGAGTGATGAAGATCCAGCTGACAGTGGATATGCTTCGTCTGAAAAGCCCCAAATGGTCCTGGGCGGGAATCAATGCGGCGATTTCGGTGATCTGCGCTGCCGTCATATTGAATGCGCCCTTTGCTTCCACAGCGGTTTTGTGGATCTTTACCGGTGCCGCGCTGATGGTGGAAGGTGTTTTTGATCTGGTCACGCTTTTTGCGTATCAAAGGGCCAAAGGGGAAGACCTGCGCTGAAAAGGGAATGTCTGTGCAAATAAAAGTGCCGCCGGAGTTTGTGCCTCCGGCGGCATTTTCACTTTGGCAGAGGCCTGTCAGGCAGCTGCCGCAGCGCTTGTTTACAGAATCAGAAGCTCCTTGGGGGAGTTGGTAATATCCAGGCATCCATCGTCAGTGAGGACGATCACATCTTCGATCCGCACGCCGAAGCGGCCGGGAAGATAGATGCCGGGCTCTGCGGAAATAACTGTTCCGGTGGGCAGAACTTCCTCGCTGTTGGAGCCGGCTCCGGGCATTTCGTGGAGTTCTACCCCCAGGCCGTGGCCAAAGCCGTGGCCGAAATACGCTCCATAGCCTGCGTCGGCGATGACCTTTGCGCCGGCTTCATGGATCACTTTGCCCTTCACGCCGCCCCGGGCCACGGCAATGCCTGCCAGCTGAGCTTCCAGGACGGTGCGGTACACCTTTTCCATCTCCTCCGTCACATGGCCCAGAGCCACAGTACGGGTCATGTCGGAGCAGTAGCCGTGATAGACACAGCCAAAGTCCATGGTCAGGAATTCCCCATCCCCCACAGGCCGCTCAGAAGGAACGCCATGGGGCATACTGCCGTTGGGGCCGCCCACTACGATGGGGTCGAAGGACATTTTTTCCGCTCCGGCGGAAAGCATACGGTACTGAAGGAAAGCGGCGATCTCCTGCTCTGTGCGGCCCACGCGAATAAAGTCCAGCACCTCGTCCATGGCTTTTTCCGCAATGCGCTGGGCGGCAATGAGGGTGTCAATTTCTTCCTGATCCTTTACCGTCCGCAGCTGGGTCAGCAGAGCGGAGGCGGGAAGCAGCTCACAGTCCAGGGATTGCTCCCAAAGGCGGAATTCCTTTACAGTGGTCCACTCCTCTTCAAAGCCCAGACGGTGGATGTTGTGCCGCTGGATGACCTCCCGGGCAAGAGCCAGGGCGGATTTCTGACGGGTGGACTCCATCACCGTACCGCCGGTGACGGCCCGGCCTGCGGCCTCAATATACCGGCTGTCGGTGAAGAAATAGGAGCTCTCCCGGGTAACCACGGCCATGCCGGCGTCAGAACGAAAACCGGTGACATACTGGCGGTTGGGTTCGCTGGTGACCAGCAGGGCGTCCAGGCCGTACTGCTCCAATGCAGCTGCTGCTTTATCAAATCTGCTCATATGATACTGTCCTTTCAAAATGTATTCTGTTTTAGAGGCTGGGGGTCTCCAAGGTCATGCCCACGCACTGGGGTACGGCGATGGATCCCACACGCGGTCCCACAGTTCCGTCGGCTTCCAGGGCAAAGGAGACGATTTCATCAGATTTCCGGTTGGCGGCCAGCAGGAATTTTCCGCCGGGCACCAGCAGGAGGTCCCAGGGCTCTTTCCCCTGGGAGGAAACATGCTGGAGAAGGGCAGGGCGCTCTCCGCCCACGCGGAACACGGCAATGGCCCCGGCGCCCCGGATGGAGATATAGAGAGTCCTTTCATCCTCGGAAAGGCGGATAGCGGCGGTGTCCCCCTTGCCGGAGAAGTCCGGCGGCAGGATGGGCTGGACGTCCTCCAGGGTAAAGGAGAGGCCGTCCACACGGTAGGTGAAAAGCTGATTGCTGGTTTCACTGACCAGATAGAAGCGGCGGTGGTCCTTGGTAAACACGCCGTGGCGGGGACCGGTGCCAGCGGGGAATTCCAGAACGCCCACCTGCCGGAATTCCTCTTCCCGGTCAAAGAGCAGCACCTGGTCCCGGCGCAGGCAGGGTACCAGCAGCCACCGGCCATGGAAAATCACCTGATGGCAGCCGGACTCATCCTCCACGTACAGACGATGGGCCAGAGACAGACGGCCGTCTTTGGCTGTGTAGATCAGCACATGGCCGTCATGATAGTTGGCGGAGTAAAGGAGTCCATCCTGCCAGGTAAGGAAGCAGGCGGTGGTTTTTTCTAAAAGCTGGGTGTCCAGCAGGGAGGGCTCAGCCCCTGCCGTAGACAGCAGAGCCACTCCGGCGGCGCCGTCCTTCTCGGTCACTGTGGCCAGAAGCCCCTGGGACCAGGCGGCGTATTTGGTGTTGGTCTGGGGATAAATCAGCTCGGGAGCATCCAGAGCGCCGCTCTGGGTGTCCAGACGAAAGCGGTAGGTGCCGGGGGCCTCCGGCGAGGTATAGGTGCCCACATATCCGTAGATCAGAGCCATGAATCGGCCTCCTTATGGTTTGAAATAGGAAAACGACGGAAAAGGGAACGCCTCCCGACGCAGCGGGAGGCGTTGTGTGCATTACATGACGGGGTGGAGGGGCTGACCGTCCCGCTCGCGCCACATAGCGCCCAGCGCCACATAGTCAATGGAGCCGGTGTCGATATACTGGAAGAGCAGAGCCTTCATGCGGGCGCCCCAGGTATCCCGGATGGCGTCCACCACGCCCCAATAGGACTCTGCCAGCTCCAGCAGACGGCAGCCGGAAAGAAGCTGGATCAGGGCTTCGTCCTCGGCGGTCTTGGGCAGGCAGGGGCCGCCGGCTTCCTGATACCCCTCCAGGAAGGCGGCTTCGGCCTTGGAGAAGGTCTCCTGGTCATAGAAGTTGAAGAGGAAGAAGCGGAAACCATAGAATTCCAGGGCGGCGGGAGCAGCCTGGGCGGACTCCAGATCAAAATAGCCGCTGGGGATGCCCTGCTCGTCCACAAAGTAGTTGCGGCCGTGCATATCGGTAAAGACCATGACCGGCCGGGCGGTGGCGGCGGACAGATAGGGACGCAGGGACTCAAAACGGCCCCGGAAAAAGTCGGTCAGAAAGCTGGTTTCCTCCTGGGAGAAAGCACCCTTTTTGGCGCCGCGCTCAATCCGCATATTGGTAACGGCCATGAAGCGGTCGGCAAAGTTATCGCATCCCGGCTCAATCTCATTGGGGCCGATAATATCGCCAAAGGAGGGGAGGCGGATGTTTTTATGGAGCTTACCGAAATCCCGGCCCAATGCCCGCAGGCTGGAAAGATAGGGCTCCAGGCGGTAGCCCTGGGTCTCCTGCCACTCGGTAAAGGAGATACCGGGAGACTTTTCCATCATGACAAACCGGCCCAGCGGAGAATCGTGAGTGCCGTAAATTTTCGGCGCGGGCAGGCCGCCCTGTTCCCGGGCCAGGGACAGCAGATAGGACTCACGGTCCAGGGAAAGACGCCCTCCGAAAAGGGTATCCAGATTGGGAGCGGTGAGGCCCAGCTCTGTTTTCCGTACCTTGGCAAATTTACAGATGGCGTGAGTGCCGTCTTCCAGCGTCACGTCAAAAACATGGTGGTTCGAGCCCTCCTGAATGGCGGACAGGGATACGGCGGAATAACCGGCATCCCGGAGGACGGAGAGTACAGCGTTGCAATCCATTTAGAAAACCCCTTTCGGATCATATGGACAAGATCCGCCGGTAATATCACTGCAGGTAGCGGTAGATGGTTGCTTCGGAGCAGCCCAGCTGCTTGGCTACCTCGCTGATGGCGCCCTTTACCAGGAAAACGCCCCGGCGGTCCAGTTCATGTACAATTTGCTGGCGCTCCGTAGCGGTAAGCCGGTCGGCGGAAACGCCAAAGTCGCCCAGAAATTCCTCGACGACGGTATGAATAATGTCGCTCACCACAATGGTAACGCCTTCGTAGCGGCTGATCAGTTCCGGCTGGGGCTCTGGATGCCCCTTCTGGATGTAGCCTGCGGAATAGGGGGAGGAACCATTGATAAGCGTGTCAATAATATCCCGGGCTTGCAGCATGCTTTCCACCCGGATATTGATAGTCAGGAAGCCGGCCAGGGAGCCGTCTTCATTGCGCAGGAACAATGTGGAGGCCCGCAGCCTTTCCCGGGAGGGCAGCAGGGCGCGGTAATTACTGACGGAGTCCCTGGTTTTGTAGATCTCTTCTTCAATAAAGGAGCGCTCCATATCGCCCAGACGATTACCGGGCTTGGCGCGATCGGAGATAGGGTTCTCCGCATATAGGATGTGCTCGGTGTCGCATAGGAGAATTTCTGCATCCGGGCCGAAGGCTTCTCTCAGAAAAGGCAGGAGCTGAGCGATTTGTTTAAAGTTATACACTGGGCACATCCTCCTTCTGCATGAGAATTTTTTGCAAACGCTAAAAAAATGTTCCCATTATCTGGATTATAACATAGGAATCCGGCAAGGTAAATAAAAAGGTCGCCGCCAGAAAAAATAGGAGGATGCCGCACATCAGAGAAGGATCTCTCATGTGCGGCATTTGCATCAGGGTTTACAGCAGCTCAAAGCCAGCCGTAAAGTGGCGAAGGGATACGATGGGACCCTCGTATACCAGCTTCATGCCGCAATAGGTATCCCGCTTCTCATAGATGCGGCCCAGGGCATCGGCGATGACCCGGAGGTGATCACTGGTGTAAACCCGGCGATTGACACAGATACGCATGGTCTCCAGGGCGGGGAAGACATCCTCACCGGTGACAGGATCCTTGGAGCCAAAAGCACAGGCGCCGATCTCCACAGCACGCACACCGGCTTCCTCATACAGAGCGCAAACCAGCCGCTGGCTGGGGAACTCACACTGGGGAATGTGGGGGAAGAAGCGCCGGCCGTCTACATAGACGCCGTGGCCGCCGGTGGGCTGAATGATGGGAATGCCCCGCTCCATGAGCAGGTCGCCCAGGAACTTGACCTGGCCCACCCGGTACTCCAGATAGGAATCCTCACAGGCCTCCTGCAGACCCACGGCCAGGGCTTCCATATCGCGGCCGGACATGCCGCCATAGGTGATAAAGCCCTCGTGGACAATGGCCATCTGGTTGGCCTGATGGTAAACATCCAGGTTCCGGGTAACAAACAGACCGCCGATGTTCACAAGGCCGTCCTTCTTGGAGCTCATAGTGGCAGTTTCGCAGTAGGAGAACATCTCGCGGGTGATTTCCTTGATCTCCTTGTCCTGATAACCGGGCTCCCGCTGCTTGATGAACCAGGCGTTCTCGGCCAGGCGGGCAGAGTCAATGACCACAGGGATGTTGTACTTGCGGGCCAGGGCGGAAACCTCGCGAATGTTCTGCATGGATACCGGCTGGCCGCCGTTATTGTTGCAGGTGACGGTAATGATGACCACACAGATGTTCTCAGCGCCCTTCTCGTCGATCAGGCTCTGCATCTTGTTCAGGTCGATGTTGCCCTTGAAGGGAAGAGGATCGGAAGCGGCGTCAAAGCCTTCGTCAATGCACAGATCCACAGGAATGGCGCCCATTACCTCGGCGTTGCCCCGGAAAGTGTCAAAGTGCATGTTGCCGATAGCATACTTGCCCTTCTTGGCATAGATGTTGGCCATGATGTAGTCGGCGGCCCGGCCCTGGTGAGTGGGCTGGACATACGGCATACCAAATACATCCTGAACAGAAGCCTCCAGCCGATAGAAGCTCTCAGCACCGGCATAGGACTCGTCGCCCAGGAACATGGCGCTCCACTGGTTCTGGCTCATAGCGCTGGTGCCGCTGTCGGTAATGCAGTCGATGTACACGTCGCGGGCTCTGAGGCGGAAGGCATTGTACTGGGCTTCCTTCAGATACTGCTGACGTTCCTCACGGGTGGTCTTGCGGATGGGCTCCACCATTTTAATTCTAAAGGGCTCAGGGATGTATTCCATATGTGTGTTCCTCCGTTTTGTTCCAATTAATAGGTCCATCGCGGCCGGCAGCCAGCTATGAATGAGTCAATTTTAACAGTGCGATAATTATTTGTCAATAGCAATGAAAAAATATTATTATGTTAAAAATTTATTGACATATTGGAGAGGAGGTGGTATTCTTAAACAAAAGCACAGGGGGCTTGACTGCGCCAAACGGGAAATTTTACCAAGGTGCAGAACAACTTGAGGATTCGGAGAGAAAAGAAGAGACAGGGGGAATGAACATTATGCTCCGGTATACAGTGAAAAGGTTCCTATCTATGCTGCTGACCCTATTCTTAGCGACCACCGCGACATTTTTCCTGATGCACGCTATTCCAGGCGAGCCTTTCGAAATTTCTCGTGAGACGCCGGAAAGTGTTAAGGAAGCTATGTACGCAAAGTACGGCTTGGATAAGCCTCTGTTTGAGCAGTACCTTATTTATATGAAGAATCTGCTCCACGGTGACTTTGGTTCGTCTATGAAGTTTAAAGGTCAGACGGTTGTAGGCGAGGTAGTTAAGGGAATGCCGCCTTCCGCCATTATTGGCTTCTTCGGAGTACTTATTGGCTGCCTCATAGGTTCGGTGCTGGGCGTACTGGCAGCACTGAAAAACAAAGGGGCAGTGGACTACATAGTTATTGTCCTTGCCATTATCGGTGTTTCGGTACCTAGCTTTGTATTTGCTTCTCTGATTCAGCGAGTTTTTGCTGTGGATCTGCGGTGGTTCCCTGTTCAAGGCTGGAAAACCTTGGCTTGTTGGGTTTTGCCCATTGCAGCAGCCTCTTTCAACAACATTGCCCATTACGCCCGTATGCTGCGTACCAGCATGCTGGATACCATGGGTCAGGACTATATCGCTACTGCCAAGAGCAAGGGCCTGAGCCAGAGCGAGGTGGTTGTCCACCACATGTTCCGCAACTCTTTCCTTCCCTTGGTTACTTCCCTTGGTCCTATGTGTGCAGGCGTACTGACCGGTAACTTTGTGCTTGAAAAGATATTCAATATCCCCGGTATCGGCCAGGCCATGATTCTTGCCATTCAGAATCTGGACTATACCATGATTATGGGCCTGAATATCATCTTCTCTTCCATTGCAATTATCTGCTACTTTATTACGGATATCGTGTACGGCTTGGTGGATCCCCGTATCCGCATTACTAAGTAAGGAGGCGAACAAGTTGACTGAGACCAATATGAATGAGGCCGTTTTGGCTGAGCAAGAGGTTCTTTTGACGGACGACCTCTTTACTAAGGATGACACAGCTTACGCTGATGCTGATAAGATGACCCGCCCCTCCCTGACCTATTGGAGCGATGCATGGCGGCGGTTTAAGG
The DNA here is from genome assembly GCA_017887695.1 of Oscillospiraceae bacterium. Lineage (GTDB taxonomy): Bacteria > Bacillota > Clostridia > Oscillospirales > Oscillospiraceae > Pelethomonas. Next base: position 3,499 of record JAGHHM010000127.1, on the reverse strand, counting down.
AGAACAAGCTGGCGATGGTCTCCTCTGTCATCCTGCTGATTATCATTGCCATGGCAATTGTGCAGCCTATGGTGAGCCGTTATGAGTACGATGAGCAGGATCTGTTCGCTACCAACCAGGGCCCCAGCATGGAGCACCTTTTCGGTACTGACCAGCTGGGACGTGATATCTTCACCCGCTGCTGGTCCGGTGCCCGGGTCAGCTTGCTGATCGGTGTTGTGGTCGCCGTTCTTAACGGCACTGTGGGCATTCTCTACGGCGGCATTGCCGGCTACTTCGGCGGTGTGGCGGACAACCTGATGATGCGTTTGTGTGAGTTGATCGGCGCCATTCCTTCCATGCTGTGGATGATTCTGCTGGTCCTCATTATGAAGCCCGGCGTCCTGCCTATCATTGTGGCCATCGGAGCCACGGGGTGGATCGGTATGGCTCGTCTGTTCCGCGGCCAGGTTCTTACCCTCCGTGAAACGGAGTTCGTTATGGCCAGCCGGACCATGGGCGCAGGCAGTATCTGGATCATTGTTAAGCACCTGCTGCCCAACGCCATGAGCCCCATCATCATCAGCATGGCCAACGCCATCCCCGGTGCTATCTTCTCTGAGTCCTTCCTTAGCTACATCGGTCTGGGCCTGCCCCTGCCGCTGGCTAGCTGGGGTACCTTGGCTAGTGACGGTGCCAACCAGCTGCTGATCTTTCCCTATCAGCTGCTGTTCCCCGCACTGCTGATCTGCATCACCATGCTTTGCTTCAACCTGATGGGCGACGGCCTGCGCGACGCGCTTGACCCCAGAATGAGAAAGTGAGGAGGGAAGACCATGAGTGAGAATAAGAACAATATTCTGCTGGACGTACAGGACCTGACCTTCTCCTTCAACACCTACGCCGGCGAGGTACAGGCAGTCCGTGGCGTCAGCTTTACCCTGGAGCGGGGCAAGAGCCTGGGCGTTGTGGGTGAGTCCGGCTGCGGCAAATCCGTTACGGCAAAATCCATTATCCGCCTGAACCCCGACAAGCCTCACGGCCTTTACAAGAAGGGCCATGTCTACTTCGACGGTAAGGACCTGATGGCCCTCCCGACAAAAGAAATGGAGGCAGTCCGGGCCAAAGATATCCGCATGATCTTCCAGGATCCTATGACCAGCCTGAACCCCACCATGACAGTGGGCAAGCAGATCATGGAGGGCGTGATAAAGAGCGGCGTCAAGAACAAAGTGGAGGCGAAGAAGACTGCACTGGAAGCACTGACCCTGGCTGGCATCCCCAGCCCGGAGGCACGCTTCAATCAGTATCCCCACGAGTTCTCCGGCGGTATGCGCCAGAGAGTAATGATTGCCCTGGCCATGGCGGTGAACCCCAAGCTGCTGATCTGTGACGAGCCCACTACCGCCCTGGACGTAACCATCCAGGCCCAGATCCTGGATCTTATCAAGGAGATCCAGAAAAAGAATGATACCTCGGTCATTATGATTACCCATGACCTTGGCGTTGTTTCCAACATTGCAGACGATATCGCTGTTATGTATGCAGGCAAAGTGGTGGAATACGGTAAGGCGGAGGATATCTTTGAGCATCCCGCCCATCCCTACACCTGGGGTGTGCTCCAGTCCATTCCTCCGGAAGATGTCAGCAACCGCGAGCCTCTGCATCCCATCCTGGGTTCCCCGCCGGACCTCTTCAATCCTCCGGTGGGCTGCCCCTTCGCCGCCCGCTGCCCCTATGCTATGAAGGTGTGCAGCAAGTATTATCCCCCCACCTGCGCCCAGGAGGGAGAGGGACACTATGCTTCCTGCTGGCTCTACCATCAGAAGGCTATGCCGGCGGTCAATCCGATTACCGGACAGGAGGTAGTCAAAAATGGGTAAGGATATCATTCTTCAGACAGAAAATCTCAAGAAATATTTCCGCATCCGCCGCGGCAGAGTGGTCAAGGCGGTGGACGATGTCTCCATTGAGGTGGAGCGGGGCAAGACCCTGGGCTTGGTAGGCGAGTCCGGCTGTGGCAAATCCACTCTGGGCCGCACCATCATCCGCATCTACGATCCCACTGAGGGACGGGTTATTCTTAACGGCAAGGATGTCAGCGGCAAATCCACCAAGCGTTTCCGCCAGGATCTTGCCCGCAGTGTGCAGATGATTTTCCAGGACCCCTACGCCTGCCTTAACCCCCGTATGACGGTCAACGACCTCATTGCCGAGGGCTGGGATCTGAACCATGAGATCCATTACTCTGCCGCTGAGCGGCGGGAGAAGGCGCTGGAGCTGCTGAATATTGTAGGCCTCAACGAAGAACACGCCAACCGCTTCCCTCATGAGTTCTCCGGTGGCCAGCGTCAGCGTATCGGCATTGCCAGAGCCTTGTCCATGAATCCGGAACTCATTATTTGTGATGAGCCTATTTCTGCTCTGGATGTATCCATTCAGGCTCAGGTGATGAACCTGCTGCTGGATCTTCAGCGCAAGCAAAATCTTTCTTACATCTTTATTGCCCACGATCTGTCTATGGTCCGCTACATCTCCGATACCGTGGCGGTGATGTATCTGGGCAGCATTGTGGAGTATGCTGACAACCGGGAGCTATACGAGCATCCCCAGCATCCCTACACCAAGGCCCTCTTCTCCGCTATCCCTGTGGCAAACCCCGCGGCGGAGAAAAAGCGTCAGCGGATCAAGCTGGAAGGGGAGATCCCCAGCCCCATCAATGCACCCAAGGGCTGCAAGTTCTGCACCCGCTGCCCCCACGCCACACCCCGCTGCTTTGAGGAGGTTCCTCAGCTGAAGGAGTGTGCACCTGGCCACAAAGTTGCCTGCCACCTCATTAATGGTTGATATGCGGTGAACCCGCAGAAAAAAATAATCAACAAAATTTTTAGGAGGAAATAAGATGAAAAAGCAGATGTCCAAAGCACTGGCGTTCCTGCTTGCCCTGTCCATGGTCTTAGCCCTGGCGGCCTGCGGCGGCACCGACGCCAACAACGCTGATACCAGCAACATTAACGGCGCTACCGGCATCTCCGTTGGCGGAGATGGCCCTTCCGCGGACGAAGAGCTGGCCGACGAGCAGGTGTTCACCTTCGTCCTGAGCAGTGACCCTGTGTCTCTGGATCCCTGGGTGAGCAACTCTAGCACCGCAAGCCTTGTCATTAACGCAATCATGGAGCCCCTGCTCCGCCAGGGTGATACCCCTGATACCTGGGAGCCCGGCCTGTGCACCGACTATCAGGTCAATGAGGATGCTACCGTTCACACTCTGACTCTTCGCGAGGGCCTGAAGTGGTCCGACGGCACCGACCTCACCATTGACGATGTCTACAACAGCGTCCTGCGTGTGCTGGATCCTGAGCTGGCTTCCTCTGTTGCCTATAAGTACTTCAACATCCTCAACGGTGAGAAGTACTACTATGGTGAGGCTACCGCTGAGGAGCTGGGCGTTCGGGTTATCGATGACACCCACATTGAGTTCACTACCGCCGAGCCTGCTGAGAACTTCATGAACACCCTG
>JAGHHM010000126.1 GCA_017887695.1 Oscillospiraceae bacterium | reverse complement strand
ACCTGCAGGTCCTCCAGCAGGCCCTTGTAGGCCAGGAACTTGCCGGCGAACAGGATGCCCTGCCCGCCGAAACCGGCGATGAGAATTTGTGTGGTCTTCATTTCGTCTCAGCCTCCTTCCCGGCGCTTCTGTCCTTGTAGACGCCCAGGGGGTAGTAGGGCAGCATGTCGCTCTCCACCCAGTTGAGGGCCTGCTGCGGCGTCATGCCCCAGTTGGTGGGGCATGCAGAGACCACTTCCACCAGGGAGAAGCCCTTGCCTTCGATCTGGTTCTGGAAGGCCTTCTTGATAGCCTTGCCGGCGGCCTTGACGTTCTTGACATTGTTGACCGCCACACGGGCAATGTACTCAGGGCCGTCCTGGGTGGCCAGCAGCTCGCAGACCTTGATGGGCCAGCCGCACAGCTTGACGTCACGGCCGTAGGGGGAGGTCTGGGTCACCTGGCCGGGAAGGCTGGTGGGGGCCATCTGGCCGCCGGTCATGCCGTAAATGGCGTTGTTGACAAAGATAATGGTGATGTTCTCGTTGCGGGCGGCGGCGTGGACAGTCTCCGCCATGCCGATGGAGGCCAGGTCGCCGTCACCCTGGTAGGTAAAGACAATGTTGTCCGGGCGGCAGCGCTTGATGCCGGTGGCGGTAGCGGGGGCCCGGCCGTGGGCCGCCTCGATCATGTCGCAGGTAAAGTAGTCATAGGCCATCACCGCGCAGCCAACGGGGGCCACGCCGATGGTCTTGCCCTCAATACCCAGCTCGTCGATGGCTTCGGCCACCAGACGGTGGATGATGCCGTGGGGGCAGCCGGGGCAGTAGTGCAGTACGGCGTCGGTGAGCGCCTTGGGTTTCTCAAATACGATTGCCATCTCAGTTCTCTCCTTTCGCCGCCTTGCGGATACTTGCCAGCACCTGGTCGGGGCTGGGGATCATGCCGCCCACCCGGTTGCACAGGGACACGGGGCGGCGGCAGCCGGTAGCCAGCTGGATGTCCTCCACCATCTGGCCCATGCTCAGCTCCACGGACACAAAGCTCTTCACCTGGTCCGCGGCCTCACTGAGGGCCTTCTTGGGGAAGGGCCAGAGGGTGATGGGCCGGATGAGGCCGGCCTTGATGCCCTCGGCACGGGCGGCCACCACGGCGTTCTTGGCCACGCGGGAGGCGATACCGAAGGCCACCACGCAGACCTCGGCGTCGTCCATCATATAGCTTTCATGGAGGGCCTCGTTTTCCTCCACGGTGCGGTACTTCTCGTAGCGCTCGAAGTTCTTCTTTTCCAGTACGTCGGGCTGGAGGTAGAGGGAGTTGACGATGTTGTGCTTGCGCTGGCACTGGGTGCCGGTGAGGGCCCAGGGCTTGTCGTAGTGCTCGATCTCCACATCCTCAAAGGAGATGGGCTCCATCATCTGGCCGATGGTGCCGTCGGCCAGGATCATGGCGATCATGTTGTACTTATCCGCCAGGTTGAAGCCCTTGACGGTGAGGCTGGCCATCTCCTGGACGGAGGCGGGAGCCAGGACGATCATGTGGTAGTCGCCGTGTCCGCCGCCCCGGGTGGCCTGGAAATAGTCGCTCTGGCTGGGCTGGATACCGCCCAGGCCCGGGCCGCCCCGCTGGACGTTCACCACAAAGGCGGGCACGTCGCTGCCGGCGATGTAGCTCAGGCCCTCGCCCATCAGGGAGATTCCGGGGCTGGAGGAGGAGGTCATCACCCGCATGCCCGCGGCGGCGGCGCCGTAGACCATGTTGATGGAGGCGATCTCACTCTCCGCCTGGAGGAAGACGCCGTCGATCTTGGGCATCCGCTTGGCCATATACGCGGCCACTTCCGTCTGGGGGGTGATGGGATAACCGAAATAGTGGCGGCAGCCGGCCCGGATCGCCGCTTCGGCGATGGCCTCGTTGCCCTTCATCAGTACTCTTTCTGCCATAGCTCTGCCTCCTTACTTCTCCACGGTGATGATGCAGTCAGGGCACATGGTGGCGCAGAAGGCGCAGCCGATGCACTGGGACTGGTCGGTCATCTCCGCGGGGGAATAGCCTTTTTTGTTGATCTTGTCCTTGGCAATGGCCAGGATGTGCTTGGGGCAGGCCTCCACGCACAGTCCGCAGCCTTTGCAGAGGTCCGTCTTGAACGTTACTTTTGCCATGGTGGCTCCTCCTTTATTTGCTGCCATATAAAAATCGCGGGTTATGCTGGGGAAATCTATGCCGCGCTCCGCCGGAAAGGCGGGGGGCGGTCAGCCGAACAGAGGCCGGGCCTTGGGAGGCCCCTTCTGCTCGGGCAGGTCAAAATATTTTGCCTGGAGCGTCATGGGGAGAAGGTTTTCCACCTTCCCCTGGAGCGCCTTCGCCACATGCTCCTCGGCGGTGGTCATCCAGAGGGGCAGGCCGCTGAGGCGGGAGAGTTCCGCCATGTAGTCTGCCGCCGCCAGCACATGCTCCGCCGTGGTTTCGTGGGCCAGGTTTGCGTTGTTGACGATGGCGGTGAAGGGCAAACCTCCCGCCGCCTCGATCTCCCGCATTACTTCCAGGGCTTCCTCCGGCGTCCGGGTCAGGGGCCGGTAGGGGTTGGCCACGAAGGCCATCTGGAAGTCGTTTTCCTCCCGGATAAAGGGGGCGTAGCGGCCCAGGGCGTAGGCTCCCCGGTCGTCGCCGCCGATGTCCATAACCGCATAGAGGGTTTTATCCTCCACCAGGCGGTAGGCCTCCGCCGGCAGGGCGGGAAGGTCCACGTTGGAGTTGGCAAACTGGGGGGAGATAAGCTCCACTCCCGCCTCCGCCAGCTCCCTGGCACTGTCCTTGGTGCGGAAATAGGGGTTGACGATGTCCAGGTCGGCAATGGCTGTCCGTTTGCCCAGCTTCCGCAGGTACAGGGCAAAGTTGACGGCGATATTGGTCTTGCCGGAGCCGTAGTGCCCGGCAAAGAGGGTAACGCGTTTGATGTCCATAGGCTTCTCCTTTGCAGGGGCGCGGAGCAAAGCCCCGAAAAATCACAGCTTATTGCGGATGATCTTGCCGCTGGTGGTCTTGGGCAGCTCATCCCGGAACACCACCACCCGGGGATACTTGTAGGGGGCGGTGTGCTGCTTGACGTAGTTCTGAATCTCTTTTTTCAGCTCTTCGGTGCCCTCGGTGCCCTTCACCAGCACGATGCTGGCCTTGACCACTTGGCCCCGGACGGGGTCAGGGGCGGCGGACACGCCGCACTCCAGCACATAGGGCAGCTCCATGATAACGCTTTCGATCTCGAAGGGCCCAATGCGGTAGCCGCTGGATTTGATCACGTCGTCGGCCCGGCCCACATACCAGAGGAAGCCGTCCTCATCCTGCCAGGCCACGTCGCCGGTGTGGTAGAGGCCATCGTGCCAGACCTCTTTTGTCTTTTCCTCGTCCCGGTAGTAGCCGGTAAAGAGGCCGCAGGGGATGCCCTTGTCGGTACGGATGCAGATCTCGCCGCTTTCGCCCACTTCCACCGGCTTGCCGTCGTGATCCACCAGAACGATGTCGTAAATGGGCACGGGCTTGCCCATGGAGCCCACCTTGTGGGCGTTGCCGTAGAGGTTGCCGATGCACAGGGTGGTCTCCGACTGGCCGAAGCCCTCCATGACCTGGAGACCGGTGAGCTCCTCCATCTGCTTGAACACCTCGGGGTTCAGGGCCTCGCCGGCGATGGAGGCGTGCTTGACAGAGGAGAGGTCGTACTTGCGAAGATCCTCCTTGATCATCATGCGGTACATGGTGGGAGGCGCGCAGAAGGTGGTGATGCCGTATTTCTTGAAGAGGGGCAGGATGTCGGCGGCGTCGAACTTGTCGAAGTCGTAGACAAAGGTAGCCGCCTCGCACAGCCACTGGCCGTAGAGCTTACCCCACATGGCCTTGGCCCAGCCGGTGTCGCTGATGGTCAGGTGGAGGCCCTCGGGATCCACGCAGTGCCAGTAGTTGGCGGTAAGGAAGTGGCCCAGGGCGTATTTATAATTGTGGGCGGCGATCTTGGGATAGCCGGTAGTGCCGGAGGTGAAGAACATAAGCATCAGGTCGCTGCCGCAGGCGCTGTCCTCCGTGCGGGGGAAGGAGCTGCGGAACATGGCGTATTCCTCGTCGAAATCGTGCCAGCCCTCCCGGCTGCCACCCACCAGGATCTTGGCTTTCAGGGTGGGGCTGTCCTTCTCCGCCAGCTCCACCTGATGGGCGGTATCCCCGTCGGCGGTGCAGAGGATGGCGCTGACACCGGCGGCGTTGAAGCGGTAGGTGAAGTCGTGCTCCTGGAGAAGGTTGGTGGCGGGGATGGCGATAGCGCCCAGCTTGTGGAGGCCCAGAATGGCGAACCAGAACTGATAGTGGCGCTTGAGTACCAGCATCACCCGGTCGCCCTTCTTGATGCCCAGGGATTTGAAGTAATTGGCGGCCCGGTTGGAGCCCTTGCTCATGTCCGCGAAGGTAAAGCGCCGCTCCACCTTGTTTTTGTCCAGATGAAGCATGGCCAGCTTCTCCGGCTTGCGCTCGGCAATGCCGTCCACAATGTCGAAGGCGAAGTTGAACTGCTCCTCATTTTCAAAGGTCATGGACTGGAGGACGCCGTTTTCATCCTCCACGGGATGGATGAACTTGTGGTAGATCCGGCGGTAGCCGGGCTTTTCCCGCTTCTGCTCCCGGATAATGCCGATGGCGGCGGCATGATCCTCGGCGTCGGCGGCGGGATCCAGCACCAGGGCGTAGAAAATACAGTCCTCGCCGTCCACGGCGATCATGCCGTGGGGGGTGGCGGAGTCATAATAAATGCTGTCGCCGGGGCCCAGAATCTCACTGTGCTCGCCCACCTGGACCTTCAGATGGCCGCTGACCACGATGTCGCACTCCTGGCCCTTGTGGGTAGTGAGGGCGATGTCCCGGCGCTCAGCGTCGGGGTCGTACTCGCAGTGGACGTAAAGGGGTTCGGAAACCTTATCCTTGAAGGAGGGGGCCAGGCTGTAATAGGTCATGCCGTGGGCCTTTTCGATCTTCTGGCCCTGGCCCTGGCGGGTGACGGTATAGCTGCGGAGCTTGGGGCTGGAGCCCTGGATGATGTCGGTGACGTCCACATGGAGCGCCAGGGCGCAGCGGTAGATAAAGGCGAAGGACAGGTCGTGAAGGCCTGCCTCGCAGGCAGTGTACTCCTCCTCGGACACGTCGGTGAGCACCGCCATTTCCTGGGGAGTAAGGCCCACGATCTCACGGAGATCCCGGATGCGGCCCGCCATCTCATGGAGCTTGAAATCCAGCCCGGTGGTCATCTGCTGTTTCATAAAATGATCCTCCTTGATCTCTTCCCCTGGGGCAAACAAAAAACCCGCCCCAAAGATACGGTAATCTTTGAGACGAGTATAACAATACCCGCGGTACCACTCAAATTGCGCCGGGAAAACCAGCGCCCCTCGTCGGGCTCCAACAAGCCCTATGCACTCACGCGGCAGTCACGGGAAGGGTCTAGTCCCGGCAGGCAGCCGGTTTCTTCCTTCCAACTCAGGAGCTACAAACCCACGGCATCGTTTTCCCGGCTCGCACCAACCGCCGGTTCTCTGAAAAACTACCTCCGGAGCCCTCTCCGTCATCGTTTTTTGGGCGGCCCCTGTGGGGCCCTTCATTCAGTTTGGCACCATATTACCATATTCTTTGGCAAAAGGTCAAGTATAAATTTCAGCGATGTAAAGCAATAGCTGTCCCCCAGTCCCGCCGGTTTCCCGGCGGGACGGGGCCTGTTTTACAGCTTGTTGCGGATGATCTTGCCGCTGATGGTCTTGGGCAGCTCATCCCGGAAGACCACGATACGGGGATATTTATAAGGTGCGGTATGCTTTTTGACGTAATTCTGGATTTCTTTTTTCAGCTCTTCGGTGCCCTCTTTGCCCTTCACCAGGACGATGCTGGCCTTGACCACCTGGCCGCGGATCTCATCGGGGGCGGCGGACACACCGCACTCCAGCACATAAGGCAGCTCCATGATGACGCTTTCGATCTCGAAGGGCCCGATGCGGTAGCCGCTGGACTTGATCACGTCGTCGGCCCGGCCCACATACCAGAGATAGCCGTCCTCGTCCTGCCAGGCCACGTCCCGGGTGTGATAGAGGCCGTCGTGCCAGACCTCCTGGGTCTGGGCCTCATCCCGGTAGTAACCGGCAAACAGGCCGCAGGGCACGCCCTTGTCCGTGTTGGTGCGGATGCAGATTTCGCCGTTTTCGCCCCGGGGCACCTCGTTGCCGTCGGCGTCCACCAGTACCAGGTCATAGGTGGGGATAGGCTTGCCCATGGAGCCGATCTTCTGGGCATTGCCCACCAGGTTGCCGATGGTGAGGGTGGTTTCCGTCTGGCCAAAGCCCTCGTAGATCTGAAGGCCGGTCTGGGCCTCAAACTGGCGGAACACCTCGGGGTTGAGGGCCTCGCCGGCGGTGGTGGCATGACGGATGGAGCTGAGGGCGTACTTGCTCAGGTCCTCCTTGATGAACATACGGTACATGGTGGGAGGAGCGCAGAAGGTAGTGATATTATACTGCTTGAAGAGGGGCAGGATGTCGGCGGCGTCGAACTTGTCGAAGTCGTAGGTGAACACTGCGCCCTCGCACAGCCACTGGCCGTAGAGCTTGCCCCACAGAGCCTTGCCCCAGCCGGTTTCGCTGATGGTGAAATGGATGCCGTCGGAGTGGACGCAGTGCCAGTACTTGGCGGTGATGTAGTGGCCCAGGGCGTACTTGTAGCTGTGAGCGGCGATCTTGGGGTAGCCGGTGGTGCCGGAGGTAAAGAACATGAGCATCAGGTCGTCGCCCTTGGGGGAATCCGCCGTGCGGGGGAAGGAGCTGCGGAACATGGTGTATTCCTCGTCAAAGTTGTGCCAGCCCTCCCGGCTGCCGCCCACCAGGATCTTGGTCTTGAGGGTGGGACTGTCCTTTTCCGCCAGCTCTACCTGGTGGGCCACATCACCGTCGGCGGTGCAGAGGATGGCGCTGATGCCGGCGGCGTTGAAGCGGTAGGTAAAGTCATGCTCCTGAAGGAGGTTGGTGGCAGGCACAGCCACGGCGCCCAGCTTGTGAAGGCCCAGGATGGCAAACCAGAACTGATAGTGCCGCTTGAGCACCAGCATCACCCGGTCGCCCTTCTTGATGCCCAGGGATTTGAAGTAGTTGGCCGCCCGGTTGGAGGCCTTGCTCATGTCCGTGAAGGTAAAGCGCCGCTCCACCTTGTTGTGGTCCAGGTGCAGCATGGCCAGCTTGTCGGGGTACTTGGCGGCGATGGCGTCCACGGTGTCGAAGGCAAAGTTGTACTCGTCGGCATTTTCAAAGGTCAGGGACTTGAGAGCGCCCTTCTCGTCCTCCACGGCGTGGACAAACTTCTGGCACAGATACTCCTCGCTGGTGCGGGCCTGGACAATGCTCTCCCGGACGGAGCGCTCGTCGGTCTCCTCGCCGGAGATGACCACCGCGCAGAACACGCACTCCTTGCCGCCTACGGCGATCATGCCGTGGGGGGTGGAGGAGTTGTAGAGGATGCTGTCGCCCTCGTTGAGGATCTCCGTATGCTCGCCCACCTGGACCTTCAGCTGGCCGGAGAGGATGATGTCGAACTCCTGGCCGGAGTGGGTGGTGAGGTGGATGGGCCGGTGCTGCTGGGCCTCGTCGTACTCGTAGGTGACGTAGTAGGGCTCCGCCAGCTTGTTGCGGAAGTAGGGGGCCAGGTTGCAGATGGAGATGCCCTGCTCCTTGGCGGTCTGCTGACCCTCGCCCTTGCGGGTGACGGTATAGCTCATGAGGTGGGCGCCGCTGTGACCTTCCAACAGGTCGGTAATGCCAAGGCCAAAGGCCAGGGCGCACTTATGAATAAAGGTGAAGGGCAGGTCCGCAAGGCCCGCCTCGTAGGCGTGGTACTGCTCCACAGTGGTGTCGGTATTGGCCGCCATCTCAGCCTCGGTGAAGCCGCAGATATGCCGCATCTCCTTGATACGGAAGGCCACCTCCGCCAACTGGTTCGCTACACGACTGGTCTCCATAACAGATCCTCCTTAGAGAAGTAAATGATTCTGTGAACGAGAAAAGACGTCGCTTGCAAGCAACAAAAAAACTCGTCTCAAAGGAATTTCCTTTGAGACGAGTAAAAATCATTACCCGCGGTACCACTCAAATTGCGTCCCGGTACGGACGCCACCTTCAGGCTCCAACAAGCCCTATGCACTGACGCGGCAGCTACGGGAGGCGTCTACTTACCCCGCCCGGGGTGTTCAAACCTCCAGCTCGGAAGGGATGGGACCTTGAGACCTCATGCCGCCGGGATCTCACCATCCCCGGCTCTCTGCGGGCAGAACTTTCTCGTCCGTCTTCGTCATCGCTTTTCTGATTCACTTGACAGGGAGTTTACACCAATTTTCACGCCTTGTCAAGACGCTTTTTGCATTTTTATACGGCAAACAGGGAAAAGCTGCCGCTGGACACCTCACCGGCCCCGGCGATTTTTGCCCTGTCCTTCACTCTTCCGGGCAGCGGCGGAGCCCTTGACAGCGCCACGGGACGGAGCCTTTCCGACTCCCTCCGTGCTCCGGCCTTTTACCCGGCTGACAGCGGTTTTTCCAGCGGGGGCAGTCTTTCCATACCGGCTCCTGCCGGAGGCAGAGGCGGGGGGCTTGCTCTCGCGGCGGACGGTCCCTTTTCCCCGGCGATCCTCCGAACGGGGCCCTTTTTCCACCCGGGGCTTGTGCTCAGCGGCGGGCTTGTCGGATCCCTGGCCGCTGTGGAGGGGACGGATCAGACAGTCCTTGCCGTAGCCGATGAGGTCGGTGCGTCCGGCTTTATGGAGGGCCTCCGTCACCAGACGGCGCATCTCCGGCCGCTTCCACTGGAGCAGAGCCCGCTGGAGGGCCTTGTCGTGGGCACTTTTGGCCACGTACACCGGCTCCATGGTCCGGGGGTCGATCTCCGTGTACCACATGCAGGTGGAGAGAGTGCCGGGGGTGGGGTAGAAGTCCTGGACCTGCTCCGGCTGGCGGCCCGTCTTATTGAGGTACTCCGCCAGCTCCACCGCGTCCTCCAGAGTGCACCCGGGATGGCTGCTCATGAGGTAGGGTACGATGTACTGCTCCAGGCCGTAGCGCTGGTTGAGCCGCTCGTACTTCTCCTT
>JAGHHM010000125.1 GCA_017887695.1 Oscillospiraceae bacterium | reverse complement strand
GTGATGGTCCATGCCGTTTTTCAGACAGAACTGAACGGAGCGCTCCAGCTCCCAACGTACACAGGCTTGCGTATCCTGGCGTTTCTTTCGCTCCATCTCTTTGACCCGCTCCTTTTGTGAAATATGTAGTATTTGATGGGGTTTCTTTTATTGTACCATTGCCGAAATTATTTTGCAACGGATAAAAGAGATTGAAAAAATTTTTTATAAAGGGTGACAGGGGAGAAAAACCGTGGTAGAATACAGATGATCGGTAAAGTTGCCTGAGCGGGAGGATCTGCCCCAATTTTGTAACGATTGTGAGGAGAATTGCCATGAACAGATTTGGTATTTCCGTTGAACTCAAGCACGTCCCGTCCCTGGATCCTGATTTTATGCCTCTGCTGCGGTTCAACCGCGCTTTCCTGGCCGGTGCCAAGAAGCCGGTATCCATTGCGGTGGAGCGGGAGAAGGGGCAGATCGCAGCCTATCATACCTGCATCCACGGTACGCCGGAGATGCATGAAGCGGACTGCTACTATATGGATCGCCTGGTTAAGACCATATTGTGGATGAAGGGCGGCTTCAAGGTGTATGTAGCTGGCGATGAAGGAATCTATGACTATTTGAAGGAGACCTACTCTCTCACCGGCAAGCGGGCTTTCGATGCGGACTTTATGGCCAGCGTCTATGAGAAGCCCTTCGAGGTAGTGCAGGTGGACAAGGTCCCCGAAGAGAAGGGGGTTTCTCAGGCCATCGGCCGCCATATGGATGGCTGCCGCATTGGCTTTGACGCCGGCGGAAGCGACCGGAAGGTGTCTGCGGTGGTGGACGGCGAGACTGTCTACTCCGAGGAAGTGGTCTGGTTCCCTAAGACCAACGCTGACCCGGACTACCACTACGATGGCATCGTGGCGGCTTTCAAGTCTGCTGCGGAGAAGATGCCTCGGGTGGACGCGGTGGGCGTCAGCTCTGCCGGTGTGTATGTGGACAACCGCACCATGGTGGCTTCCCTGTTCCTGAAGGTACCCAAGGACGCCTTTGAGGCCAAGGTAAAGGACATCTACATCCGGGCCATCAAGGATACCTTCGGCGATATTCCCTTCGCCGTGGCCAACGATGGCGACGTGTCCGCTCTGGCCGGAGCCATGAGCCTGGAGGACAACAGCGTCCTGGGCATTGCCATGGGCACCAGCGAGGCAGTGGGCTATGTGGATGAGAACGGCAATATCACCGGCTGGCTCAACGAGCTGGCGTTTATGCCTGTGGACGCCAATCCCGAGGCCATGGAGGACGAGTGGAGCGGCGATATCGGCTGCGGCGTGAAGTATTTCTCCCAGGACGGCGTTATCAAGCTGGCCCCCCGGGCGGGCATTCAGCTGGACGAGAGCCTGAGCCCTGCCGAAAAGCTCAAGGTGGTGCAGAAGCTGATGGAGGAGGGCAGCGAGGCTGCCGCCAAGGTCTACGAATCTATCGGCGTATATCTGGGCCACACTCTTGCCTACTACTTTGACCTCTACGGCTGCCGCCATGTGCTGCTGCTGGGCCGGGTCATGAGCGGCAAGGGCGGCGACCTGATCCTGGACACCTGTAAGAAGGTGCTGGCGGAAGAGTATCCTGACATTGCGGATAAGATTCACCCGGAGCTGCCCGACGAGAAGTTCCGCCGGGTGGGCCAGTCCATGGCCGCAGCCAGCCTGCCGGAGATCGCAAAGTAACCCATAGAGGAGGAAAACGATATGCTCATCAAAAACGCGAAAGTATTTGTTGGTAAGGAATTTGTGGACGGAGATGTCCGCTTTGGTTCCACGATCGAAGCGGTGGGAACCTTGGAGGGTGCGGCGGACTATGATGCCGCCGGCTGCTATGTGATTCCCGGCCTGGTGGACATCCACACCCACGGTGCTATGGGAGAGGACTTCTCCGACGGCAATCCGGCGGGGATGCAGCCCATGGCGGACTACTATGCCGCTCACGGCGTCACCTCTTTCCTGGCCACTACCATGACCCTCAAGGAGGAGACCCTGACTCCCGCCATGCATACCATCCGGGACTTTAAGCGCCAGGGTGGGGCCAAGTGCGCGGGCATCCATCTGGAGGGCCCCTTCCTCTGCTACGCCAAGCGGGGCGCCCAGGCGGCAGAGAACCTCCACAAGCCTGACGCGGACCTCTTTGACCGCCTCAACGCCGCCTCCGGCGGCATGGTCAAGCTGGTGACCGTGGCCTGTGAGGAGGAGGGGGCGGAGGCCTTCATCCGCAACGTCTCCCAGAAGTGCACTGTTTCCCTGGGCCACTCCACTGCCGACTATGATACCGCTATGGCGGGCTTTGCCGCCGGCGCTACCCACGCCACCCACCTCTACAACGGTATGCCTTCCTTCCTGCACCGGGCGCCGGGGATCATCGGCGCCGCTTTGGACAGCGGTGCCAGCGTGGAACTGATCTGCGACGGCCTTCACATCCATCCGGCGGTGATCCGGGCCACCTATAAAATGTTTGGCGACAAGCTGAACCTGATCTCTGATTCCCTGCGCTGCGCGGGTATGCCCGACGGCGATTACGAGCTGGGCGGCCAGCCCATCACGATGAAGAACGGCAAGGCAACCCTTACCGGTACCGACACTCTGGCAGGCTCCTCCATTTCCATGCTGGATGCTCTGCGGAATGTGGTGAAGTTCGGGCTGCCTCTGGAGGCTGCGGTGTACGCTGCTTCCACCGCTCCCGCTCAGGCCGCGGGCCTCAGCGACATCGGCGCCATTGAGGCAGGCCGGGCTGCGGACCTGCTGGTGCTGGACAAGGATCTGAACCTGAAAGCCGTTTTCATTAACGGTGAGAGGCTGTAAGCAGCAAAAGACAGCGCTCAGGGCTCCTGGCGGAAATGCCGCCGGGGGCCCTGTTTTTGTCGTTGATTCGGATTTTTTGATATATGTAACGATGCCTGATGGCAAATCGAAATAATTTTGGGTAATATCAACATTGACAAAAAGTGCTTGAAAATGCTATCATGTTAACAGTTCGGGAGAGAAACCTGAACTGTTGTATCGTTTTTCCTCAATCTTCTCCATCAAGAAAAATGCCGCTTTCTCAGGAAAGCGGCATTTTTCTTTTTATCAGGGTGCAATCTGCTCTTAGGTGCGCTTTTCAAAGAGAAAGGAACGTGGTATACTGTTTTTCAGCAAAGAATGCCGGCGTCGGCGAAAAAACGGAGGGAGGAGCAGGTCATGCAAAGCGGCACCATACGGCTGGATCTTCATGGTATGACCTGGTGGCAGGCCCAGACCGCCATTGATGCGGCCCTGCGTCGGGCGGGGCGGTCTGTGTATCGTGTGGATTTGATCCACGGCTACCATGGCGGTACCCAGCTGCGTACCATGATCCGGCAGACCTATGCCCATCATCCCAAGGTCCTTCGTCTGGAGCTGGGGCTGAACCCGGGGACCACCGAGCTGGTCCTGCGGG
>JAGHHM010000124.1 GCA_017887695.1 Oscillospiraceae bacterium | reverse complement strand
GCCCAAGCTCCTGATCCTGGCCGACTCCCAATCCGCTGTGGACCCCGCCACCGACGCCAAGATACGGGCCTCTTTTGACCGGGAGATCCCCGGCACCCCCCAGATCATCATTGCCCAGCGGATCTCCAGCGTGGAGCACGCTGACCGCATCCTGGTGCTGGACAACGGCCGCATTGACGGCTTTGACACCCACGAAAACCTGGTCAAGACCAACGCCATCTATCAGGATATTTACGAATCCCAGGTCAAGGGCGGCGGCGACTTTGACCAGCCCGCGTGAAAGGAGGAACTTTCTACATGAATCCGCAAGTTAAGAAAGGAGCCCCCACCGCTGTGCTGCGCCGGGTCCTCTCCTATATGCTGCACTACTATCGCTGGGCCTTTATCCTGGTGATCCTGTGCATTCTGATTTCCGCTGTGGCCACGGTCACCGGCGCCACCTTCCCCCAGACGCTGGTGGATGACTACATTACCCCCATAATCACCAGCGGTTCCACTGACTTCAGCGGCCTGGCCCAGGCCCTGGTCCGGCTGGTGTGCCTGCTGGCTCTGGGCGTGGTGGCGGCCTTCTCCTACAACCGCATCATGGTCAATATCAGCCAGGGCACCATGCGCCACCTCCGGGACGATCTGTTCCGCAAGATGGAAGCCCTGCCCATCAAATACTTTGACACCCACGCCCACGGCGATATCATGTCCGTGTACACCAACGACGTGGATACCCTGCGGCAGCTTCTCAGCCAAAGTATTCCCCAGATCATCAACTCCACCATCACCATGGTGGCCACTTTGATCACCATGATCCTTCTCAACCCTCTTCTCACGGTTATCTCCATTTTCACCGCAGTGGTCATGCTGCTGGTAACTAAGAACTTCTCCCGTCTGTCCGGAAAATACTATGTCCAGCAGCAGCGGGATCTAGGCATTGTGGACGGTTTCATTGAGGAAATGCTGGACGGTCAGAAGGTGGTCAAGGTGTTCTGTCACGAGGATACCGCCATTGCAGATTTCCGCAAAATCAACGACGCTCTGCGCGAGAGCGCCAACATGGCCAATCGCTATGGCAACCTGCTTATGCCTATCAATGCCAATATCGGCTGGCTGAGCTATGCCCTGATGGCCATTGTGGGCGCGGTACTGGGCATCAACGGCCTGGCCGGGGTAACGCTGGGCACCGTCATCACCTTTCTGAGTCTCAACAAGAGCTTTACGCAGCCTATTACCCAAGTGAGCCAGCAGGTAAACTTCATCGTCAACGCTGCCGCCGGCGCCCAGCGTGTCTTTGATCTGATGGATCAGGAGCCGGAGCAGGACGCAGGCTATGTGGAACTGGTCAACGCCAAGGAGGGCAAGGACGGTCAGCTCGCCGAATCCTCCCAGCGCACCAATGTCTGGGCCTGGCGGCATCCCCACAAGGCTGAGGGCACCGTCACCTACAAGAGGCTGGAGGGCGGTGTGGTCTTTGACGACGTGGACTTTGGCTACGATGAAAAGAAGCTGGTGCTCCACAACATCAGCCTTTGGGCAAAGCCCGGCCAGAAAATCGCCTTCGTAGGCGCCACCGGCGCCGGCAAAACCACCATCACCAACCTTATCAACCGCTTCTATGACATTGCCGACGGCAAGATCCGCTATGACGGCATCAACATCAACAAGATCAAAAAGCCGGATCTCCGCCGCTCCCTGGGCATCGTTCTTCAGGATACTCACCTCTTTACCGGCACGGTAATGGAAAATATCCGCTACGGCAATCTGGAGGCCAGCGACCAGGAATGCATGGCCGCTGCCCAGCTGGCCAACGCCGACGGCTTTATCCGCCGCCTGCCTGACGGTTACAACACCATGCTCACCGGCGACGGTGCCAACCTCTCCCAGGGCCAGCGGCAGCTCATTGCCATTGCCCGGGCCGCCGTGGCGGATCCCCCGGTGCTGATCCTGGACGAAGCCACCTCCTCCATTGATACCCGTACTGAGAAGCTGGTACAGGATGGCATG
Source organism: Oscillospiraceae bacterium (assembly GCA_017887695.1). GTDB lineage: Bacteria > Bacillota > Clostridia > Oscillospirales > Oscillospiraceae > Pelethomonas. The sequence continues at coordinate 6,450 of JAGHHM010000124.1, read as the reverse complement.
GACGCCCTGATGACCGGCCGTACCACCTTTGTCATCGCCCACCGACTGAGTACCGTCCGCAACGCTGACTGCATCATGGTCCTGGAGCAGGGCCGCATCATCGAGCGGGGCACCCATGACGAACTGATTGAAAAGAAGGGCAAGTACTACCAGCTGTACACCGGAAACTTTGCCGAGGAGCCGGCGTAAACCGATATTAGGCTTTGGAAAGGCTTTTCCCTTCCGGAAACAAACTCTCTCCAAAAAAGAAAACGCTGAGACAGAATGTCTGTCTCAGCGTTTTTGTTTTAGGCTTTGGCGGAAAGCCCCCCATCCGCCGTCTCTGAAACAGCGGACTCAGGCCGCTTCAAACTGGGCCAGGTACAGCTGGCGGTAGAAGCCGTCGGCAGCCATCAGGGACTCGTGGGTCCCCTGCTCCACCACCCGGCCGTCCCGCATGACCAGAATATGGTCGGCACTGCGGATGGTAGAGAGCCGGTGGGCAATGACAAAGCAGGTCTTGCCCTTCATCAGCTCCCGCATAGCCGCCTGGATCTCCTGCTCCGTCCGGGTGTCCACATTGGAGGTAGCCTCGTCCAGGATCAGCATATGGGCGTCCAAAAGCATGGCCCGTGCAATGGTGAGCAGCTGCTTTTGCCCCTTGGAGATGCTGGTGCCGTTGTCGGAAAGAATGGTGTTGTAGCCCTCGGGCAGGCGGGAGATATAGGAGTGGATCCGGGCGGCCTTGGCGGCCCGCACCACATCCTCCATGGTGGCCCCCGGCTTGCCGTAGGCGATGTTGTCGTAGATGGTGCCGTGGAAGAGCCAGGTATCCTGGAGGACCATGGTGTAGGCCCGGCGGAGGGAGTCCCGCTTGAGAGTACGGATATCCTTGCCGTCCACATAGATGGCCCCGCCGTCCACGTCGTAAAAGCGCATGAGGAGGTTGATGATGGTAGTCTTGCCGGCGCCGGTGGGGCCCACGATGGCCGTCAGGGAACCGGGCTGGGCGTGGAGGCTGAAGTCATGGATAATGGGCTGGCCTGGCAGGTAGGAGAAGTCCACGTTCCGAATCTCCACATCCCCCTTCACCTCCCCCAGCTCCTCCGCATTGGGAGCGTCCGGCGCCTCCGGCTGAGCGTCGATGAGGGAGAGCACCCGCTCCGCCGCCGCAAAGGCGCTCTGGAGCTCCGAAATAATGTTGGCCACCTCGTTAATAGGGCCGGAGAACTTCCGGGAGTACTGGACAAAGCTGGAGAGATCTCCCAGGCCCACCCTTCCCTTCAGAAACAGCAGAGAGCCGAACACGCACACCAGGGTCAGGGAGACGTTGTTGATGAAGTTTACCGAGGGGCCGGTGATGGTACCATAGGCCTCCGCCACAGTATAGGCGTCCACCGCCGCCTTGTTCTTTTCGTCAAAGCGCTCCAGCACCGCCTCCTCCTGACCATAGGCCCGGATGGTTTTCTGACCGGAGAGCATCTCCTCCACAAAGCCATTGAGGGCTCCCAGCCGGGCGCTGCGGCGGCGGAACATAGGCCGCACCTTCCCCGCCAGCCACTTGGTGAACACCACCGTGGCAGGCACTGTCACCACAAAGATCAGCACCAGCTCCGGAGCGATGGTCAGCATCATCACAAAGGACATTACCACCGTCACTACGCTCTGAAGAATCTGGAGAAGGTCCGCGGAGAGGGACTGGTTGACGGTATCCACATCATAGGTCACCACGCTGATGATATCGCCGGTCTGGTAGCGGTCGAAAAAGCCCACCGGCAGCGCCGCCAGATTCTCGAAAATATCATGACGCATCTGACGGGACACTCGCCGGGACAGGCGGACCATCACCACATTGAGCAGGAAAGTAAAAAGACTGGACAGAACATAACAGGCGGCCATCAGCGCCGCGCACCGCCACACCACTGCGAAATCCACTTTTCCCGCCCCCAAGTCGATGGCGTTAATGGCCTCGCCGGAGAGCTTGGGGCCGTACAGCGACAGGAGGCTGCTGGAAAAGGACAGTATCAGAGCCAGCACCAGCAGCAGCCGGCTGCGGCCCATATAGCGCCACAGGCGATACAAAATCCGCCCTCTGGGCTGCTGTGCGCCGGAAGCGGCCCGCAGGCCCCTTCCCGGCTCCTCCACAGGGTTTTTTCCCCCCATTACGCTCCCTCCTTTTCCTCGCCCATCTGGGTATGGGCGATCATACGATACTCCTCACAACTCTCCATCAATTCCTCATGGGTGCCGCTGCCGATGACCTGGCCGTCGGAGAGGACCAGGATATGATCGCAGTGGCGGATGGAGCTGACCCGCTGGGCCACCAGGATGGTGGTCACATTCCGGTATCCGCTGCGCAGGGCCCGGCGCAGCCGGGCGTCGGTGCGGTAGTCCAGGGCGGAAGAGGCGTCGTCCAGCACCAGGATTTCCGGAGAACCAGCCAGGGCCCGGGCGATCAGCAGCCGCTGCTTCTGGCCGCCGGAAAGGTTGTTGCCCCGCACCGCCACCGGCGCGTTCATGCCCCCGGACTTGGCGGCAATGAACTCCGCGGCCTGGGCGTCCTCCGCCCCACGCTGGAGGGAATCGTCCTCCAGATGCCGGAAAAAGCGGATATTGTCGGCAATGGTGCCCTCCGCCACAAAATCGTTCTGGAACACCACGCCGAACTTGGGCCGCAGCTCCTCCGGCGGTATGGTACGCACATCCTTACCATCAATAAGGACCTGGCCCTGATCCGGGTCGTAAAAGCGCATGAGAAGATTCAGAATGGTGGACTTGCCGGAGCCGGTGGCTCCCAGGATTCCCAGGCTCTCCCCCCGCATAAGGCAAATGCTGAGGTGGCTGATATTCTGCCCGATGCCGGTATAGGAAAAGCTCACGCCCCGGAACTCCACGTGGGGCACAGCCCCGTGGCTCTCCTCACCAGCCTTCTCCGCCGGGGCGGAAAGCACTGTCAGGTCCGCCGGGGTGGCCAGCACATCCGCCACCCGCTGGGCGCTGGCCTCGCCCTTGGACCAGATCACAAAGATCCGGGTAACGCCCAGCATGGCGTTAAGGATCATCACAAAGTACTGAAGAAAGGCCACGATCACGCCGCTCTGGCAGCTGCCGGCGTTGACCCGGTAAGCGCCTGCCACCACCACCACCGTCAGCCCCAGGTTCAGGATCAGGGACGCCGATGGATTGGTAATGCCGGAAATGATGCCCGCCTTCTGATCCACATCGGTGAGTTCCTGATTCACCTGGTTGAAGCGGCCCTTTTCATACTCCGTTTTGCTCAGGGCCTTGATGACCCGGATGCCGGTAATGTTCTCCTGAAGCACCCGCACCACTTTATCCAGCACCCCCTGCTCCTTGGTATAGAGGGGAACGCTGGCCCTGGTAACAAAATAGACGATAAGGGCGATAGCCGGCAGCATGATGATGAGCACCAAGGACAAGGGCGCATCCATACCCAGCATCATCACGATGCCTCCCAGCAGCAGGATCGGCGCCCGGACGCCCAGGCGCTGAATCCGCGCCAGCAGCTGGTTGATATTATAGGTGTCGCTGGTAAGCCGGGACTCGGCGGAGGACACGGTAAGCTGATCCATCTGCCGGGCAGAAAGACTGCTGAGCCGTTCAAAGAGATCGTGACGGATGGCCAGGGTAATCTTACCGGAACTGATGGCAGACATCCGGTTGGCAATGATATTGGCCAGAAGGCACCCACCAGCACACAGCAGCATCAGGGCCCCGTAAATAAACACCCATCTTCTCCCACCGGAGGGTACCACGTCGTCCAGGATGATCTCCATGAGATAGGGAACAAACAGCTCCATCACCGCCCCTACCAGCTTGATCACCATACTCAGGATAATATAGCCCACATAGGGGCGGATATATTTACTCAGTCTTCCCATCCTGCCGCTCCTCCAACAGTGCCGCCGCCCGGCGGGTCATCTCCTCCAGCAGCGCCGTCAGGCGCCCGCGCTCTTCCTCCGACAGCCCCGCCGCCACCACCGATTCCCAGCCGTCCATAATGGCCTGGATCCGGGGCAGGGCCGCAAGGGCCTTTTCCGTGGGGTATACCCGCATCACCCGCCGGTCCGCCTCCCCGGGCTGACGCAGGACATAGCCGCTTTCCTCCAGCACTGCCAGCTGCCGGGCCACGTTGCTCTTGTTGGCGTAAATCCGGCGGGACAGCTGCTCCTGGGTAATGCCGGGGCAGGCACAAATCTCCAGGAGATAACCTGCGTGGCAGGACTTGAGCTCCAGGGGCGCCAGCTGCTCTGTCCGATAGTGATTCATGCAGCGGATCAGGTTGTTCATACTGGTGGTAATGGTGTACATCGCCTCATCCCTCCGTTAATCGTTGCGAACGCAACTATCAGTATACGCTCCTGTACCAGCTCTGTAAAGGTCTTATACCCAAAAAGGGCAAAAAAATCCGCCGTTGCTCCGGTATGGAAACGGCGGATATTCTGCTTTGCCTCAGGACCTGGGCGGATGCCGGTCCGGGGCGGACAGGCGGGGCTTGGGGCGATAAAACATCTCGCTGACGGTGTAGACCGTAATGAAAGCCCCCCGGTCCACTTTGCTGAGAAAATCCATCAACTGGCGGTACTCCCCCTTGTCCACGATGGTGATGATCTCCCGGCGGACCTGATCGTTGTAGGCACCGATGGCCTGATAGATGGTAGCCCCGCTGTGGAGGTTATGGAGGATATAGTCCCGGATCTCCTCCTCCTTTTCGGAAATAATGCACACCCGTTTCTTCACATTGGCACCAAAGATAAAGTGATCCAGCACCAGGCCGCTGAGATAGGTGCCCAGGACACTGAGCGCCACCGTCTTTCCATCATAAACAAACACCGCCGACAGCGCCACGCACATCCCTGACAGGGCCATGGCCTTTCCCAGCTCCATATGAAGGTACTTGTTGAGGAATTTGGCCACGATGTCAAGGCCGCCGGAGGAGGCGTTGCGGTTAAAGAGCATGGACAGCCCTACGCTCACCAGAAAAATATAGCACACCACATCCAGGAAGGGATCCCCCATCAGGGAGGTAAAGCCCGGGAACAGCTGCTCCAGCACCCCCAGGAACACCGTCAGCAGCAGGGAGGTATACACCGTCTTGGCCCCAAACTCCCGGCCGATAAACAAAAAGCCCAGCAGCAGCAGCGTCACGTTCAGGATCATGGTAATGGCGGAAATGGGCAGGGGGATCATCGTCCCCAGCACCATGGCCAGGCTGGACACGCTGCCTACCGGCACCTGACTGGGGATCAGGAAAAAGTATACCGCCGCTGCCACGATGGCCGTGGCCACTGTAATGGACAGCCATTCCACGGCTGCTGCCCCCGCCTTTTTCATCTGCATGATTCGTCCTCCTTATGTCTCCGCCCTGGCGGGCATCCTTTCCTTATCGTCGTTCTGATTCCCGATACCGCAGGGGCGTAATCCCCTCCAGTTTTTTGAACACCTTGGAATAATAGCTCTGGTCCTCAAAACCCACCAGGAGAGCAATATCCGTCAGCCGGATGCTCTTGTGCCGCAGCAGTTCCTTACTGCGGTCGATTCGCACCCGGTTGAGATAGGCGGTAAAGGCCTCTCCGGTCTCCTCCTTGAATACCCGGCTGAAATAGGCCGGCGACAGATATACCCGCCGGGCCATTTCCTCCAGTGTAATTTTCTCGGCGTAGTGGGCATTGATATACTGCACGCTTTGGTGAATCACATTGGCGTGTCGCACGCCGGTAAAATCAAAAATACTGTCCATCAGCGTATTGGTTACCTGCATCATCCACTGACACAGGGCATCAAAGTCCCGGATGGCGCTGATGTCCAGGAAGTAGCGATTATTGGCCTGGAGGGTCTGCTCCGGACTGGCCCCCGCTTCAATAGCTGTGCGGCTGATCAGCACCAGAAGCTCATAGATCCTGGTTTTGATCTGGGACAAGTCCCCGCCGGAGAAAAACAGCACATGGCCCAGCAGCTCATTGAGCAGCCGGTTGGCCTCCCCCCGGTTGCTCTGCCGCACTGCCCGCAGCAGCGCCTGCTCCGTCTCAAAGGGGTAAGGCTCCGGCTCACTGTCGTTTTTCAGCTGCTGGATATAGGCGGTGATCTGCCCCTGAATAGCGTCGGAGCCCTGGGTCTCCAGCATCCGGTTGGCGTCGGAGACGTTGTTCATAAAGCTCACCGCCATAAACAGCAGCGTGGACATCTCCGTGACCTTCTCCGTAGGAATATAGGGGATTGGCGCCAGGGCCTCCACCACCTGTTCCAATGTCTCCCCGGTAAGCCCCATCTGCTCCTCCAGGTCACAGGAGATATAGTCCTGTCGCTCCACCATTAAAAACGGTCCCACCGTCAGCTTGGCCTCGATGGCCCTGTCCCCCAGAATGGGCGAGACAAAGCAGGTAAGCCCCATAGGACAAAGATAAATATATTTTCCGCCAAAGCGGGCTGCTTCCGTCATTCCGTAGATAT
>JAGHHM010000123.1 GCA_017887695.1 Oscillospiraceae bacterium | reverse complement strand
CCCCGTTACGCAGCTCCTTCTCCGCCCGGGTGTTCATCAGCTCCATAGCGGACAGCGGCGCGCCCATGGCGGTGAGGAGATCCTCGATCTGATCGCTGTTCTTGAAATAGGTCACCTGATAGCCACCACGGACCACCTGCTTGGGGTGGTACCCCATGTCATCCAGCAGCACATACAGCTCCCGGCTGGCCTGGGCATGGCTGGTAACCAACTCCAGGTGGTACCCTTTGGCCGGATCGGTGATGCTGCCGCCGGAAAAAAACACGCCCCGCAGGAATGCGGAACGGCAGCAGTCTTCCTCCAGCAGTCCGAAATTGATATGGAGCACCGGATTTTGCCGGGGATCAAAGCCGAAAGCATCTATAATCCGCTCCAGTTTATCTACCTCTGTGATTTGAAAAATATACTTCTGCTCATTTTCGCTGGGCAGGCGGTCGAAGGCCATACCGAAAGCCCGCTCCAGCAACTGAGGCAGCCGCCGGGCAAAGCTGTCGCTCTCCGTAATCACACGTACCTCCCGGGCAGTAAAGGTGTTGCAGTAAAGCAGCGCACCATACAGCTCCGCCCGGGCACAGCAGCCCCGGCTCAAAGACGCACGGCACAACTCGCTTTTTACTTCGCCTGAAAATGACATGGCACTACTCACCCCCCTGCACCCAGAGATCTCCCTCTTTTCCTTTGAAAAAGAAAAGAGACAAAAGAAAACCCTACGCGAAACTCCGTTTCGCTTATCACAGCTTTAATAGGAAAAAACGACCTTCCGGCAGCTTGGGCAGATATGGACAGGAACACCAGTGCCGTCCCTCCTGCTATTCAGCCGGGCAATCTTGTCCCGTTTTGACGCAAAGACAGGCCCCATAATGGGATGCAGCGTCCGCGTCAGATACAGGAAACTATTGCTTTCCAGATAGCAATCCTCCATCCTCCCGCCGCAGAAGGGACAGTCCATATCTTCTCCTCCTGACCCAACCAACTACATGGACGCAAAACAGAGTTTTGCGCAAAAGTTCTTTTTGGTTCTTTTTCTTCCAAGAAAAAGAACAGAATAATCTGTAATGCTACGCCTCGGTGCGGTACCGGCCCAAGCCGGCGATACGGACGCTGCGCTGGGCATGCAGCTCCAGAAGGGCTGCCGCCAGCAGCTCCGGGTCGTGGCGCACCAGCCCATCCCGGACGGCGGATACCGGCCGGCTCACCAGCTCCACCCCCAGTTGGGCACATGCTGCCTTGTCAAAGCGCAGGGGTTCCGCTCCCTCCCTGGCATAGCTGCCCAGAACATCTTGGGGGATAGTGGCGGAGTTTACCAGGCACAGCTGGAAGAGCCCCGGTGCAGAGTGCTGGAAAATGGCCCGGATATGGTCGGCGTTGGAATATCCCTCCGTCTCTCCCTCCTGGGTCATTACATTAGCAATATAAATTTTCAGCGCTGAGGATCGGAGGATCGCCTCGGCAATACCATCCACCAGCAAATTGGGAATGATACTGGTATACAGACTCCCCGGCCCCAGCAAGATCATATCCGCCGCTTCAATCGCTTCAATGGCAGGTTTCAATGCCGGAGGCCGCTCCGGGATCATCCGCACCCGGCGGATCCGACAGTCCTCCCGCTTCTTGCAGTAAAAGATCTTGGATTCTCCCAAAACACGGGCGCCGTTTTCAAACTCCGCTTCCAGCTGAACGTCGGTGGTAGTCACCGGCAGAACCGTGCCGGTAATGGCCAAAACCTGGCTCATACGGCTCACTGCCTGGTCAAAACTGCCGGAAATACCGTTCAGGGCCGCCAGAAACAGGTTTCCAAAACTCTGCCCCCGGAGGGAACCCTCCGTAAAACGATAGTGGAGCAGTTCACTCATCAAAGGCTCCACATTAGCCAGAGCCTCCAGACAGTTACGAATATCCCCAGGCGGCAGCATTCCCAGCTCCTGCCGCAATACACCGGAACCGCCGCCATCGTCCGCCACTGTAACAATAGCGGTGAGATTATTGGTATGCCGCTTAAGGCCCCGCAGCATGGTACTCAGCCCCGTCCCGCCGCCGATAGCTACGATCCGGGGCCCCTTCCCACTGGGACCGCGATAAATTTTTTCCTCTGTCATACTTCCTCAGTGTGTCACATCCGGGTCATATCCCGGTGGTTTTCTGTTACCCGGTAGCCCAGTGAGCCGATAAACTCCGCCAAAGCATGGGTCACCGCCACAGAGCGATGGTGGCCGCCGGTACAGCCGATGGCAACTACCAGCACCGTCTTGCCCTCCTCCCGGTACAGGGGCAGAACAAACCGCAGCAGATCCCGCAGCTTGTCCATAAACTCCTCCGTCTCCCGGAAGGAAAAGACATAGTCCCGCACTTCTTTGTCCAGGCCCGTGCAGTGACGAAGAGCGTCAATGTAAAAGGGGTTGGGCATAAAGCGCACATCAAACACCAAATCCGCCTCCATGGGCAGGCCGTGCTTAAAGCCAAACGACACCAGGCTTACCGTCATTTCCCCATTGCCCTGATCGCCGCCAAACAATCGCAGCAGCTCACCGCGAAGCCGAGCTGTGGAGTAGGTGGTGGAATTGATGACCACATCCGCCTGTTCCCGTACCGGAGCCATCATCCGAATCTCCTGATTCACCGCCGCCTCCAGGCTTCCCGCCTGCTCCTGGAGCGGATGCATACGCCGTGTCTCCTTATAGCGGTTGATGATGGTGCGCACATCCGCCTCCAGAAACAGCAGTCTGCACTGATAGCCCTTGGCCCGCAGGGTACGGAGTACATCCAGGAAATCATCAAAGTTATCCGCAGTGCGCACATCGTACACCAGAGCCACCTTGCTGTATCGGCTGCTGCCTGCGGCACAGAATTCTGCAAACTTCAGAATCATGCCCGCCGGCATATTATCTACAATATAAAACCCCATATCCTCCAGAAATGAGGCCGCTTTGCTCTTTCCACTGCCGGACAGGCCGGAAATGATCAGGATCTCCATGGTATCGCCTTTCTTTCTCGCCAGACACACAAACACACATTTTGGAACTTTTTATCAATTTACTTTGCTTCACCCAGAATACGGACCTCCGGCTCCAGCGTCACGCCGGTCTCCCCCTTCACCGTATCCTGTACCTTGGCAATCAGGGCCAGCACATCCCGACAGGTAGCTCCGCCGGTATTGATAATAAAACCGGAGTGCTTGGGAGAGACCATGGCGCCGCCTACCGCTGCTCCCTTCAGGCCGCACTGTTCGATCAGCGCAGCGGCAAAATAGCCCTCAGGCCGCTTGAAGGTGCTGCCGGCACTGGGATACTCCAGAGGCTGCTTTTCCCGCCGGCGGCGGATCAGCTCCTCCATCTCCCCGCGGATGGCCTGGCTGTCCCCCGGCCGCAAAGCCAGGTCCGCATACAGCACCACACCGCCATTTTCTCCAAAACAACTGCGGCGATAGCCAAAAGCCAGCTCCTCTCCCCGCAGCTCCACTACCCCTCTGCCCGGCAGCCATGCTGTTACAGCGTCAACCACCTGGCACATCTCGCCTCCATAAGCCCCGGCATTCATAAATACCGCGCCTCCCAGGCTGCCCGGAATCCCATGGGCAAAGGCAAGCCCCTCCAGCCCATGTTCCATCGCAAATACTGCCAGTCTGGCCAAAGACACTCCTGCCCAGGCCCGAATCCTGTGGTCGCCCATCAGCTCCATATGCTCCAGTTTTCCGGTGGCGATAACCAGCAAATCCAGTCCCTCGTCCCGCACCAGCAGATTGGAGCCGTTGCCCACCGTCATCCAAGGCCATTCCTCTTTTTCCGCCAAAGTCAGCAGAGCGGACAGCTCCTCCGGTGAGGAAGGAAAAGCCATGCGTCGGGCCGGCCCGCCGATGCGAAACGTCGTATGAGCTGCCATAGGCTCCTCCCGGGAAACGGAAAGGCTGGGCAAAGTTTGGGAAATCAAGCGGTCAAAATCCTCATACCAGGGCATGAAAAGTCTCCTTACTTTACAGAATTACCATATTAGCCGGACACACCCAGCAGCGCCGCTCCGATAATGCCCGCGTCGTTGCCCAGCTTTGCTTTTACCAGCTTGGTGTGGCGCTCCGCCTCTCGGCCAAAGCACATATCCAGCACCATGGACTGCAGAGGCACCAGCAGATCCTCGTCCCGTTCGTGACTGACGCCTCCACCCAAAGCAATGACCTCCGGCTGGAAAATATTGATAAAGTTGGCCAGGCCCTCCGCCAGATAGTCAAGATACTGTTTCACCACAGCCTTGGCTGCGGCGTCGCCTGCGCGCATAGCAGCGAAAGCCGTACGACCGTCCACCTGCTCCAAACCACCGGTCATCTGCCACATGGCGGAGCCAGGATTTGCCTCCATGGCCGCTTTTGTCTGGCGAACCAGAGCACTGGCAGAAGCATAACGCTCCCAGCAGCCCTTTCGGCCGCAGGTACATGGCTCTCCGCCGTGGACAATGACGATATGTCCGCCCTCACCGCCGAAACCATTAAAGCCTGCCTGGATCTTTCCATCAAGAATGATCCCGGTGCCGATGCCTGTTCCCAGGGTCACCAGGATCAGACTCTCCAGCTTTTCATCTCCATAGTGGTAATATTCCCCCAGGGCGGCACAGTCTGCGTCATTTCCCAGATACACAGGCACATCCCAGCGGCGATGTACCATTTCCGCCACCGGCATAAAGCGGATAGGAATATTTACCGTCTTGATGACCACTCCCCGGCGGTTATCGACAGAGCCGGGAAAGCCCATGCCGATGGAGGCCACCTGGTCCCGGGCAATGTGGTTTTCCTCCAGCAGTGCCAAGGCCATATCGGTCAGTGTCTCCCCCATCTGCTCCATGGAAGTAAATTGAAGAGGCATTTTTTTCGTGGCGACCAGCTGATAGTGTTCATCCACCAGTCCGGCCTTCAGGTTGGTACCGCCAATATCAATTCCAACATAATACATAGTATTTTCCACCTTATCCTATCATTACCAAAGCTGAGCGGCTTATCCGTTCTGGACGTGCCGTTCCAGCTCTTCTGCCAGCTTGGCGGCGGCATTGAAGCCATACTTCTTGGCACGGTTATTCATAGCGGCCACCTCAACGATTACCGCCAGGTTCCGTCCGGGCTGCACGGGAATCGTCACAATAGGCAGCTTAATACCTAAGATATCCACGGTCTGTTCATCCAGGCCAAAACGGTCATAGAACTTGTCCTCCTGCCACCGCTCCAGCTCCACCACCAGGTCCAGCTGGGACTCCAGCTTAACGGCGCTCATACCGAAAAGCTGCTGCACATCAATAACGCCGATGCCCCGCAGCTCAATGTAGTGGCGAATCAGCTCCGGCGCCTTTCCCAGCAGCCGGTCAGACACCAGACTGATGTCCACCGCGTCGTCTGCTACCAGCCGGTGGCCCCGCTTGACCAACTCAATAGCGGTCTCACTCTTACCGATACCGCTGTCACCGATGATCATAACACCTTCGCCGTAAATATCCAGCAGCACGCCATGGCGGGTAATGGAGGGCGCCAGCCGCTGGCTCAGATACTCAATGACCCGGGTGGTAAACACCACCGTAGTATCCGCCGTATGGAGCAGGGTGCGCTGGTGCTTACGCGCCATAGAGAGACATTCCGGATATACATCCAGATCCCGGGAAACCACCAGAGCGGGAATGTCGTACTCAAAGAGATGAGAAAAGCTCTCTGCGCGCTGCTCTGGGGTCATACTCTCCAGCATCTTCGTCTCCGCCATACCAATCACCTGCAGGCGGCGCTCATCAAAATAATCAAAAAAACCCACCAGCTGCAGGCCGGGGCGGTTAACATCCCGGATACCCACCAAGGCATTCTCGTAGTCCTTTCCTTTGTTCAAAACAGCCAGGCCCAGCTGCTCCACCAGCTCCGGGAGCTTGACGCCGCCTTTCATCTCATCCTGTTTGATCATAAGGCTTTCCTCCATCCCAAATATGACAACCCACAGGGGAAATTTGATGGGAATATTATAGTATAAATGGCCAGCCTTGACAAGAGCGCAAAAACTTTTGAAGTTTTTTCAATTTATGCTTGCAATTCCTGTCAAACTCTGCTATTATATCAGTCGGTGCTTTTGGCACATGTTTTATTCAGAACAGCAAGGAGGTGCAACGGATGGCTAAGTGTCAATTCTGTGACAAGGGTGTTACCTTTGGCATCAAGGTGTCCCACTCCCACAGGCGTTCCAACCGGACGTGGAAGCCCAATGTCAAGCGTGT